>JBAQZP010000048.1:0-5693 GCA_049791095.1 Phormidesmis sp.
GCCATCCCCCCCTCGCCGCCTGAACCAACCCTTCCTTTCCGGCACAGGCAACATCCTGCGGCTACTCAGCAACCCCGCTGGCGAAATGGTGCCGCTTTACCAGCAGCTTACCCACCGGCAGCTCACCCTCGTCGGCTATGGCCTGGCCGTACTGGCCAACCTTTGCTTTGTCACTGGCGGTATGCAGCACCTGGCAACCGATAGCTGGCTTATGGCCTCGCAGCTATGGGCCGCAGGCGGACTGACGTTTGTCGCCATGGTGCTGAGCGTCGCCAGCGCGCGAGTTTGGCTCAGCATACGCGGCCTTTGGGTTGCCGATATTTTCATTCTAGGTAGTGCCCTTGTCCCTTTGGGCGTTCTGTTTATCCTCACGGCGCTTATTCAAGCCGCCAATACTTCAAGCGCGCCCCTCTTGATCTTGCTCGCTATTTTGTGGGCGTTCTCCCATACGCTCATCACGCTCTACAGCGGCTTCGCTCGAATTCAAGCTTTTCCCGACCGCATCGCCGCCTGGCTAACCCCGGTCGTACTCGCCATCGGTATTGCCGCCGGTGTCGGTACCTGGCGCTACTTAAGTGGCCTTTAGTAGACAGCCCAAATGGCCCTGGCGGGTACTGCGATTCCTCAAAGAGATTCCATAGATTGGTGTCATCACTTGAACTGTTCATCAGAGGAACACACCGATGGAATCACGCAAAAAGCAAGCATTAGATCTGCGCACCGCTGCGGCTAAGCTTGCCTACGATCGTCCCCATGCCCAGCACAAAGCCAACGGCGAAGAAATGCGCTACCGCTTTGATGAAGTTTCAAATCCAGATCGGGGCACGCGATCTTCTCACCTGGCCAACTACACCAAGGGCCTGCCCCACGACGAAACAGACGGCCTGATTTGTAACCCTGCCGACTATCAAAAGTTTGTTCGCGGGATCGATTCGGGTGATATGCGCGACTTTCAAGACACGCCGCTAGGGCCAAAGGGCACGCCCCAAAGGCTAGCCGTCGGTGAAAAAATTGAATGGAAATCTCAATACACTCAGCAGCAGGATGTCAGCGTTCGGGCCTGGGAAAGCGCCGGGGCTGGCCTGGTTTTTGACCTCGAAGGCCCCGACGGCCAATCGATTACAATGCCGCCCGCGCCAGTGCTCGACAGCGATGAGTTCATCGCCGAAGTCGCCGAAGTATACGAAATGGCCCTGCTGAGAGACGTTCCCTTTGCCGAGTTTGGCAGCCATCCCGAGGTAGCCGCTGCGGTCGAACGACTCAACAATTTGGCCTGGTTTCAAAATACCCCCTTACCCCTGACTGACGCGGCCCGTGCCCGTCGCCGAGGCCCGCTCAATACTCAAAACGCCTTTCGCGGGACGGCCTTTGGTGATACCAGCGGCCCTTACCTCTCTCAGTTTCTCAGCCGGGGCACCCCCGAGCTAGGCAACGATAAAGACGGCGTACTAGACGGCCTGGTCGCTTACGGGGCAATGGTCTTTGACAACAAGGTGCGCACAGCCACGCCAAATAAAGACTACATGACCACCTGGCAGTGGTGGCTAGATGTGCAAAACGGCGCAGACCTGAGGCGGAAAGAAACCTACGAAGACGGTGACCATAAGTATCGCTTTATCACCACGCCGCGTGACCTGGCAACTTACGTTCACTATGACGCACTTTACCAGGCATACTTCAACGCCTGCCTATCGATGATGGCAATGGGCGTGCCGTTTGATCCCGGCATTCCGTTCCAGGCAAACGACACGCTTGACCACCAGCAGGGCTTTGCTCACTTTGGCGGGCCGCACATTCTTTCGCTCGTCACAGAAGTGGCCACCCGTGCGCTTAAAGCGGTGCGCTATCAAAAGTTTAATGTGCATCGCCGCCTGCGGCCCGAGGCGATCGCCGGTCGCATTCACCAGTGGCGCAACACCCAGCCCGGCAGCCTGGCCCCGGTTTCCGCGCTCAGCGACAAAATCAGTGACACCCTGCACAAAGTCGCCCGCCACAACAAGGTTCAAAACGAACAGTACCTGGCAAGCCTGGGCCATAGCTGCCACGAGACCCAGCAGGAATTCGAGCAGGAAAATGTCTACCTGCTGCCCATGGCCTTCGCTGAAGGCTCACCGATGCACCCCGCTTACGGTGCGGGTCACGCCACCGTAGCAGGCGCTTGCGTCACCATTCTCAAAGCCTTCTTTGACCATGGTCATGTATTGCCCCAGCCCTACGTCATCACCCGCACCGGCACTCAGCTAGAGTCGGTTGACCACAGCCTGGCCCTGACGGTCGAAGGTGAACTCAATAAGCTCGCCGCCAATATTTCGGTCGGTCGCAACTGGGGCGGTGTTCACTACTTTACCGACTACTACGAGTCGGCACGTCTCGGTGAGCAAATCGCCTTGGGCATTTTGGAAGAGCAAAAGCTCACCTATGGCGAAAACTTCAGCATGACCGTACCACTGTTTGATGGCGGCTGTGTCCGCATCTAGCCTGCTGCTGACTCGCTGGCGGCCTATTTTCGGGCCGTTTGCGGCTCATTTGTAAAGACACATTGCCAGGGGGGGCTTTCCCCCTGGTAAGTTCGATTAAAATACTCTATATATTGGAATATATATGAGAGAGTCATCTCACTTACCATTTTCAACTCATGTTGCGTTCTTTAAGAGGAAAAAACTATCGCTAAGAAGCCACTAATCAATCAACAGATCCGAGCCGCACAGGTTCTTCTGATTGACAATGAAGGTACCAATCGCGGCCTGACGGACACGTCGGAAGCGTTGGCCTTAGCCAAGGCGGCCAAACTTGACCTTGTGGTGGTCTCACCTGACCAAGAAAATCCCGTCGCAAAAATTTTGGACTACGGCAAGCACCAGTATCAAAGCCGTAAGCGCCAAAAGCAAAGCGCTCGCACTTCTGTCAAAGAGGTCAGACTGCGGCCCAATGTCGGCGATTCTGATTATCAAGTGCGGATTGACAAGGCTTTGGCCTGGCTAGAGCGCGGCGACTCGGTGAAGTTTCAAGTGCGGCTGCGGGGTCGTGAACACCAGCACCGCGATCGCGCCACTGATTTGCTCAACCGGGTAGTCGAAGATCTATCAAAAGTCAGTAAGGTACAGACCTTTGACAGGCGATCGCTCATCGTTCAAGTGGTGCCCAACTAGCTGGCCTACTAAGATGGGCGCAACGCCTATTTTACAAGCGAAAACTTAACCTATAAAAGGGCCAAAGCGTTGATACAATTCGCTTTGGCCCTTTTTTGGATCCTGCTCTCTCATTCGGCTGAGCGTAGTCGAAGTTCTTATGCCTCAGCCTGTTCGCCATGTTCAGCCGCCCCTTCGTTTCATCCCCACTGCCTACAATCCCTGGGTGATGCGGGTCGTTCACTGGATGCTCCCTTTCTTCCTGCGAGTGCGCGTTCGGCCCTGGTTACCCGCTGGCATTCGCAGCATTGAGGTCAAGAATATTGAGCATCTGGTTGACCTTTACGCTCAGTTTGAAGCAAAAACAGCCCGCTTTTTGATGGCCGTGCGTCATGTAGAAGTAGACGATCCGCTCAGCGGCCTGTATTTGTGCTCTAGGGCAGTCAATCAAGCAGCCAAAGCCAGAGGCATCAAGCTAAAGCAGCCTGTACATACCCATTTTATCTACGAACGGGGGATGACAATATGGGCGGGCAACGGCATCGGCTGGCTGCTTTCGCGGATTGGGGGCGTACCCATTCGCCGGGGGCGCAGGCCAGATTGGGTGGGGCTAAAAGCGGCCCGGAAGCTGATGGCAGAAGGTGACATGCCGATGGTCGTTGCGCCTGAAGGGGCGACCAATGGGCACAGTGAACGCCTTGGCCCGCTAGAGCCCGGTGTGGCCCAGTTAGGATTTTGGTGCGCAGAGGATTTGCAGCGTGGCCATGACGCTGGCGAAAATCATTTAGACATTCCGGCGGTATTTGTGTTGCCAATTGGCATTCAGTACCGCTATATGCAGTCTAACTGGCCGGCGCTGGCTAAACTTTTATCGAAGCTAGAAGCACAAAGCGGACTGCAACCAGTGGCTTCTAAAAACCCCTTAGAAAAGGACTGTTATCTGCGGATATTGGGGTTGGGCGAGCATTTGATTAAAACCATGGAAACCTTTTACAGCCGCTGTCATCACAAAAAGCTTACGACTGTCGAAATAGCCGATCCGCCAACGGTTGAGACTGAGCCTGAGACAGCGGATGAAGTTTGTTCTCACCGGCTTAAAAACTTGTTGGATCAGGCTTTGCAAGTATCAGAACAGTTTTTTGATCTATCGGGGAAAGGAACTTTTGTTGATCGCTGTCGGCGAATAGAAGAAGCGAGCTGGAACTATATTTACCGGGATGATTTGCCCGAGCTTTCTACGCTGTCTATGCTAGAAAAAGGCTTGGCTGACTGGGCGGCGCAAGAAGCGAGCCTGAGGGAGTTGCATATGCGAATCGTGGAGAGCTTTGTGGCGGTCGATGGTTTGTATATAAAAGAGAAGCTCTCTTTTGAGCGCTGTGCGGAGACAACGCTGTTAATGTCTGACATGCTGGCGCGGTTGGCGGGCGACAAGCTGCCGGGTCGGCCTCGATTGGGCGATCGCACTATCACCATGACCGTGCAACCACCCATTGCCATCACACCCCGTCTGGCCGACTATCAGCAAAACCGCAAAGCGGGCCGCGCCGCTGTCGCCGCAGTGACAGAAGAAATTCGCCAGGCATTAGAAGACACTATTGAACGATAGAGAATTCTAAAGTGTCATGGTAGGCTATGCCCGAGCATCGTCTCTTTCCTGGCCTCGTCAAAATAAAGGAATCTGCCGTGGGTTTGAACTTAGCGTTTGTTGCGTCCTTTTTGCTATTGATGGCGATCGCCCTAGCGGTAGGCTATTTGATTGCCCGCGCCCTGGTTGGCCCCCAGGCTGCTAAGCGAAATTTGCTGTATGCAGGGCCTTGGATGGTAGGGGGTGCGATCGCCCTCATCTGCATTTCTCTGCTGGGGCAGTTTGGCTTGCTGGCGCTGTATGCCCTGTATACGGTGGGTGTGTTGGGCTGGCTGATAAGTTGGCCCTGGCGCAAGCGGCAGGCAGGCGAGTTGTTAATGCAGGTGGGGCGCACATCGCAAACCAAACTGCTTTTTTGGGTAGGGCTTTTCCAAGTAGGGCTGGCGATCGCGATGACTTTCCTGTTATTGGATCAGGTTGTGGGCGGTATTGTGGCCAGTTTGGGCATCCTATCGGGCCTGACTCAAATCGTGTTTTGGTGGACGATTGCCATTCTTTTTCTGGCATTAGGTCGCAGTAACCTCGAAATCCGCGAGGAGGGTCTGTGTTATTTGTATGCCTGGCAGCCCTGGGAGCGAGTAGAAGCTTTTGGCTGGGACGACGACAAACCGAACACCTTAATTCTCAAAGCAATTCCGCGCACTTTTTTGTCTCGAAAGTTTGTCACGCTTAGCATTCCGCCTGCCCAAAAGGAGGCTGTCGATCAGCTAATAGACGACTACCTGGCTGAAGCAGACTTGGCTAGCGAGATGGATGAAGAATTGACTAACGACATGGATGAAGGCAAAGCGCGATCGCAATGACCTTAACCTGTCAGGTGCGCGAGCAATGAGGTGTTTGAGACTATGGCTTCAGGAATAGCGGTCAAACCCTTGCCGGGCGGCGAATGCGGGCCCACATTCGCCATTGAGGGTTCGCGC
>JBAQZP010000049.1:0-2469 GCA_049791095.1 Phormidesmis sp.
CCTGATAGCCGATGATCGCCACCAGGCTCGTGTCTTTTAATAGCGTAATAAATTCATTTCCCAACGGCGGGATCATGCGCCGCAATGCTTGCGGGAAAACCACGTAGCGCATGGTCTGAGCTGGCCCTAGTCCCAAAGATTCAGAGGCTTCTTTTTGCCCTGCTTCAATTGACTGGATGCCTGCGCGGACAATTTCTGCCAAATAAGCTGCCGAATTTAGGCTAAGCCCGACGACAGCGGCGCTCCATTGGTTGAACGTAAAGTCAATGCCGATAGACCTTACTAGCGGGGGCACGCCAAAATAAATCATAAAGAGCTGTACCAGCAGCGGCGTACCCCGAAAAAAATCGATGTATACCCTTGCCGCTAGCCGGATTAGCCAAATTTTTGACAGCCGCGCAATGCCCAAGGCGATGCCGCCAATAGACCCTAAGAGGACAGCGACGGCTGTGAGCTGCAAGGTGATCAGTGCCCCTTGCAGCAGGGCGGGCAGCGCGGCAATCACAAAGCCCAGTGACTTTTCCAAAACGAAAGCTCCAGTAAAGGGTCAGGCAATCTACAGTCTCTAGCGAGCTGAAGCCTATTCAACCATGTCAGCTGGAGGCTCGGTGCCAAACCATTTTTGATAAAGCTCTGCGTAGGTGCCGTCGGCTTTGACTTCGGACAGCCCTTCGTTGATTGCTTCTAAATTTTCAGATCCTTGAGGCATTGCAATTCCGTAGAACTCTTCGGTGAGCAGCTCGCCAACCACTTCAATGCCAGGAATGTTGCCAGTGGCGATCGCATCTAAAGTCGCCGGGGCATCGTTGACCACCGCATCGACATTGCCGTTTGCCAGCTCTTGCAAAGCCAGCGGCGCAGAGTCAAAAGTAGTCACTGTTGCTCCTTCAACGCTGTTGGCAGCTTCAGCGCCAGTGGTGCCAATCTGCGCGGCGATCTTTTTACCTTTTAAGTCGTCTAGCGTTTTGATGTCTGTGGTGCCTTCCTGTACGGCGATCGCCAGCCCCGCCTTAAAGTAAGGATCTGAAAAATCAACGGTTGCTTTCCGCTCATCGGTCATGGTCATGCCGCTAATCGCCGCATCAATCGAGCCGCCCTGCAAAGCCGGAATCAAGCCGTCAAAAGGCAAACTTTCAAATTCGACGGTTTTGCCTGTCTTTTCGGCAATGGCATTGATCAGGTCAATGTCAAAGCCTTCTATTTCACCGCTGTCGCCCATCGACTCAAACGGCGGAAACCCAGGCTCTGTGCCCACCGACAAAACGCTGTCACCGCCACCACCGCCACAAGCTACCAGCAGGCCAGCCGTAGCCATGCCCAGGAGCGCAGACTTCACAAAAGCAGCACGTGTCATCTTCATCGTCAATAGCCTCACACTTCGCAGCCAATCGCTGCCTAACAAATTATGGAAAACTTCACCTGCTCTTAACCTACTAAAAGAGGCGATCGCGCTAGAAAAGAATGAAGTTTTCGATCCCGATGGCCTATTATTGCGCTCTGGTGCATCAGAGAAGTGACGAATGTTACCTAAAACATGGTTAAAAGGCTGGATGATACGCTTTGAATAGATCTTCATTGGCCCTTAGGCACTGTTCATATGCCAGATCCCACCCCTGCAATTATCAGTACCAATCTGCAAAAGAAGTTTGGCGATCTTTCAGTGCTCAGAGGCATCGACTGTCAAATTCATCGGGGTGAAGTGGTGGCGATTATCGGCTCGTCAGGCTGCGGTAAAAGTACCCTGCTGCGCTGCTTTAACCGCTTAGAGGCAATCAGCGGCGGTCAGCTGATTGTCAATGAGATTGATCTTTCTAAGGCCAATCTCAGCCGCCGGCGTCTGCTGGAATTTCGGGCGCATGTCGGCATGGTGTTTCAGCAGTTCAACCTGTTCCCTCACCTGTCTGTTTTGGATAATCTGTGCCTTGCCCCGAAAAAAGTGCTTGGCCAGTCGCAGCGCGAAAGTAAGGAGACCGCTAGCTTCTATCTCAATAAAGTGGGCTTGGGCGAAAAGGCTCACGCCTATCCCGATCAGCTATCGGGCGGGCAAAAGCAAAGGGTAGCGATCGCTCGTGCCCTCTGCATGAAACCTGAAATTCTTCTATTCGACGAACCTACTAGCGCCCTTGATCCAGAGTTAGTGGGTGAAGTACTACAGGTGATGCAGCAGCTAGCACAGGAAGGCATGACTATGGTGGTCGTTACTCATGAGATGCAGTTCGCTCGCGAAGTGGCCAGCCGGGTCATGTTCTTAAACAAAGGCCAGGTAGAAGAGCAAGGCGATCCCCGTGAGGTGTTGAGGAATCCTCAAAGCGAAAGATTGCAGAACTTTCTCAGCCGTATCAACATGACGATAGCCTGAATTTGGCGTTTCCTATCGCTGGGTAGATGCCAACAGGATTACAGTTCCAACATGCTGGAAGCGCTTTAACAAGTGTGGAAGGCAAACGAGATGGCACGTCAGACCAAAAC
>JBAQZP010000050.1:0-8388 GCA_049791095.1 Phormidesmis sp.
AGTCCCGTCAAGCTCTTCAATATGCGAGGTTTTCCCTTCAGCTCTGCGTAGGTTATTCTCATCACACTGCTCCGATTTCCCTGGCCAATTTTTATTTTACCGCGTTAATTCCCGATAAAGTCTATTCAAGAGCCTCAGATCATACTGTTCTGCTATCTCTTTGAAAATACGCAGCATCCAAACGGTACCTGCTTTGTGATGTGTTCCTATAACCACCTTGTTGCAAAGCGGCCATGGTATTTGAGTATTTTTTTGCTGTTGGAAAATAGCCTTCAAGAAATTCACTTTTTCTGCTACCTTAGGGTTCAGAACATTTTTGCAAGGACTTTGAATCAGCTCTCTCTCAAACAGACTGTGCCAATGCAGCCGGTATTGTTTTAAGTATTTCTGACACATGTTTTGTCTTGTCACGCGATCGCTCTCGTAGCCCAAAATAAAAACGTAGCTGCTTAGCTCGCAACCTAATATCTAAGTAAGAGTCGTTAGCTTCTACAAAATCATCATCGAAGCTGCCAAACAGATGCTCACAAGCTTGTCTTACAGGTCGAATAATAGCCTTATTGCTTTGCAGCTTTGCTCGAATGCTAGCAGGCAAGGCAGCGCCGATAAGGCTGTGCGCCAGGTACAGCCCAAAGTAAACAATGCGCTCAATTCCAGCTCGACTCGCATGAGCCATCACGGCATCCCAGTTGATTTGGGGCGATGTGTGAATTAGCGCAGCAATATCGCAAACCTTAGCCAAATGCTCAATATGCTGCCTGCGCTCCCAGCAGTCTTTCGCGATTTGCACGCACAAAATCAGCAACAGATCTTCGTTAGAAAAGCTCATCACAGAATCATGGTTGAGTGCAACAGGCTGTCTATTTTGCCAGAGCTGCTCAAAAGTCAAATCGACGGGAAAGTAAAACGGCGTCAATCCCCAATGGAGATCGATTTCTACATCACGCTCGTCGTGAAAGAAGCTCTCTTCTCTATCAAAACTCTCCGTTAGCCGAAAGCCTGCGGCCAGAAGCTGCTCTTTGGCTTTAGAGGCATCCTGCTTTTTGACCAAAACATCGATATCCCAAACCTGCCTTAGCGACAGCTTGCCATAGGCTAAAGCCGCTAAAACCGTTCCCTTGTAAGGAATAACTGGAATGCTTTGAGCGTCAAACATTTTTAGCAATTGCATCAGCTCTTGAGTAAGCCGGAGATTGCGCTGAGCATTTTTATAAAATCTTCGTCGAAGTTCTTGTTGGATATCGCTTGGAATCTGCGATGAGGCTGGCATGGGCAAATGCCGATAAACAGAAGGTAGTACCCGGTGCTTTTCTGTAACCTGTAGCAGATACTGCCAATCTAAAGGCTGCTGAAGCAAAGCTTGAATATGTCTCTTAACCTGGCTGTTTTGATGAGTTTGAAGGCACGCCAGAATAAGATCTGCTTCTGGGCGTAGATTAGGAACAAGTGTGGGCAAAGCGAGAAATGAAGAGGGCACTAGAGAAAACTACCTATTAAAAGACTCTTTGAGAGCATTGCCTGTCACGTGGCGCTTGTTTGCTTCCTATAGCTTTGACTTGCGTGTTCATACGGATACCAGCCTGATGAAGCAAATGAATTCAGCAGCGATATCTTTAATCTTTCACGTTCACCTCAAGTTTGCTGACGGTTACTAGGGGCTTTCCTAACTGTTGCTTGTGTCTTTAAGATAATTTATAGGCTTTTGCTTTTGTGCATAACAGTATTATTGCTGATGCGTATAAATGACTGCCACGAAGCAAACTAAGTATAATCTCGATTGATTGCTGAGTTGATCTACGTAATAGTTGAGCGCATGTTTTCAGTTGACTTACAAGCTCTTATCTCTGTTCTCAGTAGTACTACCGCTGACTTGTTATGAACTGCCATGAAGCAAACTAAGTATAATCTCGACATCGAGCTAACTAAGTAGGTTGTCCCAATTATTTATAAAATGCCGACTAAAATGCCGACGCCCCCCCAGCCCCCAATTCTGGGGGAGCCAGAACGCAAGCTGAAATAGCTGACTTTAGGAACATTCTCGCAGTACGTTCAGAGCCCCAGAATTGGGGACGGGGGCGTTTGATAACTATGCTATGTCCTGAGTTTAATTGCACTGATCTACTTACTGAGGCAACGGTATGATTCAGGTATCTATGTCTAGCTCTCAACAGGTAATTGAACAAGCCGCTGTTCAGTTTCAGTTAGCTTCTGTGTGGTGGCGCAAGGGTAAATTGGAGCGGGCGATCGCAGGTTATCGAGAGGTGTTGCGCCTACAGCCAACGCACTTGCAAGCTACTGTTTACTTGGACGATGCCCTCAAACAACAGAATCGTGAGGCGCTTCACTATCAAAAAGTAAGCCAGGCTTATCTTGGCTCTAACTTATCAGAAAATCCCAATGGCAAAATTTCGCTAGTTCATCAAAAAGTATTTTCTTCCCATCGCTGCGGTTGGAGCTACGCTATTCGCGGGCTGCAACCACTGCACAATTCTAGCGGTATTTTGTTTGATGGTTTTTTAGAAAATAGCTTTTTTTGGAAACATTATCAGCCCAATCAAATCAAGGCTCCCTACACCCAGCCCTGGGTTGGTTTTTTACATAATCCTCCTGCTATGCCAAATTGGTTTTACAGTCAGCATTCGCCCCAAGCCCTTTTTGCTAAAGCAGAATGGCAGCAGAGCTTAAAACATTGTTTAGGACTATTTTGCCTGTCGAACTATCATGCCGATTGGGTGCGCCAGTATACGAATAAGCCGGTATCTGTGCTCATTCATCCTACCGAGATCCCGGAGCGTCTGTTTGATTTTGATCGGTTTGTTGAGAATTCGCAGAAAAAAATTGTCCAGTTAGGCTGGTGGCTGCGCAAACTGACGGCCATTTATCAACTGCCAATTCATCGACAGAATGCCTTGGGCTACGAAAAAATTAAACTTAATCCGGCTTTTGCTTCAAATGCAAAAGCCCAACTAGAAAAGCTAGAGGAAATAGAGAGAAAAGTCAGTGGAATCAGTTCTGATTGTCACTTTGTCACCAATACCCGCGAGGTCAACCACTTGCCTGATAAAGCTTATGACCAGCTACTCTCCGAAAATATTGGGTTCATAGCATTGCACGATACCAGCGTCAACAACGCCGTGATTGAATGCATTGCCCGAACAACGCCGCTGTTGGTAAACCCGCTGCCTGCCGTCATAGAATACCTTGGTAAAGACTATCCGATGTATTTTCAAACCTTAACAGAAGCGGCTCAGAAGGCTCAAGATTTAGAGTTGATTAAGGCAACCCATGAATACTTAAAGACTTGCGAAACTCGGAAGAAGCTCTCTGCTGAGCATTTTTGTCAGAGTTTTCAAGCCAGCGAAGTCTATCAGAAAATAGTACTGTAGGGCACCTGTAAACTAAGCTGTCAGGCGGTAGAAAGGCAGTACAAGATGGCCGCTTTCTGTTCATACTCTGGCAATACAATCCTCTCTTCAGTATATTCACCCTGTAACTCATGAGTGAAACTGCTGTAGGGTAAACGGAAAATATCAATAGCCAGTAAAGTCTCCGTGCTTTTCACGTATAAATACAGTACGAGTAACTCTGGCAGCCATATTCTTCAATAGCAAGATGTACGTTATGGAAAATGCAACAAAGCTAAAGCTCAATGAGCCTGATGTCGTTAGTGAGACCATCGACGGAGAAACCGTTGTGGTTAGCTTATCTACTGGCAGTTATTACAGCCTGGAAGGGTCTGCAACAGCAGTCTGGAACCTGATTGAAGCAGAACATACGATTGAACAGGTATTAGATACTATTACGCAGCAGTTTGAAGGCGATCGCCCCACGATGGAAACTGTTGTCAAGGCTCTGATTGAACAGCTACGGTTAGAAAAATTGATTGTTACACTGGGTTCTGCTGCCAGTGAACTCTCGGAGCAACCAGCCGTAGACCCTGCTGCGCCCAAGCTAGCTTTTGTTGAGCCCAGCCTGCAAAAGTTCTCTGATATGCAAGAGCTGCTGTTGCTAGACCCTATTCATGAAGTCGATCCGCAGGCGGGTTGGCCTGCCAGAGAGGAACCTGCTATCAGCGTCGAGGCTTAGGGCATGGCGTCACTCTCTTCACCAGCGCCTTACTATCCCCTCACGCAGACTCAAAAGTGGCTGTTGCAAGCGGCACTGATGGAGCAGGATGGTTCTACAAAGGCTTGGCAGCAGTGGCGCGATCGCGTCGATATAGAAACACTTGATTCAGATTCTCATCATGTTTTGAGTGCGCTGTATCCTGCGCTGTCTAAACATCGAGTGGACGATCCTCACATAGCCCGTCTTAAGGGGATTTATCGTCGTACCTGGTATGGCAATCAGCTATTGATTAAGCAGTTAACCATGGTTTTGCAAGCACTTGAAGCGGTTCAAGTCGAAGTTTTGGTGATAGGTGAGATGGCGCTGCTGGCCACCTGCTATGCAGATTATGGGGCGCGATCGCTGGCGCATTTTGATTTGCTATTGTCGCCTTTAGCTGTGCCAACCGCTCTGAAGGTTTTACAACAGCAGGGGTGGCATAACCTTGATTTTAATCCTGATGCTCGATCTCAGGCGCAGCAGTCTGTGTCTGCGCCCTTACGGTTTCAGAACGCCGATGCTTTTTCGCTGTGTTTGCACAACCATGTCTTTTGGGCCAAGCCCCAGGCTTATACTGATAAACAACTTTGGCAGACCGCGATCGCCACTTCTATCAACGGCGTCGCAGCTCGCGTCTTGAGTCCAGTCGATCAGCTATTATTTCTTTGCTTAGCGATTAATCAGCAATCCGGCTCAGAGGCTATTGGCCGCAAGCAAAAACAGCCTTTTTACTGCCTTGCTGATGCTACCCAGATGATCAGGGCGATCGGCTCAGAGGCTGAATGGGTCAGGCTGCTCACTCAAGCCCAGCGGTACGAGGCCATTTTACCGCTGCGATATTTATTACTCGAACTTCAGCAATTGTTTAATATTGCCCTACCAGAGTGGGTAATGCCCAATCTGCAAAAAATGGCTATTTCTTATCACGAACTGCTGAGTTACCGGCTTTGCCCCAATGACAAACTACTGCGGCTAAAGGCCCAGATGGTTAAGTTTCGACAGCGATGGCGCAAATCAACTCGCTCGGCTACTGCCCAGGAAGCTTAATTGATGAAACATCGCGATCGCTCTAAAACGCCCACCCATGAAACACCTATCCATAAAACACTGACTCGTCGAGAGGTTCAACATCTTTACGACCTGCTTTATCAGTTAACCTTTAGAGAGCTAAAGCTACGCTACAATCGCTCGGTTTTAGGTATTGTCTGGACATTGCTGAAGCCGCTGTTGCAGCTATTAATCTTCTCTTTTATCTTTAGAGCGATTTTAAAAATTGACTTTCCTCACTATGCTTCTTCTGTGTTTGTGGGTTTGCTGGTCTGGACTTGGTTTCAATCTTCGTTGACAGAATCAGCGGGCATCATCAATGCTAACGCTAGCCTGATTCGTCAGCCTGGTTTTCCCAGCCTCATTCTACCGGTAGTAGTCACCACCGTAGACATGATTCACTTTCTGCTCGCTTTGCCAGTGCTAGTCATCTTTTTGTGGATAGATGGAGTTGCCCTCCAGCCTTTGATTCTGGCGGTTCCTATTTTAATGAGCCTGCAATTTGGCCTAACGGTTGGCCTTTCGTATGTTTTGGCCGCGCTAAATGTCACCTTTTACGATACTAAGTACACCGTTGGCATATTGCTTCAGATGATGTTCTATGCCACGCCAGTCTTTTACGAAGCAACAACCATTCCGCCCAACTACGAATTCTGGTATTGGCTCAACCCAATGGCCCATTTAGTGACTGCTTTCAGGGCCTTGCTCATTCAAGGGAATGCGCCTCAGTGGTGGTCATTGGGGGTGATAGGCGGTTGCGTTTTAGGTCTGTTGCGTTTGGGCTACCATTTTTTTAAGGCGCAGAGTGTGCATTTTGCGGAGGAAATTTGATGGAGGCCATACAGGTTCACCATGTTAGCAAACGGTTTCGCTGCTATGATAGCGATCGCCCCAAAACCATCATGGCAGCCACGCTGGCGGGTTGGAAACGCATTAAGCCGACCCGCTATTTCTGGGCATTGCAGCATATTAGCTTTGCCGTAGCCTCGGGCGAGATGGTTGGGATTATTGGCAAAAATGGGGCCGGAAAATCTACTCTATTAAAGCTGTTGGGTAAAGTGGGTGCGCCTGATGAGGGGCATATCTCTATGTGTGGCCGCATAGGTGCGCTACTCGATTTGGGCGCTGGATTTAATTCTAACTTGACAGGTAGAGAGAATGTTTTGATCAACGGGGTTGTGGCGGGCCTGCTGTCAAAAGAAGTGGAACAGCGGCTAGATAAAATTGTTGATTTTGCGGAAGTCAGGCGCTTTATTGATAATCCTGTGCGGACTTACAGCTCTGGAATGACCATGCGTTTAGCGTTTTCGGTGGCGGTTCACACTCAGCCTGATATTCTGCTAGTGGATGAACATTTGGCGGTGGGCGATCGCGACTTTCAAGACAAATGCCTGGCGCACATTACCCAAATGAAAGAACGCGGCTGCGCGATTGTGCTGGTTTCTCACAATACCGACCAAATTAAAACGCTTTGCGACCGGGTAATTTGGCTAGATCACGGAACAATTCGTGTGTCTGGATCTGCTGACACTGTGGTCGAACAATACTTAAATCATCCCCTGCTTGCGTCGCTATAAACCTCTTCTCTTGTCCCTTTTGACCTTTTCTAAAAACTAAAAACCATGATGAATTTAGAAACTTTGAACTGGATGTTTCAGTTTTTAGATGTAGACGCTTCCGCTTGTCAGCTCAATCAAAAGCAAGTGCTCGACCATTTTAATGAAGGCGATCGCGACATCTTTTTTCGAACTTTGCACAGTGGATTTTCTCAGGCCGTTCAAGCTACTTGTCTGCAAAAACGGTTTTACGCCATGGGTGGCTATTGCATTTGTCTGAGCTTTGCCGGGGACGCCATGCTGCGGCAAATAACGCCTGCGATCGCCCATCTAGAAACCGACCCTGTCATCAATCCCGATCTCAGCATCTGCCTTTGGGACAATGCCTCCACCCAAACTCGGCTCCCTGGCCTCATGCCTGCTTTCATTCGCATGTTCCACTGGTATTGGCACGAGCATTTAGACGGTCGGCAAAACGTAAAATCGCTCTGTAGCAATCGGTTCTTAGCCCGCCTCAATGTTGGTGCGAACGTTTTTAGTATGTTGGATAATCAACAAAATCTGGCGCTCTATTGGATTGATGATGTCGATCACCTTCCCTACTGGGAGAGAGGATCTCCTTTGCAATCTATTCTAAACTGGTGGATCAGCGCTCGTCAGCGGCAGTATGTTCATGCGGCAGCCGTCGGTACACAATTAGGAGGCGTTTTAATTGCGGCCAAAGGCGGCTCGGGAAAATCCTCCTCAGCCCTGGCTTGCCTGAACTCACCGCTAAGCTATGCCAGTGACGATTACTGCCTGATTTCAACCGATCCTTCGCCCTATGTCTACAGTCTTTACAGCAGCGCCAAGCTCAAGGGCAGCGCAGACTTCGAGCGCTTCCCCGAGCTGGGAGCGCTGTGCAGCAACCCAGAAAAACTAACCGACGAGAAAGCAATGTTTTTCTTGCAACAGCACTATCCCGAAAAAATAGTCTCTGGCTTTCCCCTCCGGGCTATTTTAGTCCCTCAGATTACGGGCGAGCAGAATACACGACTAAAAAGAGCTACAGCTATTCATGCCCTCAAGGCACTCGCGCCAAGTACGCTGTTACAGCTTTCAGGAACCGGAAAAGATGCCCTAACGACGATGTCCACATTAGTCAAAAAGCTGCCTTGCTACAGCCTGGAGCTAGGAACAGATATTGAGCAAATTCCGCTAGTTATTCTAGAGCTTTTGCAGTCATTGCAGCCAAAGGCAGCTCTAGAAACATCTCTAGAAGCTGTTCAAAAGCATTGACTCTAATCAGATCTGCACAACAATGTTCCCCTAAAGGTCAAGCCTCTGCTGGTTCCCTATTTTTTCATGGATTTAGGCAGTTGTGTTTATTGTCGATCAGTATTTGAGCAAGTTGGGCTATATTTTCATTTTTGGCATGATTGGCCGCACGAGCAAAGCTTTTTTAAATCGGCTGCTAATGCTTTGGATATGCGAGCTAATCTGCGACTTTACTTGACTACTGAAGAAGTCTTATCTGTCAATGAAGTTCTCCTAGAAATCGAGTCTCTTGCTATCTGGACAGTCCGAAGTTTCTGTTGAATAACTAGGTGGACAAAAGCGGTTGTTGCTGTGTTTCAGGCGGCTTTAATTTGACTGCGAGTAATTTAGCGAGAAGTAGAGTGGGCCTACGTTTGGCTAA
>JBAQZP010000051.1:0-5695 GCA_049791095.1 Phormidesmis sp.
TAGCCAAACGTAGGCCCACTCTACTTCTCGCTAAATTACTCGCAGTCAAATTAAAGCCGCCTGAAACACAGCAACAACCGCTTTTGTCCACCTAGTTATTCAACAGAAACTTCGGACTGTCCAGTAAACCAGGTTTCTAGACCTGTCAGGGTTTGAATGGTTTCAGGCTGTTCAATCAAGGGGTGTAACCGCTCCAACCATTCCTGCCGCACACTGGATTCCAGCCAAGTTTTGAGATTGTTGTAATGATCAAATCTGACGATTGCCACATATTCAGGATGAGCGGGGTTACGGGGGCGAATCACATTGACCCCTAAATGTCCCTGAAATTGATGAGCAGCCGTCGCAATCCCGTGCAACCACTCCTCATATCCCTGCTCACGTCCAGTTCGAATGAGGTGGGAAATAATGGCGGTTACCTGACGGGTGTCTTCATCGGTACCCACAACCAGTGGATCTAGCATTACACATGACCTCAAAAACTTTAGATACCCAAAAAGTGATGATAGTTAATGCGCGATCGCTGCTCTTAAAGCAGATTGGGCATTAGCGATCGCCATCTCACGGGCTTCATCCCCCAGACTCAGGCTATCAGCATAGACAAACTCGATATCCGTTATCCCAATAAACCCAAAAATGAGTTTTAGATAGGGTGTTTGTAGATCATAGGCATGGGTCGGGCTACCTTCGGGGTAGGCTCCTCCCTGCGCCATAATGATCGTCATTTTCTTGTTGTGAACCAGTCCCTTATATCCTGCTTCATCAACGGAGAATGTACGTCCCGCTCGCACAATCTGGTCAAGATAAGCTTTGAAGTTAGCGGGAATGCTGAAGTTATACATGGGGATACTGAAAACGTAGCGATCGGCTGATAAAAACTCGTCGATCAATTCGTCGGAAATTTGAATTGCAGCGGCTAACTCAGGTGTATGTTGATCGGATGGAGTAAATGCAGCAGCGATCCAGTCTTCGCTCACAAAAGGAACAGGGTAATGCCCAATATCACGGTAGGTGATGGTGTCGTTAGGATGAGTGGTTTTCCACTGGTTAATGAACTCTTTAGAGAGCGTGCGGGAGATGGAGCGATCGCCACGCGGACTCGCATCTAAATGGAGAATGTGGGTCATAGGATAAATCTCAGATTGTGAATGAAGAATGTAGCAGAGACGAATGAGCAACCGACGGGTTAGCGCTGACCCAACAGTGTGTACAGCTAACCGTTACACATAAGCCATCGTAGGAGCTTTTTTGTGGATCATCGTATAGGCATACTCAACGCCTGAACCGTAGGCACCAGAATGCTGTTTGACAATATCCATCACGGCATTGTAGGTTTCCTCCCTGGCCCAGTCCCGTTGATATTCCAGCAACACCTGCTGCCAGGTGACAGGCACAGCCCCAGCTTGCACAACTCGCTGGATGGCCATGTCGTGAGCGACTTGACTGGTGCCACCGCAGGCATCCACCACGGCATAGACTTCATACCCGGCTTCCATCGCTTGGATCGCTGGATAAGCCAGACAAACCTCCGTCCACAAGGCAGAAATGACTAATTTCTTCCGACCGATTCGCTCCACTTCCGCAACAAACTGGCTGTCTTCCCAGGAGTTCATACTCGTGCGTTCAATCGGGGTTTGATCGGGAAAAATATTCAGGAGTTGAGGCCACATATAGCCGCTGAAATCTTGAGTTTCAACGGTGGTCAAAATGGTCGGAACATTAAACACTTTGGCAGCTTTTGCCAACCCAATCGTGTTGTTTATCAGCAGTTGGCGATCAATGGAGGCAACGCCAAAAGTCATTTGCGGTTGCTGGTCGATAAAAATAACGGTTGAATTTTCTGGCGTGAGTAAACTGTGGATGGTCATGGCTGAACGTTCCTCTAGATTGTGGTTTCGGCATGGGTTCAGTGTGCAAGACAACGCCAAATTTCGTCACTTAAGATCCGCAAGTTAAGCACAGAGTTAAGATTTTCGCGTCGCGTGCCCAAAGAGCATTCGATTCACTGTGCGATCATTCCTCATGCTTTCAACGTCGCTGCTTGAGTGTGCGTTAATCCAGTTGCACCTCGAATATTCATGCCTTCAAGCATGGAACCGTGCAATTTACTTGCTCGATCCATTTGCATGACTGTTTGCATAAATTCAATATAGGTAGTTGCCTTCAAGCTGTCGCCTATAGCAAGTTAAATTTTTTACAGTGCAAATTGATAGATCAACCATGCCATCGCGGAGTAGAAGGCTGGCTCTAACTTAAGTTAGAATCCAAATTTGATCGAAAGTACATTCATATAACCGATCAACAATCAAGAACCAACGGGAGCATCCGCGCAGAAACCTACGGTTATGAACTGAAAGACTGAAATTGAACCAAATTGCTGTCGGGCAGTGCTCTAAAACTCTTTCTTTCTCGTTGGATAGCTTTTCTGAAAGCCTTAAAGTCAAGGATTGGTTTGCCTAACGAGGTAAGTTCTAAAGGAGATCAGAACTTCTGAAAGCCTCCTCCCATAAGATGTTTGAACGTAACCGTAGGCTTTGGTTCAAATGTCCCTGCGGCTCCAAATAGTTAGTCAGCGCTTGTTCTGCTTTATCTTCTAGATTCTCTCAATACTCCTCACATTCATTTGGATCGATCAGCCGGTTGCCTTGGTCTAACCAATACCGCCAATCTTCAATAGCTTCCATACGCGAGGCCCCTTCATCGGTAGGCTGAAGATCTGATAGAGGAACCGTAAACACATCCTCATCCTCTCCATCGCGATACCTAATCTCAATCAGCATGTCAGTCTTGCACTCTTCTTCTCCGGCCATACTGATCGCCTCAACTATCTCAGGCTTGGAGTGACCTGTCCCCAACCATGCTGACTCAAACGGAAAGTTCAACCTGTCTTCAAGATAGTAGTACCAGCCCATCGAAACTTCGTAGCCGTTGTAGCAGTCTACGACGACTTCATAGGTAATCCGATGCTCACGGTCTCCGTCTATTGGCACTTTGCTCATCATCGAATGGTGAGAGAACAATTGAGAGCGCTACAAAAGTAGAGCCGACTGTGCTAGCACAGACTGCTTACCACGCCCTATAACCACGCTTCGCCCGTCGTTTCTTAACGGCTTCCAATACTTTCAGGCTCTCCTCATAGCTACCGCACGGATGCTCAAGGCTCTGCCCTTTGAGCGCACTCACCCGCCCCCAGCGACGCAGCACTACCCATTGCCCAAACAGGTTCTGCCTCACCTCGCAGGAATAATGGCGACTGTCTTTTCGCCAGTCCTGCCGCTTCCACTTATCTAGCTGATACTCCATATCCAACCCTCACCGACATCTGCTCACCCAAACTTCCTGGGTCTGGTAAAAGCTGCCGCGCTGCTCCATCGGAAACCCACCGAGCAGGGCTGCGATCCACACCTCTATCAACGGCATTTTCAACTGCTGCTGAATATCGACCAGTCGCTGCGGCGAATTACTCTGCTTAGCAGCGATCGCTTTTACCCAGTCCGATACGTTCTCAGCATGAGAGACAGCTAGCGCCTGACTTTTCAGGTCAGCGTCATCTAGCGCATCAATCATATCTAAGACAGATAGTTTCGCAACATCGCCTGCGACGGAATCCTCATCGCTCTTGCCTTCATTCGGACAATCGCTCGAATGATAAGAGCGCTGCACCAGATCCGAAAAATCCAACTCCTGCGTTTGCCGGGTCAACCCTTGCAGCCAGCCCTCGCCCATCACCGGCCCGTCAGAATTGTGCGCGTCCTGCCAATCTTCCCAAAGCAAATCGGACTTTGTCTCACATAGTCCTGCTAACTTCAGCAGAATATCGCCCGCCACTCTGAGGCGATCGCGCTGCTCTAACCCTGCCAACTCACCCTCAAACTGCTTCCAAAGGCTCAGGACATCGGCAGTCTCGGGAACTTCAGCCGCTTCCTCGAAAGCTACCTCTAAGTTCAGCTCTAGCTGACGTACATTAACCATTGTCTCCTTCCGCTAAACGACTCAAAAAGGAATTGACGCCTAAGAGCTGAATACCTCGCGCCGCCATCGCCGCTCTCAATCCGTCATCTGCTCGCAGGTCGTCGTCTCCCGAGACGATGATGTCGGCTTTTCCATCAATGGCAGTAGCCAGAACAGGTAAGTCTTTAGGGTCTCGGCAGTTAGGCGGCACCATGACAACTTCAACCCAGTCAGCACAGCCCCTTAATTGAAGCTCTAATCGAACTGCCTGACTGTCGTCAATGCGCTTGCGCAGGCGAGGCCGCTGCCATACCTCGTGCAGTTCATCAAACAGAAACTGGCTCATCACTAACTGAAACTGTCGTTGGTTGAACGCTTCCAAAATCGGTAGAGTCACTCGCCCTCTGAGCAAGATCCGAATCCAGACATTTGTGTCAATCACGACGCGCAACACCATCAGCGAGGCTGCTGACGAACAGCTTGAATCTCAGCCAAAATTTCATCATCGCTAACATCATCGGCGGGAGGGTCAGCATACAGCTCTTGAATCAATGCGGTTAAATCTGAAGCTAGTTCTGACTGTACGAGCGCTCTGGCTACCTGCATACGCTCCTCCGGCTGTAGATTTTGTACAGCTAGAATGAGCTGATCTAAAGTAATAGGGACAGATATCATACAAGCTCAATCCTTTACGGCGAGGATTTTTTAAATGGCGCAGACTGTTCGATTGGGGGCGATCAAACAGCAGGCAAACTGTTTACCCAACTCAGTCGAGCTACAAACAGCGACGCTGGTGAGCATTCCTAACTGCTATCCACCTTAACCTGCGCTAATCGGTCGCCCCAGGGACACCCCTGAATCGGACATTCAATCGGCTCTAATCGAATCTCATCGGCGAAGAAGGTAATGCCATACCGGGCATTTAGATAGCCCATCACATCTTTCTGGACATACTTTTCCAACTGCCGCTTTCGGTAGCCCGCGCAGTGAATCGGCGCAACTTCCAGCACTTTGGAACCATTTTGGAACACAGAGGCGGCGATCGCATGAATGGGCGCGTCCTTCCGCTTCTCCCGCCAAATATACAAATTGGCGTAGGGCACTGATTCTTCGGCCACTGAGAGCGATACAGTCTCTACTCCGTCACCAGCAGGTTCTCCAGCGGATCCTTGCTGCCGATAGTGAGATCGCCGGTCTTCATTCACCTGCTGACGATTGCGGTAGTGGGATCGCCTACGACGGCAGCGCTTCTCATTCCAGCAGCCATCGCCTTCCTTCCCATGCAGCTGCTGAGCCTGAGCGGCACTGAGCTGAGCACATTCCACACACTTTTTGTTAATCCGACGAGGCATCTTGCCTGACTCCCTTGGTTGCTATTAACCCGCCACGATCACTTTCTTAGCCACCGCGTCGTGCTAAGGCATCTGCGCTAAACGCTTCCATTCATCAATCAGCTTGAGCTGATGATTGGCCTCATCTAGCGCTGGATCTTCTGGGTCAAAAGTGTCCCCAATCCACTCCAGCATCTCCTCATGTTCAGGATGCTCCGGGTCTCGAATAGCCTCCAGAAAGCTCTCATAGCCCCAGCTACCACCGCAGTCTTCGGGCGGACAGGCCCGCTTCGCCTTGATACAGATGGGATAGTCAATTTCAGGGTCAGCGTCGAGCACTTTTTCGACCAACACCTCATGCTCCCAGCTATCGCCAAAGTCGTAGAGATAGGAGAACTTGAACTTCTCTCCAG
>JBAQZP010000052.1:0-57016 GCA_049791095.1 Phormidesmis sp.
TAGCCAAACGTAGGCCCACTCTACTTCTCGCTAAATTACTCGCAGTCAAATTAAAGCCGCCTGAAACACAGCAACAACCGCTTTTGTCCACCTAGTTATTCAACAGAAACTTCGGACTGTCCAGTAAGTTAGCAAAAGATTAAAGCGCATCTTGTGCAGAAGGTCTCAATGAACAAGCATTTGCTTCAGCGACGTAAGCTACTTTGGTACCTAGGACTCGGCGTTTTGGGCACAGGCGCAGCCGCGACATTTCGGCCCCATGCCAAAGAGATTACCAAAGAGATTACCGCGATCGCCCAACGCGAGTCATCTACCAAGCTTAGCAACCCGTCCACTAATAAAACGGCGTCTGCGCTGCCTGCCCAAATGCCCTTGCCAGCCTTCCAAGGTATTAGCCAGTGGCTAAACTCCGAGCCTTTAACCGTTGCCGATCTTAAAGGGAGCGTTGTGCTCATTCAGTTTTGGACATTTGCCTGTATTAACTGTCAGCGAACGCTGCCCTACATCACCCGCTGGCATCAGCAGTATGCGGCGCAAGGGCTAAAAGTCATTGGTGTTCACACGCCTGAGTTTGCTTTCGAGCGAGAGGTCAATAACATCGAAGCGGCTTTGTCCGATCACCAAATTGACTATCCAGTTCCGATAGATAACGACTTCAAAACTTGGCGGGCTTATGAAAATCGATACTGGCCTCATTTATTTTTGGCCGATCGTGAGGGCATAGTGCGCTACGACCATATCGGTGAGGGCGCTTATGACGAAATAGAGCAGACCATTCGCCAACTATTAGCTTAGAGAGGCTGCGTGAAAATGGCGACGTCCTCTCTCTCTTTGGTGCTTGCTCTGTTTGGGGGATTGCTGACGATGTTTTCTCCCTGCATTCTGCCTGTTTTGCCGATTATTGTGGGGCGATCGCTACAATCTCATCGGTATGGCCCGCTCGCCTTGGTTTCGGGGCTCGTTGGCGGGTTTGCTGTAGCAGGCAGTCTGCTAGGTATCAGTGCGAGCTGGTTTACTCACCTGGCGGGGCTACTGCGGATGGGGGCGATCGCACTGCTATTAATCATTGGCCTACTAACCCTTTTCCCACAGCCTTTTTCAAAGTGGCGCTACCGATTCTTTGGCTATCTGCCAACCCTCCATCAGCGCCAAGAATGGACTGCGATCGCCATTCTCCTCGGTTGGGATGTACAAATTCAGCTTTGGCTAGCGCCGGTTTTTCCAGCTTTACCCTTATGACGACCTACTGGCGACAATCTATTGGTCAAAATCTATTGGTCAAAATCTATTGGTGACAATCTATGAGTGCTACCCCCAAACAAGCCTTATTTACCAAAATTTTTCACTGGCTCAACATCATCAGCTTACTGTTAATGATCGCCAGTGGGCTGCAAATCTATAACGCAAATCCAGTCTTTGGCGGGCGAGCAGGCTGGCATTTCCCAGCCTGGGTCACATTAGGCGGCTGGCTAGCGGGCGGACGCCACTGGCACTTTGCCGCGATGTGGCTATTCTCAATGAATCTACTGATTTATGGCATTTATATTTTCATCACTCGCCGGTGGAAACGGAGATATGCGTCCGCCAGCGATGTGAAAGTGCTGCAAACTGGGCAAAACCCAAAGCGCCGGAACTACGCCTGGCATCGAGTGGTTTATACGGCGATTGTTCCAATTTTGATCCTGGCGATCGCCTCCGGGCTGGCAATGTACAAACCCGTTCAATTCAGTTGGCTCTCAGCCTTATTCATCAACTGGCAGATCCTCCGCACCGTTCACTTCATTACAGTGCCCACCGTCATTTTATTTACCTTCATGCATTTTCTACTGGCCCTCAAGGTTGGTCAGTTTCGCCTAGTTAAATCCATATTTACTTGATGTTCCCTATCTATCCGATGTTCCTTTGACCTTCTTTGAGGCCATCTCTAAAGTCTTATGCAACCGACTCCATCCCACCGCCGCCT
Source organism: Phormidesmis sp. (assembly GCA_049791095.1). Classification (GTDB taxonomy): domain Bacteria; phylum Cyanobacteriota; class Cyanobacteriia; order Phormidesmidales; family Phormidesmidaceae; genus Phormidesmis. Next base: position 1,964 of record JBAQZP010000052.1, read on the forward strand.
ATTAACTCGTCGCCATTTGCTACAGCTATCCGGCTTATCTGGAGCTGGGCTACTGCTAGATAGCTGTGGCGCACCGCTCTATTCCAGGCAAGTCAGTAAGGTATTTGAACCGCTCAATCAGCGGGTTGAAGAACTGCTGCTGAGCCCTCAGACCCCTGCGCCAGAATATCCGCTCAGTGCGGTCGAACCTGAGGCACTGCTAATTAATTCATTTGACGGGACGCCACAAATCGATCTAGCAACCTTTCAGCTTACTGTGGATGGCGCAGTTAATCGACCGATGCAAATCAGCCTGGCAGATTTGCAAGCAATGCCGCTAACCTCTATGGTCATTCGTCATGTCTGTGTAGAAGGGTGGGCCGCCATTGTGCAGTGGGGCGGCGTCCGGCTGCGAGACATTGCAGCGCTGGTGCAGCCAAAACCAGAAGCCCGCTACGTCTATTTTCAATCTGCCGATAATTACTACGAAAGCTGGGACTTGCCTTCAGCACTGCATCCCCAAACGCTGATGGCCTACCAGAAAAATGGCGTTCCTCTACCCGCCGAAAATGGGGCACCGCTGCGGCTAGCCGCCCCTATAAAGCTAGGCTACAAACAGAGCAAATGGGTTACTCGCATTACCTTTACAGCCAATCTGTCAGAGCAGCAGGGATACTGGGAAGATCGAGGCTATGAATGGTTTGCCGGGCTGTAGCCGTCGGGCCAGAATGGGCGGTACAGGACTCGAACCTGTGACATTCTCGGTGTAAACGAGACGCTCTACCAACTGAGCTAACCGCCCGAACAGGTGCGTTGCAAGGCGCAATCCCTCGCTATACGCCAGAGATAAGATGATAGCAGAACAGCGGTCTATAGTAAAACCCGATTTCCTCGCTGGACAGTTCAAACATTTGTATTACTGTGGGAAGGTTGCCGCTGCCAATATCTAGTCTTCAACGAGCCTATGCCATCTGGTCGCACCCACGACAAAATTACGCTCTGGTGTTTGCCCGCTGTCGTCGGGCTCACCGCATGGGCTATGCGCAGTCCAACAATAGTCTTGACGGTTAGCGTCGCTTATCTAGTCGGTGGTTTTATGCTGGGCCCTGACTTAGATATTGTGTCGATTCAGTACAAGCGGTGGGGGCCTTTGCGCTGGATTTGGTTGCCGTATCAAACTGCACTGCCGCATCGCTCACGGTTTTCTCATGGGCCTATTATTGGAACCGCGCTACGGGTTGTCTATTTGGCTATTTGGACGGCGCTGTTTACGATGGTGGCCGTGACTATACTAAATGCTGTGTGGGATGCCCAGCTTACCTGGCAAAGCTTGGGGCGTACGCTTCACTATCTCGCTGGTCGCTACTTTGCTGAGTGGGTGGCGATTTTGGTCGGGCTAGAGGTGGGTGCTATGAGCCATTCTATTAGCGATGTTACGGGCAGCTACCTAGTTCGCAAACGATCAGGCCGCATCAAAGCGAGTAAAAAGAAGCGGGTAAAAAGAAAGAAAGAAAACCGTAGAAAGGGTCGCTAGTAACCGTTAAAGGTATCAGATATAGCCACAAAAAAATGACAAAATAGTAATAAAGCTCTTTACCCTTGCTCGCTGTAGCTTCAGCGGATTCTCACTTTTTTGGGTGGTTGACAGACCATAATTGCTAAGTCTAACTTAGGCACTAATGCGGCGTGTCTGCCGCAGTTTAGAACTAGTCATCGCATTCAAGTAACTTAGGGATTTTAAGGAGTACAAAATGAAAGTTAAGTATTTAGCCGCTGTCGCTGCTGCTTCCGTTCTGGGAATAACCACACTAACTAGCTGCGGCCCCAGCGCAGAGCCTGAGGCCACTGAAGAAGTTGCCCCTGATGGCGCAATGGAAGAGGGCACGATGGAAGAAGAAGGCGCAATGGAAGAGGGCGCGATGGAAGAGCCTGCGGCTGATCCTTGTGCGGCTGACCCAGAAGGCTAATGGTATTGCTACCGTATTGTGATTGCAGCTCTCAAATGCCTGCTAGCGTCTAGGCGGCGTTTGCAGCTTAATCACTGAGAAAGTCGCTGGCTTTGCTAGTGGCTTTTTTTGCGGTTGTTTTGTAGTGATTGAGCGATCGCACGTGATACTTCAGCCGACGAGAAAATCACAGCGGGGTACGGAAGCAGCAGTGCTAAAACCCCTCGCCGAACGGATTGGCAACTTCAAAAAACTTCCCTTCACTCAGCAAGTCGTCGATTTGCCCCACGTTCAGCGGTCGGCTAAACCAATAGCCCTGGGCATAATCGCAGCCCATACCCGTGAGTACATCGATTTGCTCGGGGGTTTCGATGCCTTCGGCCAGCACTTTAAAGTTCAGCCCCTTAGCCAGTGCGATAATGGTAGCGGCGATCGCGGCGTCGCTAGGACTATTGACCAGATCCATCACAAAAGAGCGGTCAATTTTAATCGTATCTAGCGGAAAGTGCTTGAGGACACTGAGTGAAGAATAGCCAGTGCCGAAGTCATCCATAGCAATTTGAATGCCTGCTAGCGACAGTTTTTTCAGCACCTCAATCGCGGCGTTGACATCCTGCATGGCAGCGCTTTCAGTTACTTCTAGCTCCAGGTCACGGGGGTCGAAGCCAGTGGCGTTCAGAATTTGTACGACCGAGCGTACCAAATGGCTGCGGTGAAACTGACGCGGCGAAAGGTTAACGGCTAGCCGCAGCTTAGGAAAGCCCATGCAATGCCACCGCCGATATTGGGCGCAGGCCGTTTTCAGCACCCAGTTGCCAATCGGCTCAATTAGCCCGGTTTCTTCGGCAATGGGGATAAATCTTACGGGTGGAATGATGCCTAAGGTTGGATGCTGCCAGCGCACCAGGGCTTCTAGGCCAATCCACTGCCCGCTGATCAAGTCTACCTGGGGCTGATAGCAAAGGAACAGCTCGCCGTTATCGATAGCTTTGCGTAGATCTGTCTCCAGGTTTAACTGGGTGCGTGCATTGGCGTTAATCTCTTCAAAGTAAACTTGATAGTTGTTGCGGCCCTTGCTTTTGGCCTGATACATTGCCGCATCGGCGTTTCTGAGCAGGGTTTGCGCATCTTCGCCGTCGTAGGGTGCTAGGGCAATGCCCAGGCTAGCTGTGACATACAGCTCTGCGCCCTGTACCTGAAAAGGGGCCGATAGCCGCTGTAAAATTCGTTCAGAAATGCTGGAAATGTCTTCGGGCGATCGCAAGCAATCCAACAGCAGCGTAAACTCATCGCCGCCCCACCGGGCGACGACGTCATAGCCCCTGAGACAGCCTTTGAGGCGGCTAGCCACTTGCTGTAGCAAACAGTCTCCGGCCTCGTGGCCCAATGTATCGTTGATGTTCTTAAAGCGATCCAAATCTAAAAAGGCGACGCCCAACATCGTGTCTTTCTGGGCGGCCCGAGCGAGGGCATGCACCATTTGCTGATTGAACAAAAAGCGATCGGGCAGTTGAGTGAGCTGATCGCAAGCGCTGCGGGTGCGGGTTGCCTGGTCGAGGAGCGATCGCCTCAAGGCCAGATAAATCTGGCTGCCAGCGGCTTCTATTAGTCGGACGTCAGCCTCAGACCAGGGGGGATGGTGGGGCGATCGCAGCAATGCCAACAGGCCCATCGCGTCATGCTCATTTGGCTCATGCCCCTCTTTACGCAGTGGCAGCAGCGCCAGATGGCGACCGCGACCCTCGCCAAATATTTCAGTCAACTGAGCAGGCCACCGATTGCCGTTGTAAAGTTGAGTGCCGCCTAAATGAAAGCACCCATCGGCCACGAGTGCCGCTAGCTGCGCTTGTAAATCAGTCGCCTGCTGCCACAATAGCTGCATCTCTGACTGGGTGTTGAGGTTGAAATGCTTTTGCAGCCGGGCCATTGTATCTGCGGGTAAGGGGCAAATTGTCCCCCAACCGTATGCCGCCCCTGTGATCGCCTGAGCAGACGGCGGCAAGACAAGCTGTGTAGCCGAGCAGGCTAGCTCGTCGCCTAGCACTGCCAGCACCTGCGGCCACAGTCGTAGCGTATCGGTTGGACAGTGCAGCAAGCAGCCGATACGGCTGAGCAAAGTATCCAACATCAAACTGGGCGACGCTGATTGGTTTGATTGCGCTGCTGATAAAAGCGGAGAGTAAGTCACCCTAAACAAACCCTGTGAAAACAAGGCAAAGACACGAACAAAAGCGAGTGCCTTCAATGTTCCCGGAAAAGTAGGTACGACCGCGACTCTTCTTGTGATAGAAGTCGCTAGGGCGCTCTCATCGAACCGGCGTCATTTTTATGGGGTGCTATTTCTTTTTAGTTTACGCTCCGCAGTTTGATTTTTGGCCGATCTATCAGCGCGGCGTTCCGCTAGCCTGTCTTCCTGCCTGAGAATGTAGCGCTCTCCATCAAAAACTAAGACAGGCCGAAGTTGTGATGACCCTGTCGGCTCGAGGATGACTGGGTTCTGCTCGTTTGAGGCAGTGGCTTGCCCCGGCCCACTAAGCGGCACTAAAACACGGGCGACAGCCGATTGCTGTTCTAGCGTCTGAGTCGATGACACCAAATCGCCCAGCCCATTAATCAAATTACGAAGCTGATTGCGAACGGCTGGATCGCCAGTGATTTCATCGACATCAGCCATCACTTTTTGGGCACTGGCGAGGGCATCGCGGGCTGATTCTAGCGTCTGTTGAAGCAATACCAAGTTAGCAGGCGTATTCAGCGAAGCCGTAATCGCCTGTAAATCTTCAGAAGCCGCTGAGGCATTCCCCACCAGAACTTCTAAATCACCGACGAGTTCACCGCTTTGAAGCGTTGGCCCAAGGACATCGGCAGCATTGCGCAACTGCAAGCTAGCTGCCCGCACATTGCCCAGCGTATCGACCAAAACGCCGCGATTTTCGCCAATTAAGCCATCGATGTCTGTGGCAGTCAAAGAAAACTGCTGAACGGCTCCTTGAATATCTTTAGCGGTAGCAGTTGCCGACTCGGTAGCAGCTTGGGCCGAAGCCGACAAAGGTACAATCTCGGCCTGGGCAATTTGGGTGAGTAAGGTAGCTTCTTGAGCGAGCTTGCCTGCTTCTGCTGTGGTCTGCGACGCCGTCTCTAACACTGACTTGAGCTGGGCCACTAACTCAGGATCGGCCAGCAGCTCGGCGACTTCGGTAGATGAGCGCAGCAGGCTTTCAAAGCTAGGGCCAGCGACCCCAGTGAGGCGATCGCCATCGCACAAAATCACGCTGCTGTCACAGTCTTTCCCCGATGGGCTTAGCTCAACTGCACCCGCCGATAGCTCAGCCAAAGGGGTAATTTCAATCGAAACCTCTCCAATCAGACCAGACTCTACCGTTTCGACCTGGACTTCATCAGGAATCCGCAACTCTTTTTGCGTAATTTCTATTCCCACCTCGACAGAGTTAGACAGTGGCTTGATAGACACTACTCGACCGACCGACACGCCGCGATACAGCACTGCCGTACCGAGCTGAACGCCCATAGTATCTTCAAACTCAGCTACTAATCGGTAGGGCCGATTGGTCGGGTTGAAGCCGCGCAACCACAGCAGCAACCCTACAAACAAACCGATCCCCAGTAAGATCAGCAGTCCCACAGAACCTTCTCGAATCGTTCGTGCCCGCATGAATTTCCTAAAGTTTGACTTTATCCCGCCACATGAATTGGCCCTTCTACTTCGGCGCTAAAGAATTGACGCACAAACGGATTGTCAGTTGAGTCAATTTCATTGACGCTACCCGTCCACTGCACATGGCCATTGTGGAGAAAAACCACCCGATCCGCAGTGCGACGGATGGTGCTCTCTTGGTGGGTCACAATCAGATAAGAGCTACAGGCTTGACCCTTGTGAACGCCGCGAATGAGATCTTCAATCACGGTAGATGCAATTGGGTCAAGGCCAGCCGTCGGCTCATCGTACAGCAAAAGGCTAGGTCGATCAGTAGGATTATGGGGATTGGACATGACCGCGCGAGCAAAGCTGACCCGCTTGCGCATACCCCCCGACAGCTCGGCTGGATATTGATCGGAGATGTCAGGCAGCCCCACCATCGCCAGCGCTTCGACCACTAGCTCTTTAATTTCGCGGTTGCCAAGCCGGGAATGTTGGTACAGCAGAAAGCCCACGTTCTCTGCCACGGTGAGCGAGTCAAACAAAGCCGCTTGCTGAAACACCATACCTACCCCTAATGGGTCGGGCGAATCTTCTATCAGCCCAATCCGCTTTTTGCCGCCGATCCAAATCTCGCCTGCGTCTGGCGCTAGCAACCCAGCAATAATTCGCAAAATAGTAGATTTACCTGTGCCTGACGGCCCAATGATGGCGATCGCCTCACCTGCTTCTAGGGTGAAGTCAATACTCTTGAGCACCGGGTTATCGCCAAACTGCATAGAGATGCCTTTCAACTCTACCAGTGGCTGAGAGCCACAGGGCATTTCAGCGCGTGGTTCAGGCGGCGATTGAGCATGTAGGCCAAATGGAGAAACGTTAGGGTTATCCATGAAAATCTGAGATCAGGTGCTGTGCGCCTGTTGTCTGCCTTTCTATCTTACTGATAGCCTTTCTATCTTACTGATAAGAATGCGCGGGTAAGATGAGAGCGCCGTGAAAACTATCGCTACCATTGGCCTTTTTGCTGTATAACCCTAATGCGTGATCCCCATCTGTTGCTATGCGCCCAAATCGTCACAAGTTATATACCACGCCTAAGCGCTGGATGAGATGGCTGAGGCCAGGTCTACTGGTGAAGCGCTGGATGTTTTTGAGTACGTTAGGCATCCTCGCGGTTGGGCTAGGAATCATGGTGTGGCTGAAGCTGACACCAGTTTTTTATACGGTGAAGTTTGTTGGCAATTTGCTGAATTGGATTACGCGCCTGGTGCCCAGCTATGTTAGTGGGCCTTTGGCCGTCGCGGGCGGGGTGCTGTTCATTATTTGGGGGCAAACCCGAACTTTGGGCGCGATTACCGAAGTTTTGCTGCCTGCCAACGGTGAGGATAATTTGTGGGATGCGATCGCAACCCACCGCAGGCTGCACCGGGGGCCACGAATTGTGGTAATTGGCGGCGGTACTGGGCTATCGACGCTGCTAAGGGGGCTGAAGCATTACAGCGCGAATATTACAGCGATTGTGACCGTGGCGGATGATGGGGGCTCGTCAGGGCGGCTGCGGCGAGAAATGGGGGGCATTCCACCGGGGGACATTCGCAACTGTCTGACGGCGCTGGCAGATGAGGAAAAGCTGCTGACGGAGCTGTTTCAGTATCGCTTCGAGGCCGGTACGGGATTGAGCGGTCACAGCTTTGGCAATTTGTTTTTGTCGGCGATGAATGAAATTACGGGGGATTGGGAGCGGGCGATCGCCGCCAGCTCTCAGGTGCTCGCTATCAGAGGCCGCGTATTACCCTCTACGCTCAGTGACGTCAGCCTGTGGGCCACCCTCAGCGACGGTCGCCGGATTGAAGGCGAATCTAACATCACGAAGGCAAAGGGCAGCATTCATGAGATTGGCTGTATTCCGTTTGCACCGCCCGCACTGCCTCAGGCGGTAGAAGCGATCAACGGAGCTGATTACATTGTGGTTGGCCCTGGCAGTTTGTACACCAGCATTATTCCAAACCTGCTAGTACCTGAATTGGTGGATGCGATCGCCGCTCGTAAGGTGCCCCGCATTTACATTTGCAACATTATGACCGAACCAGGCGAAACCCAGGGCTACACGGTTTCTGACCATGTTCAGGCAATTGATCGAGCCTGTGGCAAGTATCTATTTGATGCGGTGCTGGTACAAAAGAAAATGCCGTCTGAAGCGGCGATTGATCGCTACTTGAAGGAAGGCTCGACGCCGGTAATGCTCGATCGCAAGGCGATTGTTGACTCAGGCCGACGGCTGGTAATTGCCAACGTCATGAGTGAAGAAAACATCACCGTCCGCCACGATCCCAAGCGTCTAGCACGAGTGCTGGTGCGCTGGTATGAGCGCACTCGAGGTAGCTGGTGAAGCGGGTAGGCGATCGGGGGCCGCTGGCTAGGATTCTTTTTTGATGAACTTTTGGCTGACCCAGCTAGAGATGCCGCTGACGAGGGCTCCTGCCATCAAAATGCCAATAGCTGGCATGATCAGCGGATCCCAAAGGCTGTACCACAGGTCAAAGCCGAGGTTGACGTGGGTAGAGCGGCCAATCAGGGCGATCGCAAACCAGCCGAAGCAAAACAAAACGAAAAACAGATTGACCATCAACAAAGTATTCAATCCGCCAAGCAAGCGATCTTTCATAGTGGGCAAAAAAATGAGCGTTATTAGACTTTAGACGAATTAGACTTTAAACGAAGAAATGGCCGCTTCGTAGGGAAGTAGCCATTTCACTAAATTAAACATTGGATTGAGACCTTTCATCCAAAAGGCCAGAAGACTTACATAGCTTCAGTCGAGTTGGCCTTCGCACCAAGTAGATTATCGGGATCCACATAGTGGCATACCGCATCGTCAACGCAAATTAAGGCCCAACCAGACTTATCAATTTCAACGAGAGTATAGTCCGCGTTCTGAATAAAAAAGCCTTTATGGTTTCTTGTTTCTGGTCTAATCCCAACAGATTGACGGTTCATAATAGGTGGCTCCTAAAGTGTGTCCTAAAGTTTGTAAGTAGCAAGCAAACATCGACGTTCAAATGTCCAATGTTTTAGCGAGTGCCTCAACAAGGCTTGTTGAACGCTTTATACAAGCTTATCAGTCACATCGGGGATCGCTCATTAAGTTATCGTTGCAAACGTTCAGCCATGCTTTTGCGGCAGAAAAACAGGCGGTCGAAGGGCTCAAACACGGGTTTACCAAGACATTGAGAAAGGCAATGGGGATCGCAAACTAGCTTGATCCCCAGCGCCTTTTCATGATTTTCGTTTCAATAGTTTACTAAGTTAAATAAAGCTCACTCATTAGCTGAAACTGCTGCTGTATGCCTCTTCTCTTCTCGTGGTAGGTGCTCTAGCCTTCAAAGAGCCACTTTTGAACCCGCTTCAGGCTTTTCCAATCTGGCTTTCTTCTTAACCCTTCTTCAAGATTTTCTTGTATTTCAGCTTTAAGCTCATCGACCGCAGCTAGCACCGGGGAGACCTCTTCAACCTGCTCTCTGACGCCGCTTTTGCCGGTTTCAAGCAGGGCGATCGCCAGGTTCACGCGAGCTTGAGGATCTTTAGGGGCAAGCTTTACAGCCCGCTGAGCAGCCTTACAGGCAGCGTTGGGTTTATCCGCTAGTAGGTACAGCCAAGATAAGCAGGTTTGGGCCGCGCTGTTCTTGGGTGCGTGCAGGCAGATTTCTTTAAAGGTAGGGAGTAAAGACTCCGCAGACTCACCCGCTTTGTAGCGGGCAATGCCCTCATCAAACTGAGTTTCTAGGGTTTGCATGTTTGAGTGAATAGTTAACAGAAAATCGTCTTATGTGCCAAAAGATTTGCCGCAGCCACAGGTCTGATTGGCGTTGGGGTTAGTGAACTGAAAGCCGCCGCCAATCAGGGCGTCGCTATAGTCGAGCATGAGGCCGTATAGATATAGCAGGCTTTTGCGATCGCACACAACTTTAAAGCCGTCATAATCATAAACTTCGTCATGTTCGCCCACGTTAGAAACGTCTTCAAAATCCATCATGTAAGACATGCCCGAACAACCGCCCTGACGGACGCCTACGCGCAAGCACAAGTCGCTGCCCTGCTTTTCGCGTAGCGCCATCACATGCGTAAGGGCCGCCTCGGACATCAAGATGCCCCTGTCGGTCGGGCTGATGGATTGCGTACTGATAGAGTCGGAGCCGATGGATTCAGTCGGAGTAATAGCCTGAGTCATAAGTATTTGCAAAGGAGCTGGTGAGTCATTTTAGTTTAGCGCATCGGTCTTTGCAGGCTGCTAGATGTCCAATCAACAGCCTGCAAAGAGACAACAGTCGCTCAAAGAGAAGGAATCGCTCGCTAGGGAGTGCTAAATATATAGAATAGAAGCTTAAGTTCTGAAGGCTTAGGCATAAATCCTTAGGTTTTGAGAACTCAAATTACGGCGTCCTATCATTCGCGCACTGTTCCACTCGCGCACTGTCTCAATGCACCAACTGAGTCCATTCACCTGTCGTCGTCTGAGCCAGCTACCCCGGTTAACCAGTGTTTGGGAGTGCGATCGCCGTCCGCTAACAGCGGCCAACTATGCGGCTAGTCATGGCATCTCACCTGGCTCGGAAGCCTCCTCTAAAGGGTCTCAGAGTAAGGGATCCCAGCATAAAGGGTCTCAGGGAGACTGCATTATTTGGGTGGATAGTTTGCAGGGGGTCGTGCGAGGGCTGAGCGTGGTACCCGAAGAAACAGGGCATGAGGCGATTGTCCGCGCCCTGTTGCAGGCGATCGAAGCGCCTCAAGGGGGGGTAGAACCCGCTCGGCCCAGGAAGGTGGTGGTGTGCGATCGCGAAATTCAGTTCTTTTTACGAGGAGCCTTGCAAGATCTCGATATTCCAGTAGAACATGCGCCCGCGCTGCCGATTCTGGATGAGGTTTTTCAAAAGCTTCAGACCCCAGACGTTCCCCAAATTAAGCTACCAGCCGCGTTTGAGAAACCTTTGCTGGCTAAAGCAGAACTGCTTTGGCAGGATGCACCCTGGAACGCCTTCAGTGAGCAAGAAATTTTAGCTATCGAGCTTAATTGCTGGGAAGTAGAGACGCTGTATTTGTCTGTGCTGGGGCTGGCGGGCATGGAATATGGCCTGTTATTCTACCGAGATTTGGAGTCTTTACGGCAGTTCCGTCACAAGCTGCTCAACAGTGAAGATTTTTCAGATGGGATGCAGCAGGCATTTTTAGAGCAAAACTGTTTGTTTATTAATTTCAATCCGGTCGATGCCGATAGCGCTGCACCAACTGCGCTGTCCTTTGCGCCGATGCATTTGGTGACAGATGGGGCGGTAGAGTACGAGTTTGGCAGCTTGCATCCTTTGGAGGGGTTGCGATCGCAGCTTGCTGAGGAAGAAGCCGTCAGTTTGATTGTGGCCTTAGAGGCCCTCCACCGATTCTTTAAAAAGCACGACATTGGGGCAGAAGATTTTGCCCTAAAGCCGCTGACCAGCCGTTTCCGCATTCCCAATCCGGTTAAAGGCTCTGCCAACCGCTTAGCAGCCGAAACAATCGAAGCCATCACCGCAACTGAGACAGCAGACATACTCACGGTCAAAATATCAACCGTGCCCGAAGTCTCATCGGCTTTTTTAGAAGAGACCAACAGCGCGATTGAGCCTTTAGAAGCGTCAGATACTGACTTGGCTCCGCTGATAGATGACAGCGTGCCAGAAGGCTCTTTGATCATGTTAGGAAGCTACGCCGATAAACAGGTCGCTCCGCTGAGGGAAACCCCTCGCATTTACTACCAGTCGTTTTTGACATTGCCCGAGCGATTACCGAGCGCCAGGTCGCTTTGGCCCGTGCTGACGATTCAAACTACCCGGCCCAAAGCTCAGCAACTGGTGAGACGACTTCAGCAGGAGGGCGGAGTCCGCTCTATTTGCTTTAATTCAGGCAGCGATCCGCTCAGCGGCCAGATTTTTCAGGTTGGCCTGCTGCAAACGCTACAGGGCTCGCTGCATTTGTTTAATGAATATGAAACCAGCGACCCTGCCGACCATCACAGCCTAGAGAAATGGGCCAAGGAGAGCGCTCAAAATCACCATTGCTGTGGATGCATTATTGCGACGGGGGCGACGGGGACTAAGCGCGGTCGCCCCACGCTAAAAGAGGTGATTGCTTTTTTTGAGGTGATGGCTCGCCCGCCGGAGGCGTTAGGGCTTGCGCCATTGGTGATGAGCTATGGAGAATAGACAAAAAACAGGCAACCAGGAGAGATGAGCGGGTGATGAGCGTGATTAGTTTGAACTGTCTGCTGGCCGGAGGGGTGCTTTGGCTAGCTTACAGGCTCTGGCAGTGGCGCTGTGAGCTGGCGCAGTTGACGGCCTGGCTGCAAAATATTGAGCTAATGCCAAAGGAAGCGGGCTATGCGCTGGTGCTGGGGCGATCGCACATTGCCCAGACGCGATTAATGGTGGCCCTGTGGCAGCGGCGATCGCAGCAAATTCAGCAGGGCATTCGAGCGCTGCTACTGCTGCGCAGCGTTCAACGATACCGAAGACGTGGCGGTTCCAGGCGGCAGCGCCCCTGAAATGTAGCCTGAGAGATAGGCGCTGGGGTAGGTATTTATGCAGAGAGCTACTAAAATTCGGATATTCCGTACGGCTTTTTTGGGGCCGAGTAGGATTACTTAAAACTAATTTTTAAAACTTTAGGAACGGGTTTAGCGTCATGGCAGATCACAGATCAGATGGTTTTTTGGGCGGTGTGATTATTGGGGCGGCGATGGGAGCGATCGCAGGCATTCTAGCGGCTCCTCGCACGGGTCAAGAAACTCGCAAAATCTTGAAAAAGTCGGCTGACGCGCTGCCCGAACTCGCCGAAGATTTAGCCACCAGCATTCAGTTTCAAGCCGATCGACTTTCGGATACGACCCTGAGCAATTGGGATCAAACCCTGGGGCGGTTGCGCGAAGCCGTCGCCGCCGGACAGGCCGCTAGCCGCCGAGAATGGGATAAAGAATATGAGGCGTATAGCTCAGTCGATAGCGTCGATTCAGCGGTTCAAGACGAATAAACTGACGGAAAATTTGTGAACACCCCTTTTTTCTGGCTGGGAATTTCTATTTTGCTGGTGGCGATCAGCCTGATGGCGCTGCTAACGGTGGCAATTCTTACTCTGCAAGAGCTGGCTCGTGCGGCCAGGAGCGCCGAAAAGCTACTGGATACGCTTAATCAAGAACTGCCCACGACCCTACGAGACTTACGGTTGACCAGCCAGGAACTGTCAGGGCTAACCGACGAGGTCAGTGGCAGTATGCAAAGTGCCCGCAGCGTTGTGCAGCAGGTTGACCAGGGTCTAGCAGAAGCCAAAGTTCAGGCCCACAAAGCCCAACTGACGACTCGTAGCTTATTTGCTGGCGCCACTGCTGCCTGGCGAGTGATGGCGGGCCCGCCGCGCCGTCGTCGCCGTCCGCCAACTCGTCGCCCGCCGCTTTCTCAGAATTTGCCAGTCCAAAATCGGCCCCTACAAGCACCGCCCACACCAGACTCGACTGTCGATAAGCCAGTGATATCAGTCTCTAAAGAGGCTGATCGGGTTGAATAATACAATTGCGCTCAACCGTAAGCTTGAATAATTGCTTTCTCCTGGGCGAGTGATATCTTAAAATTAAGTAAACAAGTGTAAACAAACTCAATCATAAACAGACCATAAGATCGCTACTCACCGTTTAGGCCCTCAGGAGCTGACAGCTTACCTAATGCTTTTTCAACCCTCTCTTAAAACGATCTCCGGTAGAATCCCGTCCGGACAGGCCAGCATCAAGCCTTTTTGCCGGAGAATCGTTCGGCTCCACAAAAAAGATTCGATTCCAGGGGCCTTCCAGTGCGCGTCAAGGTGGGCACTGAAGTGCGTCTTGGTGGGCGCTATGCTGCTGCTGCTGTGGTCGCCTATGCCCCCTGCCCAAGCGGTTAATAACCCTGATCTATTGCCTGACGAGCCTACCGTCGTGATCGATCTGGCGCGCATTTTAAACGATGCCCAAGAAGAATATTTAAACGAGCGGCTACCGGCCTTTGAAGCTGAAACAGGCTGGAAGCTGAGGGTGCTGACACAGTTCGACAGGACGCCTGGCCGCGCCGTGAAAGATTTTTGGGGCCTGAATGACAAAAGTATTATGCTCGTGGCCGACCCTCGGGGCGGAAACCTGCTCAACTTTAGCGTGGGCGATCAGCTATATCCGCTGCTGCCTCGCACCTTTTGGATTGAGCTACAGACGCGCTTTGGCAATCAGTTTTATGTCCGTGACAACGGCGAAGACGGATCGGTGCTCGGCGCGATTAAGGCTTTAGAGACTTGCCTGGAAAGAGGCGGCTGTGCGGTGGTACCTGGCTTGCCGCGTGAGCAGTGGATTTTGACATTGATTACGTCTATTTTGGGCGGGGTAATCTGCGGATTTGCGGCGCAGCCTCGTCGGCAGGGAGACGGCATTGCCTGGCAGTGGGCACTGCTGTTTTCACCGCTGTGGGGCATTTTGTTTATTGCCTTTGGGTTGGGGCCGGTGGTGACGCGCACGCCCGAGCTGCTACCGGTGCTGCGGAACGTAGCGGGTTTTGTGATTGGTGTGATTGTGGCCTTCTTGACGCCGGTGTTCGGCAGTCCGCCGCCCGCTGATGACAAGGTTTAGATGCTAACAATGCCTGCCCACTGGACTTTTTTTTCGTGGGTGCGGCGGTAGGAGAAGAAGTTCTCGGGCTCCTGGTAGGTGCAGTGGGGTGCGATCGCAATCTGTGCTAACTCTAATCCCATTGCCAGTAGCTGCATCTGATTAATCCGTCTCACATCCAGGCGCACCCGATCGGGGTCGCGATCGCTAAGCAGGGGCGGGTTTTTGATAGTCAACAAGTGATCGAGCAGCGCTTTTTCGGCCAGTTTTTCACCGTCAATTGTTGGGGCTACCGTAGCACCCACCTCAGAGGCAACGTCTGGGCCAACCTGATACACTTGACCATCGATAGCGGGGCCTAGCGCGATACGGATATTGGGTAGCTGAGAGCCTTGCGATCGCAATCGATTCACAGCGGCGGGCACTATCTGCTTGGCGGTGCCTCGCCAGCCAGCATGAACAGCCGCCACCTGCCCAGTTTTGACATCAGCGATCAAAGCAGGCGTGCAGTCAGCCGAACAGGCCCATACCGATTGATTTGGCTGCTGCGTCACCATGCCATCAGCGAGGGGAAGCGGTACCTGAGGGCTATCTGTCAGCAGCACATCGCCGCTATGAACCTGCTTTACCCGGTAAACTTGGGTGTTAGCATTGGCGATCGCCCGTACCAGCTCTTCGGGTGCTGCTGGGTAAAAATGCTTGGTAAAAAATCCGTGAGGCTGGGGCAGTAGAGCACAAGTTAGAAAAGGCTGATCAGCCTGATGCCAAGTCCAAAGTTGCATAGCGTTAAATTACAGACGGCTGGCTTTTAAGCTTAAGATAATGCCATCTTGACATTATTCGATTCTAAGGATGTACAGCCCCTGGGCAAATTAATCCTGTACAGAAACTGACATAGGAAGAGGAACGGGCGGGTCATGCCGCCAAGGTGAGTCTATTTACTAGGGTTAGTGCTAAATTGATCACAGAAAATGATTGCAGAATTTAAGTGGCGATCGCCTGGATGTGGTGGATGATCGAGACGGATTTGAGCAACGGTGATGTGAGGGTTAAAACCAATGATTGATACTAAATACAAGCTGACTGGCATCATTTTAGGGATTGCCATGATGGCGATATTTGGGGTCAACCGAGCCATTAACTGGCTAACCCAATCAACGGCTAACGACAGCTTAGCCGCCGATCGCATTGAGTCTGTTGATGGCAGTGCTGAGGGCGATTTTGTCAGCAGCAACGGCCAGAACTTAAGCGACCAAAACTCAAACGGTCAAATCGTTAGCCAGGCCGATGGCACAGAAGCTATTCTCTCTCCTGTAGAAGAAGCAGGTACTTACATTCAAAGGCAAAAAAGAGTAGAAGAAGACGCTGCCGTAGTGGGTACTCAAGTCAACGTGATTCCGGCGGCTGAAGGCGTAGCTGCCCGAAGCGATACCAGAGTCGTGACTCAGCCCGAAAGTCCGGTGTCTCCAGACACCACTCCTAGCTCTCCAGCGACGCCTGTATCACCTGCCGTTCCGGCGCTATGGTGACACCGATTAAATCCGGCACTATGGTAAAGAGTTCGATAAAGAGTCTGTTTCAACTATGGCAACGATGGGTCGCTCGGACGTATTAATCGTAGGTGGCGGCGTTATAGGGTTGGCGATCGCACTAGAATTACAGCAAAACGGTAGCAGCGTCACCCTATTAGATCGAGACTTTTCGGCAGCAGCGGGTCACGCCGCCGCAGGCATGTTAGCCCCTAGCGCCGAGCAAATTGAGCCCGGCCCAATGGCTAACTTGTGTCAGCAAAGTCTTGAGCTGTACCCCCATTGGATCAGCAAGCTAGAAGATTTAACCGGTATTGACACCGGCTACTGGCCTTGCGGAATTCTGGCTCCCTACCTGACACCTGGTGCCGACAGGCAAAACAGCCTAAGTGCTGAAACAGCTCATCTTTATCAGAGTGGCCTTACCTCCAAAGTTGTGGGTGCTCATTTTTACCCAGCAGACGCACAGGTAGACAACCGCGCTTTAATGAAGGCGCTAAGACTGGCTGTGCAAGAATCAGGCGTCAACATTCAAGCGGGTGTCGAGGTCGAAGGTTTAATCCAGCGTCAGCAAAAAATTATTGGCTTGCGCACTTCCGCTGGCGAAAAGCAGGCAGACCATTACGTTTTAGCGACCGGTGCTTGGTCGGCAGACCTATTGCCCATTCCGATTACCGCTCGCAAAGGACAAATGCTATCGCTGCGGGTACCGCCAGGCTACGCGCAAACTCAACCTTTACGGCGAGTGCTGTTTGGCGAAAAGGTTTACATCGTGCCCCGCCGTGATGGCCGAATTATTGTTGGCGCTACCGTCGAAGACATTGGCTTTACACCCGGCAACACCTCCGCTGGCATAGCCAAGCTCCTCAACGCAGCTATCGAGCTTTATCCCACCCTACAAAACTTCCTCATAGAAGACCACTGGTGGGGCTTTCGGCCTACTGCGCCAGACGAATTGCCGGTTTTGGGCAGCGGCCCCTGCCAGAATCTGACCTTAGCAACCGGCCACCACCGCAACGGCATTTTGCTGGCCCCCATCACCGCCAAGCTCATCACCGCTCACATCCAAAAAACCGATCTCGGCAAAACTAACTCGCTCCTCTGCGCTTTTAGCTATCAGCGCTTTCACCAGACCCCTGCTTCCCCTCGCCCGGCTTCCTCTATGCAACTTCTCGATTCCCCTCGCCCCGCTGCCAACAAATTTCTCGACTCTGACACCCTCATGATTGCGGGCAAGCCCTTCCGCTCTCGGCTGATGACCGGCACCGGAAAATTCAACAGCCTGGAAACCATGCGCCAAAGCTTCGCGGCCAGTGGCAGTGAAATCGTCACTGTGGCAGTGCGGCGAGTGCAAACCAACGCGCCAGGGCATGAGGGTTTAGCGGAAGCCATTGACTGGCAAAAAATATGGATGCTGCCGAATACGGCGGGTTGTAAAGATGCTGAAGAGGCCATCCGGGTGGCAAGGCTTGGCCGAGAAATGGCTAAACTGTTAGGGCAAGCGGACAATAACTTTGTCAAGCTGGAGGTGATTCCAGATGCAAAATATTTACTGCCTGACCCCATCGGTACGCTGAAGGCGGCGGAGCAGCTAGTGAAGGAAGGGTTCGCGGTACTGCCCTACATCAATGCCGATCCGCTATTGGCGAAGCGGTTGGAAGAAGTCGGCTGCGCGACGGTGATGCCTCTAGGCTCGCCGATTGGGTCAGGGCAAGGCATTCAGAATGCGGCGAATATTCGGATTATTATTGAAAATGCCAAGGTGCCCGTGGTGGTAGATGCGGGGATAGGGACGCCTAGTGAAGCGGCGTTGGCGATGGAGTTGGGAGCAGATGCGCTGCTGGTGAATAGCGCGATCGCCCTTGCCAAAGACCCCGTCGCAATGGGCCAAGCGATGGGAATGGCCACCCAGGCAGGGAGGATGGCCTACCATGCCGGACGAATTCCCGTAAAAGACTATGCCAGCGCCAGCTCTCCTCTGACGGGCACGATTACGAGCTGACAAACATTACTAAATATTTCGCTCTTAAGGCAGATCATGAGAGTGACCACTGGAAAAACCTGCAATTGTTTGTTATATTACTTAATATAAAGACGACGAGAACTTAATATTATGCGCTACACAGAAGATGAAACGGGCTTGATGAATAACTTTGCCGTTGAGCCAAAGATGTATGAATCTGAGCCCCCAACGGGTACCGAAAAGCGGAACTACATTATTTTGGGCAGCTTGGCTGCTAGCTTGGTAGTTGGTTTGTTCGCCGTTGCTGCTGCTGTTTCTTAGGTCGGCAGCCAACTTTCTGTTTCGCACAGCGTTGAGCAAGCTTTTATCCGGCTTTTTATGGATAGACTCTCCTCTAAACAATCAGCCGAATGCTCACCTGAAAAGGATCCGCCTCCATGTGGATCCTTTTTTGTTTGAGTGTTTTTGTTTAAGTGACCAGCGCTATAGTGCAGGTGTATTGTGTCGGATCAGGCGTATTTTCATGACAGCTCTGTGGGTATCGGGCCCGACCCGTAGTGGTAAGACCTGGCAGCTCATTGACTTTGCTAGCGAGACAGGAGCCGAGCCGCGTCAACCTTTGCTGGCGTTTGCGGCGAATGGTGACAATCGTATGCTGTTAGCTAACCGGCTTGGTGAGCGGTTGGGCGATCGCGTCGCCACCCTCACCACTACGCCCGCTGGCTTCATTCAAGACGAGGTCATTTTATTTTGGCCCTTGCTGGTGCAGCAGCTAAACTTGCAGGCGCAGTTTCCGCTAAAGCTACGGCCCGAGAACGAACAGGCGCTGGCAACGCAGCTATGGCGATCGCGCTTAGACAGTGGCGAAATGGCGGTCGAGGGCTGGCGAGAAACTCGGATGGTACGCCGCAGCTTGGATTTTTTGCAGCTAGCCTCTCAGGGCCGTGTGCCGATCGAAGATATTTCAGACAGACTCAAGCAGGGGATGCCTGGTGCGCTGGCGACTGCTGCCCTGTGGGAAACTGTTGGGGAAGCGCTGGTGCATTGGCAAAATTGGTGCTTACAGCGTGGATTGCTGACCTACGGCATTATGAGCACCCTATACTGGCGGCATTTGCTGCCAATGGCGCAGTATCAGACGCAGCTATTGAGCCGGTTTAGCGGGCTGCTTGCAGATGATGTGGATGAATATCCGGCGATCGCCGCTCCCCTATTCTCAGTCTTTTTAGAAGCAGAACGCCCAAGCCTATTTACCTCTAATCCTCAGGGAAAAGTACGGCTAGGCTTGGGCGCTGACCCCGATGCGCTACTCCCTCTTTCGACTCGTTGCGACGTGCGCGAGCTAGATTTACCGGTGCAATCGTCGCTGGCAAAGTACGGCGAGAGAGTGGCTCACTGGGTAGAAGATCCGTTAGCTATGCCGGAGCTGCCGCAGCCGATGGCGTTAATTCAGGAAACGTCGCGAGGGCATATGCTGCGGACGACTGCGGAGGCGATCGCCCGTGCCATTGAAACCGGTCAAGCACAGCCTGGCGAAATTGCGGTGATTGGCCCAGGCTTAGACGCGATTGGTCGCTATAGTCTGATCGAAATTTTGAGTAATCGGGGAATTGCGATTGAGTCTTTGAACGATCAGCGGCCCCTGGTGAGTTCGCCGATGGTGCGATCGCTACTAGCGCTATTGGCATTAATCTATCCGGGATTGGGTCGCCTGGTCGATCGAGACGCCGTAGCCGAGATGCTAGTCGTTCTCAGTCAAAGCCTTTCTAGCCTGTCTGCTTCTAGCTATGGCGGGGCCAAGGCCGATGAAAGCGCCGCCCCCTGGTTTGATTTGGTCTCTATCGATCCGGTTCGCGCCGAGTTAATCGCTGATAACTGCTTTGTGCCAGATATAGAAAATCCGCATTTGCTGCCAGCCGATACCTTTGCCCGCTGGGATCGTCTGGGTCATCAGGCAGCAGTTGCCTACGACCGCATCTTGAAATGGATAGCGGCCCAAAAGCAGCTTCGCCAGCAGCGCCTCACTTTTAGCCCAGTGGTCTCTGTTGATCGCATCATTCAAGACTTTTTGTGGCGAGGTAATCATTTACCCTACGACCAACTTGCGACCCTGCGCGAACTGATGGAAACCGCCCAGTACTTTTGGGAAGTAGAAGATCGCTTGCGCCTGGTAGATAGTAAAAAAGCCGAACCCGGTATGGATGCCTCCTCTGATAAGCCGCTGAGCGACGTGGGACGATTTATTCAGCTTTTGCAAAAAGGAACCGTTTCTGCCAATCCCTATCCGGTAAAGCCATTAGCACCTCAGCGTCAGGGTGTTACGCTCTCGACGATTTATCAGTATCGCGCTCAGCGCCTGGCTCACCGCTGGCAGTTTTGGCTAGATGCTGGATCGCCATTGTGGGGTATGGGTAGTGGCGAGCTGTTTGGGGCACCGATATTTTTACAAAACTGGTCGGGTCGTCCGGTGACGTTGGTCGAAATGGAAGCAGCTAATGAAGCTCAGCTCGGGCGAACGCTGCGCGATTTGCTTGGGCGTACAACTGAGCGCGTTTTTCTTTGTCACAGTGAGTTAGCCCTAACCGGCCAAGAGCAAATGGGGCCATTGATTTCTTTGGTTAGTGCGGCGCGACCTGCTGATGAGTTGCTAGAAGCTGAGGGACTTGTGACTGCTGAGTAAGTGGGTGATTTTGGCCACGACGATAAAGCAAAAGCTGATATACCTTTAGACAAATAGGAACGGCAGCGGTTCTGCCAGCACCAGCGTTAAGCATGGATTCTGATACGACTCTTTCTACTAAAAACATCTCGAATAAAGACTTGTTTCAGTATTGGTACGACCGCGTTGAATTTAAGAATCTAGAACTGCTAGAAACGCCTGGGCACATTGAAACCTTCAGGCTAAGGCACGATTGTACTAACTACGATGAGCTGTGGAAGAGTTCGCCGGTGAAGGCGCTGCCGGGTCTGGAGCGCGATCGCACTATCGCCATTATCAAATATGAATGCACCGCTAGGGTGCTGCAAAAGCGAGCCACTGTTTTAAGAAATCAGGTTGCAGACGTCGAGGCAGGCTATCGCGAGATGAGCCAGGAGTACTCTAAACTGCGCCAGATTTTACGGGCATTGCAAACGGCGCTTTTCGGCAAGGATCAAGAAATCAAGCAGTTGCAAAAGCAAGTTCTGGTACTCACTGCGGAGGCCGAAGCCGTTCGCGCTGAATCTGAGAAAAGTAAAGCTTACGCAGAGCTGTTAGAAGAATTTGAAAAACTGCAAAAAGAGCATGCTCAGGTTCGTAAAAATCTAACCAAAGTCTCGAAGCGTAGGCAGGAGCTGGCTCACAACAACATGAGCTTGGGCGGCAGGCTAGCACACACCAAGCGGTACATCAAAGAGCGAGATGAAGCTAGAGAAATTTTAGCAGAGCAGAAAGAGCAGATTGCTGAGCTAGCAAGCTATAGCCAACAGCAACAGCAAAAGATTGTCGAACTCACGAAACGCAATGAAGCGCTACAAGCATCTAACCGACGGCTTACGGATAAGCTCAGTAAACTAGGCGTTAGTTAGCGACTCACGCTCAGACTCGGCAGGCAAACTAGAAGCCTTCCCCCTTATCTTGGCCACCCATCCACCTTAGTTCATGAAGCTACTAGCCTTAAAATCAGAGGTCTACCGCATTGCTAAGGTCACTACGACCCGGCAGCTCAAAGCAAAGTATGCTGAAATAAAGGCGTGGGATATGCGCTACAAGGATTCTTGGCAGCAAGCGCTGAACTGGCTCAAGCAACTGTCGCAGAAGGAACCAAAAGACTTAGAAATTAGTGGCGTAGGTAGCGAGGCCACGTTTGATGACTGGCTGAGCAATCCGCCTGACGAGTACAAGGCTTTGTTTGCCGAAGCTGAGGCTGCTTTTACCTCTATCGATGAGAAGCTTACCCGAGGTAAACAGCTCACTAAAACGGCAAAAGCAATGGCTGAGAGCCTCAACGAGTTTGCCGAAGCTAGCCTGGAAGAATCTCAGCAGCTAGCGAAAACAGCCGAGCGAAATCGAGATATTTCAAAGCAGGCAGATCTCAACTAAAAGGTTATAGCTGGGCTTAAATCATTACTGAGTGCCGAACATGCGATCGCCCGCATCCCCTAACCCTGGCAAAATATAGCCATGTTCGTCTAGTTTGTCGTCAATTGCGGCAGTAAAAATTGGTACGTCAGGATGTTCGGCGTGAAAGCTAGCGATGCCTTCCGGGGCAGCTAATAGGCAAACAAACTTGATTGATTGGGGCTGGGTTTCTTTGAGTCGGTGAACGGCGGCTATAGCAGAATTTCCGGTCGCTATCATCGGGTCAACAATCAGCATTTCTCGCTCATGAACATCACTGGGCACTTTAAAGTAGTACTCAACCGGAACCAGCGTTCTCGGGTCTCGGTACAGGCCAATGTGACCGACCCTAGCTGACGGAATGAGCTGCAACATACCGTCTAGAATGCCTTGCCCAGCGCGCATGATGGAAATCAGCACCAGTTTTTTCCCCGCCAGCATCGGGGCAGCCATCGGGGCAAAAGGAGTTTCAATTGAGACTTTTTCTAGCGGCAAACTGCGCGTAACTTCGTAAGCAAGTAACATGCTAATTTCTTCTAAAAGCTGGCGAAATTTGGCGGTGCTAGTATCTTTTTGCCGCATTAGCGTTAGCTTGTGCTGAATCAGAGGATGCTCGATCAGAGTGGTTAAGTTGTCTGTCATAAAGCCTCACGCTTTTGTTGTTTGATTAGCTATTTCATTAAAAAACCGTGCCGTCGCTCTGAATCGTAATTGGGGGCATACCTGTAGACCGCAAGTGCTTGGCAATTCGCCGTCCGGCGGCCCAGGTGCCACCCTCTAGTACTTTGATGAGGGGGAGATCTTCTGGTGATTTGTTGAGCAAGTGGCGGACGCGATCGCCAATCAAATCCAACATCACAATCGTCAAAGCCCGCCATTCTACCACGACAGGCGAGCCCGGCAAATGTGGTTCGCGCGTCACGGCTGAATGTTTGGGTACCAACAATCCTAAATCAACGCAGAGCCCACCATTGCGATATTCAGCTAAGCCGGTAAGCGCATTCAAATTTGTCACGGTTATCCCCGCTGTCGTTAGCGGCTCTACAAGCGAGTAAGTCAACCATTGAGAGAGTTTATGAAATGGGACTAGATTGACGCCTAGCGCAGTATCTGAAAGGTGCGGATGGGGCCAGACGTCGCCCAAATTAGTTTGCGCAATACTGACTCGACCCGGCCAGATTGACCCAAAACTCTCTAATACTTCGCTGAGCAATTTGCCCGCATCTAAAGTATTGTTTTTCTCTTCAATAGTGCCTTCGCGCATCCAATAATCCAACAGATTGCTAGGTCTCGCTGGGCTTTGACCAAAGCGATCGCACTGACTCGCCAATGCGACTCCCAACTGCTGTAAAAGCTCATAACGCCCCGAAATCCCGACGAGTGGATTGTCAGCGCTGACTTGAAAGGCTTTCGCTAAGCCATCTTGGGTGAGCTGTTGGAGCCCATCCGTATCGACTTGATAGGGCGATGCTGGATCGGATGAAAATAGTCCTTGTTCAAAAGCGCGCAGACTAGCCACAGCCAGCCCTTCTGATCGCTGTAAAATCTGTTGCTGATTGCCCCATTGCTGATTGGTCAAAAGGTCTCGATAGCGCCATTGACTACCGGCACCGGCATCTAGCAAAACGCTGACAATGACCAGATCAATTTGCGATCGCGCCATCGTCAAAGAATTCTCCCCTTGTAATACTCGCTTTAGCCTGGCCAAACGCGGTACTCCGCCCACATCAAAGTGACGCCAGCGGCTATGGAAGGGCACGTCAAAATCAGGATAAAACTGCCGGGTAGTCTCCACCACGTAGGTAGCGACTTCGTCTAGTTTGGCGAGATCGCACGAAAAATGTTCAAGTTGATCGGCCTGGCAGAGGTTAAATAGCTGTTGGGCGCGATCGCGAATTGCTTGTGGCTGTCGTAAATAGGTGATCGCGGCCTGTTCTTCAGTCTGTTTTCCTGGCGTTCCCTCAATGGTCATTCCACGTCCCCGTACTGCCGACCGATCGTTTGGCTCAAGTCACTCTCGTCGGGCACTTCACCTTCAGTAAAATAGCCAGCGGCCTTTTTCGCGTTCATTTCAACTTGAGCATCCGCCGGAATCAAATCTTCTGGAATTGAGATGCGTTCTACAATTTCAATGCCCGATTGAACCACCGCATCATATTTCAGGTTGCTCATCGACACAAACTGATCGATTCGAGTCATTCCCAGCCAGTGCATCACATCCGGCATCAGTTCTTGAAAGCGCATATCTTGAACGCCAGCCACGCATTCGGTTCGCGTAAAGTAAGTGTCGGCGCGATCGCCCCCTTCCTGTCGCTTGCGAGCGTTATATACCAAAAATTTCGTCACTTCGCCCAAAGCCCGGCCTTCTTTACGCGCATAGATAATCACCCCTACCCCGCCCGCTTGCGCCGTCTTTACCGCGACCTCAATGCCATGTACCAAATAGGGCCGACAGGTGCAAATATCTGAGCCAAATACGTCTGAACCATTGCACTCGTCGTGAATGCGTACGGCTAGGGGGCGATTGGGGTCTGCGATCGCCTCCACATCACCCAAGATATAAACCGTCAGCCCGCCAATTGGCGGCAAAAACACCTGCAAGTCAGAGCGCGTCACTAGCTCCGGGAACATGCCGCCCGTCTGCTCGAACAGCGTCCGGCGCAGGTCACTTTCTTTGACGCCAAACCGCTGGGCAATGCCTGGCAGATACCAAACCGGCTCGATTGCGGCTTTAGTGACGACCAGTTCTCCTTTTTGGTTCATAATTTTGCCGTCTACAGCCAGTCGGCCCGCCGAGACAGCTTCTTGCAGCTCTGGAATATTGATATGCGCCTTCGTAATGGCAATAGAGGGGCGAATGTCGTAGCCTTTCCCCCTCAGCTCGGCAAATAGATTATTATCGAGCGTGCCAAACGGATCGAGAGAAACGATTTTATCGGGCATCGCCCAGCTTGGATGAGGGCCGATAGAAACGGTAGGTGCAGTATTGGTCAGGTCAGCGCGGTGATCACGCTCTAGGCTGCCACTTGCGATCGCCAACGCCCGATACACCGCATAGCCGCCAGAATGTGTCCCAATCGCATTGCGATGCGTCCGGTTCCCCAAAGTAGCAATAATCGGCCCGCGCTGAATCGGATCAGGGTGCCCCCACTGAATCGCTAATGGCTGTTCTCCAAATTTTCCGGGGTGAGAGGTCAAAACAATGTGCTTATGGCGAGGCGACTGCGTTGATGTCATTGCGGAACCCTATTGTCAAAGAACCCCCAAACTAGCGCATTTGAGGGTTCTTTGGCTGTAGTTAAGATAGCAATCCAAACCTCAATCGCACTCAGTCGGTGCCAACTCAACCACCCAACTCAACCACCCAACACGCCAATAGGTGCCGGAATCGTCACATCAAGCGGCGTGATGTCCATTTCTAGCGAATCCAACATCGGATTAATCTCAGCGACATTCCCTACAACTACCGTCACCAGCTTTTCTGGCATCAACGTTGCCTGCGCCGCTGCCAGCACTTCTTCAGCCGTCGCACTCTCTACACGGTCTCTAAACTGAAACACAAAGTCCGACGGATAACCGTAAAACTCGTAGCGGATCAACCGCGACAATGTTTGCCCTGGCGTCTGAAAATTAAACACAAAGCTATTCAGTACTGAGTCCTTCGCAAACGCCAGTTCAGGCTCAGAAATCGGCTCATTGCGAACCTTTTCTAGCTCTTGATACATAGCTTTTATGAAGGGCACCGTCGCCTCAGACCGCGTTTGCCCGCCCCCGATAAACATACCGTTATAGTTATAGCGCGGGCTCCAAAACGCATACACGCTGTAGGCCAACCCTTGCCGCGAACGAATCTCATTAAACAGCCGTCCGCCAAACCCATTCAGCACCTCATTCAGCACCGCCATAGACGCATGATACGGACTGCTTAGCTCGCCCCCAATATGGCCAATGTTGATATAGCTTTGCGTTAGCTGCGGCTGATTCACCACAAACAACCCGGCAGAACGCTGCATACCCTCCGGCGGCTCACTAATGCTGGCCGTATCTCCACCTTCCCAGCCACCTAAATTACTCGCAATCAGCGCCTTCACTTGATCAGGATCAAAATCGCCCACAACGCCCAAAATTGTATTCTCGGGCATCAGCGTCGTCTGGTAGAAGTTCACCACATCATCACGGCTAATATTCTCCAAATTTGCATACTCTACCATCCGGGCATAAGGACTCTCATCTCCATAAATCAGCTTGCTAAACTCACGCGAGACAATATCGTCCGGCGAATCATTGCGGCGAGCAATCCCGCCCGCCGTTCGGCTCTTGATCAATGCCACCTGCTCCTCATCAAAAGCAGGATTCACTATCACGTCAGTAAACAGCTCAAAAACATCTCCCAAATCTTCGCTCAAACTAGAGAAGCTCGCACTACCTGACGTTGCGCTAATGCCCGTTTCTATAGAAGCCGCTCGCTGCTCCAGCATTTCACTTAGCTCATTGGGCGGATGGTTGAACGTACCCCCCAGTCGCATGGCCTCGCCGGTGATTTCGGCCAGGCCCGCTTGCGCAGGTGATACCAAATAATCTCCCGTACGAAAGGTTGCCGATCCGCTCACTAATGGCAAGTCATGATCTTCCATTAAGTACACCACTAGGCCATTGTCTAGCTCGTAGCGTTCATACTCAGGGATTTGGATATCGCCTAGAGCCGGAAATACTAACTCTTCGTAAGGCTTCGCCTCTATTGCCTGGGCTGGGTTTGGCCAGGCAACCGCTAGCAGCACAGAAAATGCAGCCGCAGCTAAGAACAACAGAGGAAAAAAACGTTTGCGTATGCGCCGTGAGATCACGCTCATGGGTTTCCTTAATAACTCGCTGAATAAATTCGGACGTTCGATGACTGTTTGCCCCTACCAAAGACCACGGACAGGAGTAACTTGGGCGCTGCTGTCGTTAGCGGCGGCTCCAGCAGGTACTTCAGTCGGCTCAGTAGACTGTTCTGACTGTTCTGGCGGTTGGGTAGGGCCTTTAGGAGAGGTTCCTGGTTCACCTTCTGTGGGTAGCGTCGTCCCTGGCAAAGGGGATTGAATCACAGGATTCTCGCCTGCCGAAATCAGCTTGCCTACCGTGCGATTCTCTGGCCGAAATACGGCCTTGGCGACACGCTGCACATCATCAGCCGTGACGGCCTCAATCGCTTGAAGCTCTTCAAAAACGTTGCGCCAGTCGCCCGTTTTGGCCTCGTATTCTGTCAACAGACTGGCCATCCCACTATTTGAATCTAATTGACCCAGTAGACCCGCTCTCGCCTGCGTTTTAACGCGATCCAACGTCTTTGTATCTACCGGTTCTTGCTGTAACCGAAGCAGCTCAGCCGCGATGCCTTCAGCTAACTCTTCTACTGTATGACCAGGCGCAGTCAGTCCATACAGCAGCATTATGTTAGATTGCTTGTCGCCAGGAAACCCGTTTGCACTGCCTACATCTAGGGCGATCTGAGCTTCTACTAATGATTTGTAAAGGCGAGCGGTGCGCCCTCCCATCAAAATGCTGTCGATCATGGAATAGACGACGCTGTCTGGATCGCTCAGGCTTGGACGATGGTAGCCTTCCAAATACCAGGGCTCGGAAACCAGTTCCAAGGTGAAGGAACGAGGCTCAGTTTGTTTGGGCTCGCTAATCACTAGCTCGGGTGACGCAGCTCTTGACTGATAGCGGCCAAAGTAGGTTTCGGCTAGCGTCTTTACCTGCTCAGCATCGATGTCACCGACAATGGCAGCAATTAAATTGCTGGGGCCATAGTAAGTGTCAAAAAACGCCTGTACGTCTTCGCGGGTAGCCTTGCGCAAATCCTCCTGGTAGCCAATTACCGGACGGCGGTAGGGATGCTCAATAAAAGAAACTTCATTGAATCGCTCGACCATTTGGCCGATGGGCGAGTTATCTACCCGCATCCGCCGCTCTTCTAAAATGACTTCTTTTTCTTTGTAAAATTCTCGTAGTACTGGGTCAAGAAAGCGCTCAGATTCTAGCGAGAACCACAGCTCTAGCTTATTAGAAGGTAAATTGTAAAAGTAGCGGGTAGCATCGGCGGAGGTAGTCGCGTTCAGGCCCGTGCCTCCGGCTTGCTCAATGATTTGGCCGAATTTGTTTTGCTCAACGTAGGAAGCCGCTTCTGCTTGAAGGGTTTCAAACTGGGCAGTGAGTTCGGCCTGCTTGGCTTCGTCATCCACCGTTTCTGCGGCCAGTAGCTCGTCAAATACTTTGTCTAACTGATCTAATGCCTTCTTTTCGGCTGGGTAGTTAGTTGTGCCAATGCGAGTGGTGCCCTTAAAGGCCAAATGCTCTAGATAGTGAGCGACGCCGGTTTTGCCCTCTTCTTCGTTGGCAGCGCCGACGTTGGCATATAGCATTGCCGATACGACCGGAGCCTCGTGCTGCTCTAACACGATAAATTTCATGCCGTTAGCGAGTGTGAATTCGGTGACGGCTTCGGCGACTCTATCTAGGTAAGGCTGAATGGAATTAGGCTCGCTGGCTTTGATGCCTCTAGCCCAAACCGGTGAGGTAAAGGTATTTAGACTTAGTAAAAGTGCTAAAAAAATAGCACCCAGTCGAAATTGACTTCTCAAAAAAAATGCTGAGAATGCCGGAAGGCTAAGGCGAAAACCCATAACACCTAGAACTGTTTTTGCAAAACACTGTTTATTAGCATAGTTTTTTTTGCAGAATTCAGGGGGTTCTAAGGGCTATCTATAGAAACAGGCTGACAGCACAGATCTATTCGTACCAATTTATGGCTACTGCTCTAGGCGCTTTACTTATCGTTATAGCTAGAGACGGCTAAGTGCCAGGTGGAGCGCTGGCTGCGTTTGTAAGAGCTGAAGCTGTGTAGTAAAGCGGTGACAATACTAACGGTCAGTGCGATCGCGATAATGCCTTCGATGCGATCGCCCCCACCAAATACCGTCAACAACCAATCCACCCGAACATACACCGGAGCGCACCAAACCGCCACCGGCGAACCGCTTAACAGCATCAAGCTACCCAGCAACAAGCCCAAGCAGCCAACCGACAATAAGAAGCCGCTCAGCAAAGTCAGCGTCAGCGACCGGAGAAAATGTAATAAGGTAGCCATGACGAGATCAGGCGCAATTCGCCGTTTGAGTTGCTTTCAATCGCAGTCCGTACCGATATCACAGTAAAGGACAGATTCCTTGAACGACGAAGCGGTTGAGGAATCTTAAATTTTCACAAAACATCTTTGCTAAGTCGTGTAAACGATTCCTCATGAGCCGCTCTTTTCTCCCTGCTAATCTTGACCGCTGGCTTCAGCGACTGCTAGCCGCCATTTTTTTAGGCGGACAAGTACTCATTCACATTATTTCGCGGCCCATCCACCGCCGCAACACCATCGAGCAGATGGCCTCAGTCGGCCCAGAATCCCTGCTGATTGCCTTGGTCACAGCCGTCGCCGTCGCCATGGTCTTTACAATTCAAGTCGCCCGAGAATTTATTACCTTTGGGGCCAGTAACGCGATTGGCGGTGTCTTAGCGCTTACCCTTGCTCGCGAGCTATCACCCGTCCTCACCGCCGTTGTATTAGCGGGGCGGGTGGGCTCAGCCTTTGCTGCTGAAATTGGCACCATGCGTGTCACCGAACAAATCGACGCATTGCAAATGCTCAAAAGCGACCCGGTAGACTATTTAGTCATTCCGAGGGTGATTGCCTGCGCGCTCATGCTGCCACTGCTTAACGTGATGGCTTTTATCACCGGGCTCATTGGCGGACTTCTCGTGGCTACGACGCTTTACGACATTCCAGCGGCAGTATTTGTCAGCTCGGCCCGCAATTTTCTAACGACCTGGGACTTGGCTAGCTCTATTATTAAGGCTGTCATCTTCGGCATTTTAATTGCTGTGATTGGCTCTAGCTGGGGGCTGACGACAACAGGCGGGGCAAAAGGCGTTGGCCAATCGACCACGACGGCTGTGGTGACCTCCCTGCTGGCTATCTTCATCACTAATTTCTTTCTTTCCTGGATGATGTTCCAGGGCACGGGCAGTGCCTTTGTCGGCAATTAGGTGTGTTGGCAATTAGGGCGCGATCGCCTTAGCAGCCATCTTCTAAACTAAAGGCAAGCTCCATTTAGGTCTATTGCCATGACAACGACTTCTACGGGTTCTACCACGCTTACGCCCAGCTACAAGCTGCCCATCTCAATTACGCTACTATCTTTGCCTTTGCTGTTTATCCAGTTGGGTTTTGGCCTCTTTTTAGCGCTATTGGGTCTTTTTCTGCTTTACCAAACCAGCAGCATTCGCCTGCGCTTTGCCGAAGTCGCGCTCGAAGTCTGGCGCGGAGAACCCGACATGCCCGACTCAGGTGCGCGCATTCTGAGAACCTTTCCCTATGCCGAGTGGGAAAATTGGGAAATATTTTGGCCAGCCGTGCCCATTCTCTTCTACTTCAAAGAAATTAACAGCATTCATTTTTTGCCCATATTGTTTAGCCCCAGCGAATTGCGCTCAAGCCTCCAAACCCACATTAGCGCCTCTCTTTGAAGTCCTATCCCTTGAAGTCCTATCCCCCAAACGTCTTGGGCTCAGTCCCTGCCATCAGCCGCGAAATATTGCTGCTGTGGCGCGCTACCACATATAAACCGCCTGCGATCGCCAGCAAAACATACGCCAGCGGCTGAGCCAACAACACCATAAACACCCCTGCCGACACCGCCGCCGCCATCGAGCCCACCGACACCGTCCGCGATATTGCTAACACCACGCCAAATACCGCCGCTACACTCAGCCCTACCGGCCAGGCCAGCGCCAGCAATACGCCCAACCCCGTCGCTGCCGACTTGCCGCCCGTGAAGCCTAGCCACACCGACTTACTGTGGCCCAGCACCGCCAGCAGCGCCGCCAGGACACAAGCCCATGCCATTGCATCAGCGCTTAGCCTCCCAGCCAATGGAACAGCGACTAGCCACTGCATCAGCACCACGGCGATCGCCCCCTTCAGCAAATCAATCGCCAGTGCCGTTATTCCCGGCCCCTTGCCCATCACCCGAAACACATTAGTCGCACCCGTATTTCCCGAGCCATGCTCGCGAATATCAATGCCTTGCAGCACCTTCGCCAGCAAAAAACCCGTTGGCAGAGATCCCAGCAGGTAAGCCGCTAGCAAACCCAGCAGCAAAATCGCAATCGTAAAGCCAGACATAACCGTTATGGGTGGTGTTGCATCAAATCAATAGTAGTCATAGTCGGTAGAAGGATTCGCCGGATCCGGCGCAAACCCCAACCATAGCGGATATTGCAACAGCGACAAGCTCACCTTATCTTCTGCCTCATCCATCACCAAAAAAGGAATCCGTCCGCTGTCCAGCAGCCGCTCCGCTCTCTGCGCCATCGGCTCAGAGGCTTCAAACAGCATCACCCCCCGATTCGTCCCAAAATCAGCGCGGGCAATTCCTAAGCAGTCTTGCAGCCAGCGCCGCCACTCACCCAAGCGCTCAGGTGTCGTCGCCAGTATCAGCACGCACAGCCGCCGATCGTAAATGGCGTGCATACAAGAAATCGCTGCCGAGGCGACCAGCACATTCTGTAAGCGACTGCCCATGCTTTTGATTGAACCGCGTCCGCCTTGCGTAAAAAACCAGCTAGAGGCCCGTTCGGCATGGATAGGTTCAAAGGTGCGACGCAGTTGCCAGGGCGGGCCGTAGTAGTCGGGGCGAGTGCGGTATTGATCGAGCAGGCTGTTGATGCGATCGCGCTGCTCAGCAAACCGTTGCGCCGCCAAAGGCACCATTTCAGTTTCTTCAACCGCCGGGGCCACTGGCGCAACAATCCGCTCAGGCTCAGAGCGTACGGGCGTTAAATCCATCTCTTCTGCTGCCGACACCAAATCTTGCAGACTGCCGATCAAATAATCTTTAAACCCCTGCACCCGAATCGCAATATCCTGGGACGCGCCCGCAAAGCTAGAGGTCATTTCTACCTCTAGCCGTTCTTTGCGCTGCTCTAGCTGATCAATTTCTTTTTGGAGCGATCGCCGCTGGCGCTCTAAATCTCTCAGCCCTTGCGCCACTAGCTGATCTATCGATTCTTCAAGAGACATTCGGCTTACCTAACTCACGCGAACGGGAACTCGCTACCCGTACTGCTTCTATCAAGGCCGAGCGCAGTCCCAACTCTTCCAAACAGGCAATCCCCGCAATCGTTGTGCCACCAGGGCTCGTCACCCGATCTTTCAGCTCCGCTGGATGCATTCCCGTTTTTTGCACCAGTTCAGCAGTGCCCAGCACCGTTTGCACCGCTAGCTGGTTAGCGATCACACGCGGCAAGCCAGCCGCTACACCGCCATCGGCCAGCGCCTCAATCACAATCGACACATAGCCAGGGCCAGAGCCCGACAGCCCTGTGACTGCATCCATCATGCCTTCGGGTACCTGCACTACCTGCCCAACTGCCGAAAATATTTCATTCGCAAGCTGGCTGTGATCAGCAGAAGCCTGGCTACCCGTCGCGATCGCCGTCATTCCCGCACCCACCGTTGCAGGCGTATTAGGCATTGCCCGCACCACGGGCCAGCCGGGCACAGCCGACTCCAACTTTTCTAGCGTCACGCCAGCCAAAATAGAAAGCAGCAGAGGTGGCGGATCGCAGTGAGCCGCCTGAAAATCCTTAGCTACCCGTTCAAAAATCTGTGGTTTAATTGCCAGCAGAATAACGCGACTCGATTCAATCACGCCCAAGTTATCCGGCGTCGTTTTCACAGCGTACTGCTCAGACAGTACCTGGCGACGCTCGGGAGAGGGTTCGCCTAGCAAAATTTCATCAGGTGCATACAGCCCCTGAGAAAGAAGGCGAGATAACAGAGCTTCGCCCATTACCCCGCCGCCAATCATGCCAAGTCTTACAGGCAAAAGATCACAGCTCTGATAATTTCTCCCACAGCATACCGCGAATAGTCCTTAGAAGATAAAGTGGATTTTTCATCTAAAGCTGGCTGCGATCGCTGCTTTGAGCAGCCATTCAAACGCTAAGAGAGTGCTCATCAATAAAGCTTGCGTCATCGCCTGCTTTTTGTCCGCGTTAAAACTAAGCCATTCGAGCAATCTGCTCAGTCGCCCAAGCGGGGGTCGGTGCAGCCTGACGAGGGGCGCTCACAGGCGCTTGCGTAAAGCCGTCTTCACCTTCAGAGGGCATACTCACCTGAACGCAGTTAGGTGTAAACAAGAAGATGCTCTCTCCGATGCGCTCTTGGTGACCGTCCATGGCGTAGGTACCCCCAGCCACGAAATCAACCGCTCGCTGCGCCTGATCGGGATCCATGATAGTTAGGTTCAAAACTACAGATTTACGCTCACGCAATGCCTGAATTGCCTGAGGCATTTCTTCAAACGTGCGAGGCTCCATAACCAGCACTTCAGACATTCCGTTCATTGCGCCGGGCATACCAATCACATTATTCATTGATGAAACCATTCCAGAATCAGTTGACAAAACTCTCTCACGGATACGACGACGGGCAGGACGGGGGTCTTCCTGCGGAGCCATAGCAGGCGGAACGGGGGGTGCGATCGCCTCTGGCTCTGTATTTTCTTCTTCGTAAAGGTTCTGGTAATCCTCGCCCTCTACTTCTTCATATTCATATTCATAATCTGCCGGATCATTCAATCCAACAAAGTCCTTTATCTTTCCAAAAAGACCGCTCATTCCTTGGGCTCCATCACGACATTAACGACTTGGCAACTCTGTACAGGTACATATGAATTAGTTAATCATTAGGGCATTCAAGCCCTGCAACAGAATTATGGCAACTTAGACTAGGGCATTTCACGGAAAAATTCAATCCTTTTTACCTAATCATTCAACGGGCAATCTACCAGAACCTATTGCCGATCGAAGAACTCAAAGAATGCGCCACTTTAACATCGACGACCTAATATGATTTATTCCCTAATAAGGAAGTGTTTAAATCAAGATGTTGAAAACGCTTGGAAAATCAAATTTTTCTTCAGAAAATTATCGCCTTGCATAAGCTGAACCCACTATTCTTAAATAGCTTTCGTAGAGGTTTAGAGCAGCGTTAAATCATTTAACTACATGCTCGTTACCCTCGAATCTACTGAGATTAGCGGCTCTACTTATCCAGCCCTTAAACTAGATTCAAAAGCATTACCCCATGCTTTGGGAAATGTGTCAAGTTTATTTTGTTTATTTTTTCTGACCAGCTTCCCCAGCGCTTTTTATGCTTTATTCTAGTTGGCTTCACGGACTGGGTCTTCGATAGTCTCCTACCGAGCTAAGCTAATTTTCGGTTGCCAAAAAGTCCGCTGCCAATTCTCACAACAGTAGCACCTGCTGCGATCGCTAACTCAAAATCTCCCGACATCCCCATTGAAAGTTCCCGCAAGTCCAGCGTTACAGACGCCTGCTGGGTAATTTCATCCGCCAGGCCCTTTCCTTGATCGAATATTTCGCGCGTTTGCTGCGGCGACAATCCATACGGTGGAATCACCATCAGCCCCACCAAGTTCAAGTGAGTTAGCTGGTCGAGTGCGGGTAGTGCTGCCCTTAGCTGATTGGGTTCAAACCCACTTTTCGTCGGGTCACTTGCCAGTTTTACCTGCAAGCAGCAGTGAGGTCGTCGGTTTAACTCTGCGGCTTGTCTATCCAATCGACTCGCCAGCTTCAAAGAGTCAACCGAATGAATCCAATCAAAGCTCTCTACTATTTTGCGGCTCTTATTCGACTGGACATGACCGATAAAGTGCCAGGTTACATCCGTAAGATCACTCAACGCTGTCTGTTTTGCCAATGCTTCTTGAGCCTTGTTTTCAGCAAAATCTCGGATGCCAGCAGCGTAAGCAGCCCGCACTATATCTGATGTAAACGTTTTGGTCACAGCCACTAATCGAACCTTTTCAGGAATCAGGCGCTGAATTTTATGTAGACGAACCGCAATTTCATCGGCAATCTCAGGGTTAATCTCATTGGAAAACGTCACTGTACGGGCATTCCTTTTATCGGCGGCATCTTTGTCGGCGGCATGCTCAAAAGTCGCTAAAAGGCTTGCTTATACGTCTTTTGCAGCAAATCATACTCTGCCTGCTGTCCGGTACGACGAATGACGCGCAGCCGTTGCTCAATGAGCTGCTTGGCTTCTACTCGCCCAGTCGGCTCAAAAGATAGCCCGCCCGTGCCACTAGTGACTAAAAAGAACAGCCGATGCGCGTACAAAGTTGCAAACAGCTCCTGTCCTTCTCCGACCAGGCAAATCCTGAAGAGCAAGCCAAAGTTGGGATGGTTAAGGTAAGTTTCTGTGCTCATTCAGGCTGCGGGTGATGAAAGTGCGAAAGATAGTTTTGAAATAGTCGCCATCGACGGCGATAGGCCATTTTTAAAGTTTTGCGTTTTAAAAGAATTATTCTGCTTGTGGTAGTGCAGGTTGTATGACTGAGTTTACAGCGTTTTCTCTAGGATTCCCCACCGATTGAAAAAGCCTCGGCGCTGGGGATCCTATCGTTCTATGGAAAGGTCTCAGTCCCTGTCATCGTTAACAAGACTTATAAGCCCAATGCTAGAAGCTGTGCTTTGGCTTTCTGCAATGATTCCTGCCACTCTCGTTCGGGCTGACT
Organism: Phormidesmis sp.; assembly: GCA_049791095.1. GTDB lineage: Bacteria > Cyanobacteriota > Cyanobacteriia > Phormidesmidales > Phormidesmidaceae > Phormidesmis. The sequence goes on from JBAQZP010000052.1 coordinate 37,425, forward strand.
ATCTGCCACAATTCCTGCGCCTACTTGGCCCCAAACAGTTTTCTCCTTGCCTTCACCTGCTGGCGTCAGCAGCAGCGTTCGAATCAAAATGTTGAGATCCAAATGCCCGCGCCGGTCGAAATAGCCGCAAGATCCATAAAACAAACTGCGGCGCACAGGCTCTAACGCTTCAATAATTTCCATACATCGAACCTTTGGGCAACCGGTGATAGTGCCTCCTGGAAACATCGCTGCGACTAAACGAGGAATCGGTTGCAAGCTAGATAGATTACCCGTGACGTTACTGACTAAATGCATGACGTGACTGTAGCGTTCAATGGTCATTAGCTCTGCTACTTTCACCGATCCCCACTCGCAGACCCGCCCCAGGTCATTACGCTCTAAGTCTACTAGCATAATGTGCTCGGCCTGTTCTTTGCGATCGCCCTTCAACTCACGGGCCTGCCGTTCATCTTCAGCTACTGTCTTCCCACGCGATCGCGTCCCCGCAATGGGCCGCGACTGGGCCACCCCCTGCTTCAAATGTACCAAGCGCTCAGGCGAACAGCTCACGACCGACCCCCAAGGCGTGTGCCAATAGCTCGCAAAAGGCGAGGGATTGATCTGGTGCAGTGTTTTGTAAACATCCCAGCTTGAAGCCGCCGTCCGAGCTTGGAACCGCAGAGAGTGATTGACCTGAAAAACATCGCCTGCTCGAATATGAGCCTTGGCCTGCTCAACGGCTTGCTCAAAATCAGCTTGCTCAGTTTCAAACAACAGCGAATGACCAGAGTGATGATTGCCGCTACGGGTAGCATTTGTCTGCACCGCCATCCGCTCAGCTAGGCGGGTCAAAGCTGCTGAAGTATCCGCCGCTAGCCAAACCCTTTGCCGATGATGATCGAGGACGGCAAATTCGGCAGGTTCGTACCAGAAGGCAACCGGAAAAGGCAGGCTATCTTCTTTTAGCCAGGGCAATCGCTCAATCTCCCAGGCAAAGTCATACCCTAGCCAGCCCAGCCAGCCGCCAATAAAGGGCAAGCCGTCGGGGGCGATCGCCTGCTTCAGCCGAGCCTGCGCCTTTTCCATCTGTGTCAGCAGCGGCAAAATCTGGCCGATCCCCGGTGTCCACAGTTGCGCCTGTCCATTCACCACCCGAGGTGGCCCAGCGCAGATGGAATAGCGCGCCATGTCGATGACCTGTTCCGGCAAAGAGTCAGGCGGAAGCGGGTAAGGGCTTTCTAGCAGCGTCGCAATGCCAGCACTGCCCATCTGCGTTGTTTGCGCTTGAAAAAGTGATTCAAATACTGCAGTGCCTGTGCGTTTGGCTAGGGATTGCGATCGCCAAAAATACCGCTCACAAGGCACCAGATCAAGCACTGCCGCTTTCTTCGCTGTTTTCTCTGTCGATTTCAAGCAACGCCTCCAAACCGAATCCGAGTCCACCAAAAGCAGCCTAGCAGCCCTAGCACCAACCAATCCCACCAGCGTAAGCGAAGCTGATGCCAGGCTACTCGATGCTGGCTGGGGCTAGTGAAACCGCGTACCTGCATAGCACTCGCAATTTGTTCAGCCCGCAGCAGCAAATTGCGAATCAGCCGCTCCGACACCATCAGCCAAACTTGAACAGCGCCTCTCACGCCTAGCTTTTGCCACTTAATAGCTCGCGTGCGTACCGATCTCACTAAATTTTGAACTTCTTCTAGCACCAAAGGAATGAACCGCAGCGCTAAGGTCAAGGTCAGGGCAATTTCAGTAATTGGCAGCTTCGTCCACCGCAGTGGCTGCATCAAGTCTTCAATGCCTTCGGTAATTTCTTCCGGCGCGGTAGTTAGCAAAAACAGCGTAGTCGCATATATCAGCGTAAACAAAAGTGTACTGACTTTGATCGCAATGCGGCGCGATCGCTGCGTAATATGAATAGTCAAATTCAGTCGCTCTACCACCGGAATGTCAACCAGGTCATACCGATAGCCTGACGGTGATGGGACATTCGGCAACTTCTCTGGCGGCTCTAAATCATCCGGCCAATGACTTAAGCTCTGGGTGCTCGGCAGTCTCGGCTGCTGAGTGATTGCAATCCCATCCGGCGAAATCAACAGCAGCAGCGTCACAATTGTGCCCAGCAACAGCAGCCAGCCCATCTGCTGTCGCCACACCCGCAGCGGAATGCGAGCGCTAATCGTCAGCAATACCAAAAAAACAACAATCGCAATGCGATAGGGTGAACTCGCCAGTATAGGCGCTAGCAAAATGCTCAGCAGCCAAGCCACTTTCACTCTGGCATCCAGTCGATGTAGCCAGGTAACCGGCTGTTCTAAATACAAGCCAATCGGGAGCGATCGCAATAAGTCCATGACGCGCCTCCCCTAATTCATCCGCGACACCTTCGTCGCCCGATTGTTACTAGATCGCTCCAGATCTCGCATACTCTTACCGCGCCATAGCAAGCGAATCGGGGTGCCGTCATAGCCCAGGTTCTTGCGGAACTGTTTTTCCATGTAGCGGCGATAGCTTTCGCCAAAAAGTTTGGGATCGTTGACAAATAGGGCAAATGAAGGGGGTTGCGATCGCACCTGAGTCCCGTAGTAAATCCGTCCCTGACGGCCCTGCCGCGTCGTGGGCGGCGTATGCCAGCTCACCGAATCTTCTATCACTTCATTCACCACCGAAGTCGTCACCCTGCGGCGATGCTGCTCTACTGACGCATCGACTGCATCTAAAATATTCGGTAGGCGCTGTCCGGTCAACGCGCTCACGTATAGCCGTTTAGCCCAGCCTAAAAAGTGGAGCTTCGCCTCAATTGTTTTGTCAAATTCATAAATAGTGTGAGAATCTTTCTCAATGGCATCCCACTTGTTCACAACAATCACGCAGGCTCGGCCTTCTTCTTCAATTCGCCCAGCCAGCTTTTGATCTTGCTCGGTAACCCCATCTAAAGCATCAATCACCAACAGCACCACATCTGCCCGCTTAATCGCCTTGAAAGCCCGGTTAATTCCAAAAAACTCTGGGCCAAAGTCCACATTCTTCTTTTTGCGAATACCCGCCGTATCAATCAGCCGGTATCGCTTTTGATTGGGTTCTTCGCCTCGTGTCACCACCATGTCAATCGCATCTCGCGTCGTTCCCGACACCGGACTCACAATCGAGCGATTCTCACCGACAAAAGCGTTCAGCATACTAGACTTCCCCACGTTGGGCCGTCCCACAATCGCCACGCGATATTCTTCTATTTCTTCTAGTTCATCTGCTGGTGGCAAATGCTCCACCAGCGCATCCAGCAGATCGCCCGAGCCACTGCCATGAATTGCCGAAACCGCATAGGGCTCGCCTAACCCCAACTCCCAAAACTGGGCCGCCTGCACTACGCCTTCTTCGGGAGATTCGCACTTATTGACAGCCAGCACCACCGGTACGTTCTGCGTCCGCAGCCAAGAGGCAATTTCCTGATCGCCTTCAGTCGGGCCAAACTGCCCATCTACCACCAGTATCGCCGCAGAGGCTTCTACTAACGCCGCCATGGCTTGCTCGCGAATAAACGGCAAAAACTCGGTGTCATCGTCAAACACTAATCCGCCAGTGTCCACAACCATAAACTCACGATCTTTCCAAAACGCGGGTTGATAGATGCGATCGCGCGTCACCCCTGGCAAATCGAACACAATCGACTGCCGTCCGCCCACGATTCGGTTCACCAGCGCCGATTTGCCCACGTTTGGGCGACCAATAATTGCGACAACAGGAAGAACCATAGCGGAAAGGGCCTTTTATCAGGCATTGCAAACGAAAGAATCATTGTAGCGACATTTGCGTGCGTTGAGTTTCAAGGACTCAACGCAGGCTCTCCTCTGCCTACAGAACCGCGTTAATTTCCGCCTTTGCGTCCCGCCGTAGCCCGGTGGCAATCCGAAACAGTTCCTGCCCTGTATGCAAATAGCTGTCATCGTAGGTATACGTGAACCGCTCAATCTCCTCTATGCCGTCTTCCAGTTGATTCAAGCAGTAATACAAATTTGCCGCTCCACTCGCTACCCCAGCCGGATTCGGCATCGACTTAAACTTCGCCTGCGCCTTCGCCAACAAATCCTGACAGGTCTCTATATAAACCTGAAAAGCCGCCATCAGCTCATCATCAAAGGGATCCGCCGACAGTGCCCTTACCTCAGTTTTTAACGGCTTCAAAATCTTACCAATCAGTCGATCCGTCGGGTTGTAAACACCGCGTAACCACTGCTCAATCGTCGTAGAAGAGCCAGAGCTGGTACGTTTTTTACGGTAATGACCCTGGGCTGCGCCCGCAGCATTGGCCGCACGCTCAGCGCGATTGTTAGCGGCTGTTTCTACATGCGATCGCCGGGCCGCATCATACTCACGCCGCGCAGCCGCATCTCCCAGCACCTCATATGCTGCGTTTACCCGCGCAATCTTGTCGTGGTTAGACTCTGGATTGCGCCCGTCCGGGTGAAACTGCTTCGCCAGCTTTCGATAGGCTTGCTTCACCTGTGCCTGGCTCGCCGTCGCCGAAATCCCTAGCGTTTCGTAGTGATTAACCTCAGCTTGATAGATGTTTCTCATAGCGATATTTTAAACCGCTTTCGCCCCAAATCTACCCTACCGATTCAGGATCTTGAAACAACGGTGTACTCAAATACCGCTCTCCAAAACTCGGCTGAATCATCACAATCAGCTTCCCTGCATTCTCGGGGCGCTTTGCAACTTTCACCGCTGCGCACAGCGCTGCTCCACTCGAAATTCCCGATAGAATACCCTCTTCTTTGGCCAGACGTCTGCCATATGCGATCGCCTCATCATCCAGCACCGTCACCACCTCATCGATCAAACCCCGATTCAGCACCTTTGGCACAAACCCCGCACCAATCCCCTGAATCTTATGCGGCCCAGGCTTTCCCCCCGACAGCACCGAACTATTCACGGGCTCCACCGCAATTACTTGAAAGTTCGGCTTGCGCTGCTTAATCACTTCACCCACGCCCGTAATCGTGCCGCCTGTTCCAACCCCCGCAATCAAAAAATCTACCTGCCCGTCCGTATCCTGCCAAATTTCCTCCGCTGTCGAGCGCCGATGCACCTCGGGGTTGGCCGGATTGTCAAACTGCTGCAACATATACGCATCCGGCAAATCATCCACCATCGCCTTCGCCCGCTGAATACAGCCACTCATGCCTGCCAGCCCAGGCGTCAGCTCCAGCTTCGCCCCGTAAGCTCGCAGCATCGCCCGCCGCTCGCTGCTCATCGTCTCTGGCATCGTCAGCACCAGGTTATATCCCTTCGCCGCCGCCGCCATCGCCAGCGCAATTCCTGTATTCCCCGAAGTTGGCTCTACCAGCGTCGTCTTCCCCGGCGTAATATCGCCAGCCTGCTCCGCCGCCTCAATCATGCTAATGCCGATGCGATCTTTCACCGAGGCCGACGGATTCATCCCCTCTAGCTTCACCACAATCTGTGCCACACATCCCTCACTCTCAGGGATACGATGCAGCCGTACCATCGGCGTATGGCCAATCAGCTCAGTCACATTATCAGCAATTCGCATAGCGCTCACATCTATATGTAATACATCAAATCCACCTGCTGCCGGGCGTTTCGCTTATCTACCAAATCTTGCAGCGTGTAGTTCTCCAGTACTCGCTCCGAGGCCAACCTTGCCTCCTGCCAAACTTCGCCCACCACCGCACCCGCTGTGGTCGCCTGGGGCTTCACTTCCTTTGCCTTCGCATCGAAGCCTTCAATACAGCTAATTACGTCCAATAGTGTCATCTTCCAGGGCTCACGAGTCAGTAAATAGCCTCCTTTCGCACCTCGCTGGCTTTTCACAAATCCATTTCGCCGCAAGGTCGCCAGTAGCTGCTCCAAATAGCGATCAGGAATGTTTTGCTCAGCCGCAATTTGACAGATTCGCTGCGGCTCACCCTTGTTATAGTGCAAGCTCAACTCTATCAGTGCTAGTAGCGCATATTCACTTTTACACGACAGTTCCATAAGCTTTGCAACTGCTACAAAGCGGCGATTGATTCCTTCTTATTATATCCCGGTTCTACGGCGGGGATTGCTTATTACAGCGATTGTTCACTAATGGTTAAACATAAAAAGGAGGACTCCGCTTAGGCAGAATCCTCCTCGTATTAAAAGTCAGTTATCCAAGCCCAATGCCTAGAGTTGACCGTAGATCGCAATCAATCCTAGAAATTGAAAGTAGCGCGCAATGCACCGTAGAAGTTGTCCTGACTACCAATACCAGAATCGTTATCAGCGTAGATAACAGCAGGTGTGAAGGTAAAGAACTCATTCACAGCAATCTTGTAGTAGGCTTCAACCAACAGAGGGTCGCGGTTCAACGCAGGTGAAATACCGCCATACACGCCAAACTCGTTGCCTGTCCCAAACAAGTCAGCAAAGGCAATACCACCGCCGTAGGAATCAAGATCGCCGCCGCCATTGGCATCAGTTGAAGCATAGTGACCGCCAATCTGGAATCCACCAAATTTGAGGTTTATCAAGCCTGCAATCGTGTTCTCAGCAGTGCCAGGCGCGTCGTTGTCAGTACCAATGTAAGCAACCGCTGCGTCTAAAAAGCCATCAGTCAAAAAGTTGAGCTGAGCAATGTAGCTGTTGTTGTTAAACAGACCAGCACCAGATGTGTTGATGTTGCTAGAACCAGAAGAATAACCTAAGTCAAGAACCAGATTATTTGAGAAGGCAAAGTTTACGCCTGCACCAAAGTCGCCACCGGGATACAGATCATAGAACTCGGGGCCGCCTGCATCAGCAACGCTAGGCCCATCAAAAGGTACGATGGTGCTAGTCACAAAGTCGTCAGTAACAACGCTGTTAGCCGCAATGATACCGCTGATGCGGTTGCCAACCGGGAAGCTGTAGTAAACGTCATCTAGACGAACGGAATCTTCGCCAACGCCAACGCCACTTTGGCTAGACAAACCACTTTCAGTGTTAGCTAAAGCCCCTGCATCGTCGGAAGCCTGCAAACGAATTCGCAATCTGTCTTCGCCAGTGAAGCTAGTATCAAAGTTCAAACGAGCACGGTACTCAAATGTAGCATCTGCTTCGTCGCCACCACCTGTGGCGTTTTGGCCCGCTGCGGCCTGCGAAGGCCCCTGCTGCGTTGTGTCATCAAAGAAAGCATCCGCCTCGTCAAAAGGCACTACCAAGTGGGCATCCAACTGACCGCGAAGCTTGGTAGTGGTAGAGAACTGGTTAGCTTCTAGCTCAGCCACGTCAGTTTCTAGAGTGTCAACACGACCACGGATAGTTGCGAGTTCAGCGGCAAACTCTTGTTGCAAGCGACGAATGGTGTCTAGCTCGCTGCCTTCGCCAATCAACTGAATCACAACGTCCAAGCAAGCGTTCAAACCAGCGGCAAACTCATAGCGAGTCAAGGCGCGGTTACCACGATAGGTGCGGTCGGGGAAACCTTCTAAGCAGCCGTACTCTTCTACTAGGCGCTGCAATGCGGTAAAGGCCCAGTCGCCAGGCTGAACGTCAGACAGCTCAGAAACGCTAGTTACCTGAGCTAACTGAATAGGCTCAGCAACCATCACGTCAGCAGCGATTTCGCCTTCAGCAGTCTCAGTCGTGATAGCTTCTGCAGCGACAGCATTACCAGAAACGGCAAGCACCGCGCCAAGGGCAGCAGGAGCAACTAGCAAAGTCTTCCAAAGCATATTAGTCATTATTTGTATTCTCCTCACACGTTTGGTCTAAGAGAGACTCAAGGCACCTGACTAATCTGGTAGCGCTTGTACTTTTCCTAAACTTAACGAGAATACTAACAGACTCACTTGTGTTAGGCCAGTAGAATGGGCCAGTTTTATGCGGTTTTTTAAACTGGCCCTGGGTAGCCCGCCGGAGTGTAAATCAGCACCTAAAGAAACGGGCTCATTTAACAATATCGAGAAAATCTGATACACAGAGGGGCAAACGGGCCTATGAAATTTTTAAATAGGCCCAGGCGTTTGACTGCAAACGCTTTTCTTGCTTATGGATGGCCTTATGACTGATTAATTTTTCTGACCAAGAATTATCTGACAATGCTCAAAACATCACCTTAAAAATGGCGCTTTAAAAAACCATCCGCTCCCACCTTATGCAGATGGGAGCGGTCTGGTCGGGTCTTCAGGTCAAAACCAAACTGCCGGAAGGAAATCCAGCTATCCAGCTTCAACACATGATGCTGAAGCTAGTTCTAGAGAACAGCCCCGGCGCACAGCCGGTTCACATCAACCTGGAGACCCTTGCTCGTATCACTTACTGACATGGGCATCACCTCCTAATTGCCTAAACGATTACCACTGGGGTAACTGAGCGACTCGCGCTCACAAAGGCTAATATAGCACGCCCTTTTCGAAAGCTGTGTAAAGCTAATCAAATTCATTGACTCAGGACAGTCCTTCAACGGTTTGCCGAAATGCTCTGCTCAGCATTATCTTCTAAGAAAATTGCCGCCTAGAAAGGAACTTTTTTCTTCGCAGACTTACCGCTTTCAAAGTCAAGCTCCTTCAGCTTTTTCAAAATCCGCGTAAAGTACTCTTGCATGTAGTCTTCTAAGGTTGTGATGTCGCCTTTATCTATGCCGAAGGTTTCATATACCTCGTCCATCGGGGCATCCATCACGTTACCGCTCGCACTGACTTCGGTGAACGCCAGGCGATCTGCCAGATCCCATGTCCATTGAAAGAAGGCGGCAATATTGCGAGCGCCCCGCAAAAGCGCAGGCGGCATTTGCGAAACATTGGCTCGCTGGTCGGATAGACGCTCGCACAGTCGAATGATTTCGTATGCGCCCCATGCCCGAGTGCCCGCTAGGGGAAAAGTCGCATTTTCGGCGGCGGGTAATTTTAGTGCCTTCACCGCAAACTTAGCGATGTCTTGACTATTCATATATGCGATCGCGCCAGCTTCGCCCATGACCCATACTGACTGTCGCTCTAAGATGGGAATCGCATACTGGCCTACCAGTCCCTGCATAAATCCGCAAGGTCTAAATATAGTGTAATTTAGGCCAGATTCTTTCAAAAACTGCTCAACGCAGTCTTTAATTTCCATCAAAGGCACATTCGGATATTCGCCTGCCCCTAGTATCGAGAAAAATATGAATCTATCGACTTCTGCATCCTTAGCGGCTTTTATCAGGGCAATTTTGCCATGCCAGTCTACATCGTAGATGCCTTCTTTCTCGGCAGGTCGAGAGGTCGATGCGTCGATTACCGCGTCCACATTTTCAAAGCAAGGCGGTAGGCTAGCTGGCCCGGTCAAATCTGCTTTCACTAGCTGAGCGCCCCATTCTCTCAAGAAGCTCGCTTTCTGAAAATTTCTGACCAGGCACTTTACCTCGTAGCCTTCATCCAGGGCACGGCGAACAATTTGCCTTCCCAACGTGCCAGTTGCGCCAACGACTAATAAGACCATGAGGTAAAGTAAACAAAACTTAATATGCTTCTCAGTTTAACAGATTGCGGTTTCTATTCTTCACTACCCTGAACTTTCAGCATTAGAAAGCCAACGCTCAAACCTACTAAAATCATGCCAAAAACCAATACAGCCGTGGTAAAAATTTCGCCACCCATTGAAGGATCTCCTTACGTTGTTTCTATAATTATTAACCTGGTTTCAACGTCATTTTAGAGTGTTTTGTCCCTGCCGATAGAACTTTCTAAAACACACCTGTCACCTTGTGGCCCGACAACTAGTTGAAAGACATAGAATTTATGAGCAGCAAACTGAATTTGGTCTACGTTTTTCATGACATCTGGTTTTCTTGCTTCTGATAAATATCCTGCTGATAGCTCTGCTGGTGCTTGCCGGAAGCCCCGTTTGGTGGTGACCTTAGGCGATCCTTCGGGCATTGGCTCAGAGGTGGTACTCAAAACGCTAAGTAACCCTCACTTCGAGCGGCAGGCTGAGATCTCGGTGATAGGCTCTAGCGCTCAACTTAAGCGCAGCTATACCCGACTGAAGTCTGTGGTTCCTCAGGCTTGCCTGAGAGATCCTGACAGCCTTGATGTCATTGATGTTGATCTTCCTGCGTCAGTCATTCGCGGACTGGTAACTGGGGTTGGGAATAGCAGCAGTGGCGAAGTCGGATTTCGTACACTCCAGCAGGCGATCGCGCGCACGCTTCAAGGCGAATTCGACGGTATTGTCACCGCCCCGATCGCCAAATCTGCCTGGCTCGCAGCCGGGCATCACTACCCTGGTCAAACCGAGCTTCTCGCAGAAATGGCGAACACTCAGCGGTTTGGAATGCTATTTGTTGCCAAATCTCCTCATACTGGTTGGACGATGCGTACGCTGCTCGCGACCACTCACATTCCGTTGAAGGACGTTCCGACTGCATTGACCCCTGATGTGATGACGCTAAAGCTAGAGCTGCTGATTGAATGCTTGCGGCGCGATTTTGGCCTATCTCAAGCCAAAATTGCAATTCCGGGGCTCAATCCTCACAGCGGCGAGCAAGGGCAGCTAGGTAGAGAAGAACAAGACTGGCTGATTGCTTGGATTGAAGAGCAGCAGCAAAGATTTCCCCATGTGCAAATAGACGGGCCGGTACCGCCCGATACGCTTTGGGTAGAGCCTGGAATGGCCTGGCATCAGGCCGTCGCTCGATCGGAAAAGGCTCATGATGGCTACCTTGCGCTCTATCACGATCAGGGGCTTATTCCCGTTAAGCTTTTAGCTTTTGACTTAGCCGTCAATACTACTATTGGATTGCCGTTCATTCGGACGTCTCCTGATCATGGGACGGCGTTCAATATTGCGGGGCAGGGCGTGGCGCGATCGCACAGCACAGAAGCCGCTCTCGAACTCGCTATCGAACTTAGCCGCCAGCGGATCCGCCAGGCAACCCAAATTCAACCCGCCCAAAATCAGCCTGTCGTAGCGATTCCTTTAAAACAAAGCTAGCTGGCTAGGCGGTTCGGCCAACTGATTCCAAGGCAAAGGCGGAACCGGCGCATTGGCATCTTCCAAACGCTGTTGGAAGTAGCGGGCGATCGCGGGTGACTCTACTTCCCTCGGGCAATGCACAAAAAAATAAATCTGCTTGCCCTGAGCCAGCCAATCACTCACCTGCGCAGTCCAACCAGCTAAATAATCTTGATTGCGTAGCAAACGTGGATGGCTGATGTAACGAACAATTGCAAAATCGGCAGTCACAACCGGCTGTAAAGGTACCTTGGGCTTGCGCCGATTCGAGCGCAGTTGCGGATCGGCGTCGCCCTCGGCTTCCCAGGCATACATCGCTCGGGTATCCAGCAGCACTCGGCCTACACCCAACCGTTTTAGCCTCGCCGTCAGTTCAGCCGCCGGGCCTTCTTTGTACCAGTCCAGGTGACGCACCTCTACCGCAATCGGAGCGGCTTCGCGGGGCCAGGCCGTTAAAAACTTAGTCAAATCATCGATAGCAGCCGGGCTATAGCTAGGCGGTAGCTGAGCCATCACCGGGCCAAGGCGATCGCCCAATCCCTGTACTAATGTTAAAAACGACAGCGCCGCAGGCAAATGCGCCATCAAAGGCCCTTCATGCGTGACCGAGCGCGGCAGCTTCAGGCAAAACCGAAACTCATCAGGGGTATGCGCCGCCCATCTTTGAATCATTTCCGGCGCGGGCACAGAATAAAAAGTCGTGTTGCCTTCTACCGTTAGCATCCGCTCGCCATACAATCGCAAAAAGTTCGCCGCCTGGCTCTTAGCAGGATAAAAGCTGCCGACCCAATCTTTAAAGGCCCAAACCGCGCAACCCATCCGAAAGTTCAGCAAATCGTCCATCAGCAGCTATTTACACAACGTCAATTAGAAAGCCTATTATAAGGTGTAAAAATCCGGGCAATTGCCCTTACCACTCAGTTCCTATGGCCCTTCCTCGGATTTCTCCTGACTGGCAGCTACCTGAAAAGTACGTCACTTCAGACAGCATCTTCTTTAATCGGCGTCGATTTATCAGAGCAGCAATTGGGTCTGGGATAGGATTATCTGGCGCGATCGCCCTCAATAGCTGCCGTCCCCCGCTAGCCGATACCGAAAAAAATAAATTCGCCAAAACGCTAGGCCAGCCCCTCTCAACCTTTGCCACTAACCCGAATTTCCAGAACCTAAAGCGCCCCACTACCGAACAGCAATACGCCAGCCGGTTTAATAACTTCTACGAATTTGGCGGCACTAAAGATATTTGGGAAGCTGCTCAGGCCCTACCCTCAGAAGATTGGAAACTCTCCGTCACAGGTTTGGTCAACAATCCCAAAACCTACGATGCAGACGACTTACTCAATACCTTCGAGCTAGAAGAACGAATCTACCGTTTCCGCTGTGTAGAAGCTTGGGCGATGGTCGTTCCCTGGCTGGGCTTTCCCATGCAAAAGCTACTAACCGCTGTCGATCCCAAACCCGCAGCAAAATTCGTCCGTTTTGAATCCTTTTACAATTCTGCCATTACACTTGGCCCGTCTTTCTCCTTATCCGATTTGCCCTGGCCCTATCAAGAGGGACTACGCATCGAAGAAATGAGCAACGAGCTAGCCTTCTTTGCGGTTGGCGTCTATGGCCGCACGCTACCAAAGCAGCATGGTGCGCCTATTCGCATGGTTCTTCCCTGGAAATATGGGTTTAAAGGCGCAAAATCCATCGTCAATATAGAATTTGTGGCCGAGCAGCCCGCCACCTACTGGAATACGCTTTCGCCTAACGAATATAGCTTTGAAGCAAACGTCAACCCTCAAGTGCCCCATCCGCGATGGTCACAAGCAAACGAAAGACTCATGGGTAAAGGCAACGATTGGGAATGGAGAAAGCAGCCGACCCTCCTTTACAATGGCTATGGCGAATACGTAGCAAAGCTTTATAGCTAGGTATAAAGTCAGAGCTAGATATAAAGTCAGATGCAAAAAGCCAGGTAAAAAACTAGAAACCGCAGTCGATTACACTCAACATATCAAGTTCTGTTGCTTATTCTTTGTCATTACGGGCTTCTCTCATGCACGAGCATATTGCCATCCCAAACTATCCAAATGTAATGTGGGCCTTCACCTATCGCGGGATGAAGATAGAAGTAACCACATCGCAGCATCACGATCAGCAGGTATATTCTGCTTGGGTTACCCATGACAAAGGAAGTGCAGTTGCTGTGCCTATTGCCTATAGCCAAGAGCGGGCGATCGCCAAAGCAAAACAGTGGATTCACACTCAATTTGACTGGTCATAATCCTGTATGAACCAAGTATCTCGAAAAGATCTGCCTAAGCAACAGACCTAGCAAAAGCAGCGACACATTTCCGTCGTATTTTCTGCCATCCCGTAATAGCACCCTTTACGGAGCGAAGTATTCAAGACGATCCGCTCATTGTGGAAAAGAATTAGGGATTTCCCGCTCCTGTAACACTTTTGCTACAGGCTAATACACCCATGCAATTACTCAGATAAAGAGAATATGCACCGGGAATACTGGAAATACATGAGACAGCTCTCTACGCCAACTCCCCCAACTGGTTTTTGACTGATACGAGCAGTCCACTCATCAATCACTTACAAAGTTGATAAATATTATTTTATACGTTCAAATATACAACACTTTCTTTTACACACAGAAAAACCTCATTCCGCAAAGATTTTATTTCCAATATCAGAGAATGCCGCCAAAGCCATGCCTTGGGATAGCTATGAATGCAATCAAGGCGCTTATCAGGCATTCACTTTAGTACTCAGGAAGATTATTCATCATGCCAGGCAGTCTCATCGCCAGTGAATTAGAAGAGAACATTCAGACTTACCGTGAGCAGCAATTTACAGGACTCGTCAAAATTAGCAGTTCAAAAGGCCATCAGTGGTACGTGTACTACTTGCTGGGGCGAATTGTCTGGACAAAATCTAGAACGCACTCTCTACGCCGCTGGCAAAGGCACTTAGCCATCCATAGTCCAGTTTTTTTCGAGCAAATTACCCAGCCTGTTAGCTTATCCTATGACTCGTGGAACTATGTCGCCCTATCAAAGTTGGTTAAGCTAAAGCAATTTCGCCAAGACCAGTTTTCCAAAGTCGTCGAAAGCTGCATTACCGAAGATCTGTTCGATATTTTGCAGGTAGGCACCGCGTTGTACGAACAATCGGGCCAATCACTCAGCTACGAAGTCCACCCCAAAGAAGCCGCTACACTACCCTTTATTATGCTTCAGCAGGAGCTAGCCTGGCAGGAAGCTCAGCAGGAATGGTTCGTGTGGGAAAAAGCAGCCTTGGCAAAATTCTCACCAGATTGGGCACCCACCATCAAGCAAATAGATACTCTCAAGACGCAGACCCCTACCCAAACATTTCAAACTCTTACGACGTTTGTAGATGGGCAAAACACTTTAAGAGACTTGGCTATAAAGTTTCAGCAGCCAATCATTCCACTGACAAAGTCTCTCCTACCCTACGTCTCTCGGGAAATGTTAGGACTTGCTGAAATCCCAGATATTATAGAAAACGCCAGCGAAGGGTTTCATCCAGAACTTCCAGAAAGCAATCAGATCTCAGCCGAGTCTTCAGATCAGGCAATGCTTACACAGATAGAAGCATTGGCGACTCCAATCAGGCTAACTACCGAACCTGAGCCTGTAGCTTCACCTGGCATATCAACACAGACTCAATCGACCCAAACTAAACAGTCTCAAACTGCACCATCAACAGTTAACCAAACGACATCGCTGTCTACGGGGCAAGCTAGGGCAGCCCGTTCAGAAAGAAGTATCCAAAGCCATGCCCCCAGAATCATCTACATCGATGATAGTCCAGCAGATAGTCGATCTATGTGCGAAATAGTCGAGGGTCTGGGATATCAGTACACGAACATACCTGACCCACTACAGGCATTGCCTATGCTCATCGAGCTTAAGCCAAAGCTCATTTTCTTGGACTTAGTTATGCCGATTGCCAATGGATATGAGGTGTGCGCACAAATTCGTCGCATTTCAGCCTTCAAGGAGATTCCTGTCATTATTGTAACGAGTAACGATGGGATTGCAGATAGAGTCAGGGCACGATTGGTAGGTGCTTCTGGCTTCTTAGGAAAGCCTATTCAAGAGAAAAAGGTTTCTAAAGTATTGAAGAAGCATCTTCGTGACCTCGAACAATCAAACCAAGCTGGCCTATCAGGAGGGTTGCTCTCTCCTTCGTAGCGTTCTTTTCTCAGCTTCTAGCTCAGCTTTATTTCACTGTAATTTATACATACAAAGAAAAACCATGGCAACCGCACTCATCGTAGAAGACAGCATCACTGATAGAGATCTCCTTACCCGCTACCTTCAGCAATCTGGCATAACTGTCACAAGTGCTCAGAGTAGTGAGGAAGCCCTTCAAATGCTTAAAGCAGCCCCTCCAGATTTTGTGTTTTTAGATGTTGTTTTACCAGGACAAAGTGGCTTTGAGTTTTGTCGCGATCTTAAAACTACAGAAAGTACTCAAAATATTCCAGTCGTTATTTGCTCTACCAAAGGAACCGAAGCCGATAAGCTTTGGGGTTCTATGCTAGGCGCAGATGCCTATCTTACAAAGCCTGTCGATCGACAACAGTTAGCCAAGACGGTTGAACAACTCATGAAATAAGAGAGACTTATTATGCTATTGACTAAAAGCAAGCCTGTACTGGAATCGTTGAACTCTATGGGTGCCACGCGAGATCCTTTAGGATTAGCACCTTTGCCGGTGGACAATCGGCAGCGTTTTTTAAGGTTCATGCTTTCTAAGAAGAACGATGCTCTGTTACCGCTTGGTCAAATTCTAGAAGTCATGCAGTTGCCGTTAGAAGATATCTTTCCTGTTCCTGACATGCCTAGTTGCATCCTGGGCGTATGCAGTTGGCAAGGGGAAACCCTATGGTTAGTAGATCTCAATCATTTAGTCGGTTATACGCCGCTTTGCCAACAATCACAATTGTTAGCGTCTCCAGTGGTGATCGTAGTCCAGCAAAACGGACGATCGTTAGGTCTAGTCGTCGAACAGGTGGGCGATGTCGATCTGTTTGATGAGGAAGAAATTCATATGGAGGCTGGTCTATGTCCCGCTGGATTAGAACCTTTTATCTTAGGCTACTGCCCACAGCAAAGCGGCACCGTGCTAAGTATTTCCGCTATCGTCAACGCCCCAAACTTACAATCTCATCGCTAGCAGTTTCTACTCAAACATCAGCAAGCCTTAACTACAGTAGCAAGCCCTAACTACAGTTCTTAAAGACTAGCTATCACTCTAGTCTTTCAACGCCTTTCCCTGTCGCAACTACCCAAACATTACCTACAAGTACCCATCATGACTACGACCAACGCTTCCCGCAATGGCTCTGGCGATACTCAAAACATCGAACAGTCTCTTGAGCAAAGCAGCAGCTCTCAAGAATCGAATAGTGAGACGGCAGTAGATCTAGCACTCTCATCTGAAGATATTGTGGCCGAGCAGAAATTTACTGATGTTTCTTCTTTGGAGTCGGCCTTAGCACACTCTTCTGATAGCCTACCGTCACTTGCAGTAAAGGAGTCGTTTAAAGATACGGGAAAACGAGCGTTTAGCGTTGCCAATCGCATGGCTCAGGCAACCGATATTGAGAATCTTTATCAGATTGCTGTTACCGAAATCCGCAAGCGATTTCAGGTAGAACGAGCGGTCATCTTTCGATTTCAATCAGAAACACGGGGTGCGGTCATCGCAGAATCTCTGAGCCCTGGATATACTCCTATGTTGGGCGAGAGGCTTCCTGCGATCGCATTTGGCAGTAACGATGCTAAAAGCTATAAGCAGCAGTCGTCGGTTGCTATGAATGATGCAACTGAGGCAACCACTACGCCTCACCAGATGCAGCTCTTCAACCAATTTCAGGTAAAAGCCAGTCTGAGCCTGCCAATTTTTATGGAAGATCAGCTTTGGGGCCTGCTAGCCATACAGCAGTGTAATGCTCCCCGACAATGGGATGAAAACGAAATAGGCTTTCTTTACTTAGTAGCTACCGAGCTACAGGTAAATCTTCAACCCTTAACCTTCCAAATTGAACGACAGCTATTATCCAGCTTAAGTGACAAGCTCCGTCAGACCTCCGATAGGGAAACTATTTTTCGGAACGCAACGCGAGATGCTAGGAAGCTTCTGAATGTTGATCGCGTCGCCATTTGTCAGTTCCGTAAAGACTACAGTCTCGAATTTGTTGCCGAGTCAAAAGTTAGTGGCATAGATTCGATGATTGGCGTTGTCTCGGCAGATACCTATCTACAAGAGCAAAAAGGTGGGCGATTTCAAAAGAATGAGCCCTTTGTCGTTGATCACATTGAGCGAGATCCAAACTTGAGCCCTTGCCATGTTGAACTACTGGCAGATTTTGGGATCAAAGCTTGCGCATTGGTTGGCATTTTTCAAGGTCAAAAGCTGTGGGGCTGGCTAGCAGCCTATCAGCACAACGACAGCCGACATTGGGAAAGCAGCGAGGTCAAACTACTAACTCAAATTAGTAATCTAGTTGGGGTGGCCTTGCACCAAGCAGAACTTATGGAGGAGATGGCTAGAACGGCTGAAAATCAAGAAGCGCTTCCAGACATCATCAACAAAATTAGCAATGCTGCCTATGCCGAGAAAATCTACCAGACAGCCGTTCAAGAAGTTCGACAGCTATTGGATGCAGAGCGAGTCTGCATTTATAAGTTTCGCCCAGACTATTTTGGTGATTTTATCTATGAGTCTGGATCTGGAGGATGGCCCACGTTGGTCGGGAGTGCTTGGGAAGATACCTACGTTCAAAAGAACAAGGGCGGACGATTTCGTAACACCGAGCAAGCCTTCGTTGCCGATGACGTCTACACTGCAGGGTTAAGTGAGTGCCATGTTCAAACCTTAGAATACTTCGGGGTCAAGTCTTTTTGCATTGTTGCCATCAGACAGGGCGGCGAACTTTGGGGACTCTTGAGCGCTTTCCAGCACAGTGGTTCGCGGCACTGGTTAGAGAGCGATATCAAGGTTCTACAAGACGTTAGTCGGCAGATGGAAGCCAGTCTTCAAGGGGCCGACTATGTCTCTCAGCTACAGGAAAAATCTGCTGAGATGACAAAAGCAGCTCACATTGGTCGCTCAGTTTCTGAAATTATTCCTCAGATCCTACAGGCCCAGGATATCAAGCAGGTATGTCAGGTTACGCAACGAGCAGTGCGACAGATTTTGAAGTGCGATCGCGTAGCTATTTACCGTTTCAGCGCGGATTGGAGTCATGAACTACTTCAGGAGCTAACCGTCAATAACCAGGCCGCTTCAACATCCCATCAGACGCTATCGGCAATCTGGCCCAAAATCGACTTACAGGAGTCTCAGGGAGGGCCTTATCGTAAGCAGGAAAGTCTGATTGTCAACAATATCTATGCAGCCGACCATGCTCCGCTAGAAATCGAGATGCTAGAAGAGTTTGGTATCAACGCTTATATGATGGTGCCTATCTTCAAAGAAGGCCATCTCTGGGGTTTGTTAGGGGCTTATCAAAACGGCCAGCCGCGCTCTTGGGCAGAAGTTGAAATCAACGCGCTCAAGCAAATCGGTTTACAGTTAGGGGCTGCAATGCAACAGATAGCTTACCTTAATCAAGTAAAAGAGAAAACGGCCAAGCTGACCGAGACCGCTGACCGCGAAAAAGCTTCTAAAGAACAGCTTCAGCAGCAGGTCATTCAGTTGCTAAAAGCGGTTGGGCCAGCCCTGCAAGGCGACCTGACAGTACGCGCAAAAGTAACAGAAACGGAAGTCGGCACCGTGGCTAGCGCCTACAACAACACCCTGCAAAGCCTGCAAAAAATCGTCTTGCAGGTGCAAGCAGCGGCCAATCAGGTAGGCGAAACCTCCAAACTCAGCGAAACCTCGGCGCAGACCGTCAGCCAGCAGGCCCAGGCTCAGGCCCAGGTGCTCGAACAAGCCTTTGCCCGCGTGCAAAAAATGGTGGCCTCGACCGCAGCCGTGGCCCAAGACGCTCAACAAGTAGAAGCTGCGACCCAGCAAGCCAACCAGATTGTGCAGCGCGGCGATCGCGCCATGAACCTAACCGTAGATGGCATCATGGCGATTCGCTCGACCGTAGCCGAAACCAACCAGCGGATTAAGCGACTCAGTGAGTCATCGCAAAAAGTCTCAAAAATTGTCAGCTTGATTAGCCACTTCACCACCCAAACTCAGTTGCTAGCGCTGAACGCTTCGATTGAAGCCACCCGCGCCGGGCAGTATGGCCGGGGGTTTGCGGTGGTCGCGGATGAAGTGCGATCGCTCGCCCGCCAGTCAGCCGAAGCGGCCACCGAAATCGAGCAGTTCGTGCAAGAAATTCAGATGGGCACCGCCGAAGTCTCGACCGCGATGGAAACAGGGATTCAGCAGGTGGCTGAAGGCACCGACCGGGTGACCGACGCCCGCCAGAACCTGACGGCGATAGTAGAAGCGACCAGCCAAATTAGTCAGTTGATTGCGGATATCACCCAGACCACGCACAAACAGGCAGACGAGTTCAAAGCGGTCACCCAAACCATCAGCGAAGCCACAGACATTGCCAATCAGACTGCCGACAACTCCAACGAACTGGCTCAGTCGATTCAGCAGGTGCTTGA
>JBAQZP010000053.1:0-3042 GCA_049791095.1 Phormidesmis sp.
GGCCTGACCGACATGAACCCAGAGTGGTGAAACGCAGACCAAAACCTTTTCCCCGAATGCGTCAACCTCGTGATGTACTCAAAGCCAAGCTGGCTGCTTAATTCAGCTTAAGTCAGTGCCATTGAATTTTGGATTAGCAATAACCCCACTAGAGCTGGGGTTAACGGCAGTCCCAGGGCGATCGCAGCGGGCAAATGGCCCATAGCAAACACCAGGGAGGAGACGGCAATGGCGACGACCACCCATCGGGTCTGGGGTTTACCCTGGCGCTGCTGCCCAAATCGCCAGCCCAGCCATAGCAGCAGCGTCATCAGTCCCCAGCGGATCAAAATCTCTTCGGTGATACCGCCGTAGAAAAATCGCACTAGCAGCGGCGTGGGCTCAGCCGCCCCATAGGCGGGTGGCAGCAGCGGGCGAGACAGCAGGGCGATCGCCGTCAGTAGTCCGCCGCTGATCAACCCACCCACCACGCCGGGCAACAGTTGAGGAACTATGGCTTGCCGCCATGATCGCCCAGCGGCCAGCGCCTCTGCCACCGGTGCCATTAGCCCTAGCCGGTGAGCCAAGAGCACGCCTATCAGCACCGCCACCGACAGCAAAACCGTGGGCTGCACCAGCACCAGTAGCCTGACCACGGCGGCAGGTGGGGCACCCTCCGGGAGCAAGGGCAAAGGCACCAAGACCAGGGTCATCACCCCAGCCATGCCTGCCAACCACAGCAGCCCAAACAGTCGCAGCCTAGAGTCTTTATGCTTAACCATGGCTTTATCCTCAACTTCTTCTAAAATCAGCTTGTACAGGTCAATGACGCGGTCGAGCGTGCCGAGTGTATAGAAAGTACTGACCTGTGGTGTTATCAAGCATTCGCGAACTTATGGTCATAGGGTGCAGGTTGTCCCTTCAGTGATGAAGTCCTTTGGTACATTTGCTGATGGTTTTACGGACTACGAGATCACCGACGCCCCTGCCGATAACTCTGGGAAATGGGTTCGGATACTCCGTCGGGTTTGAACACTTTGTAGGCGATCGCCAGAAACACAGGGATTGCAACCACCGCCGATAGCGCCCCGTAGGTCACGTGGTATTCGCTGATTGTGAACAGAGCTGGCGTGGTCACGACGCTTCCCGCTATGTTGACCACGAGGATGCCGCCGATGTTGTTCGCGAAGTGCACGCCGATGGCAAGCTCGGTGGTGCCGTCAATCAACGAGACGACAGTCCAAACCAGACCCGGCCCGAGAAAGTAGCCGAAGAACACCGTGAGCCAGCCACCTGCCTGCGCCTCGGGGTTTAAGAGATGCGGCAGGGTAAATATCACGGCGGCGGCGATCGCCAGAAAAACGCGGTTGGCCCAGATCACGCTCGTGCCCTGTACGATGTATCCACGGAAGAAAAGTTCCTCGGTGGTGGTCTGGATCGCGGTCAGAACCAGCGCCAGCGGGACGAAGAGCAAAAACGTCGTGAGGTCAGAATTAAAGGAGAAGCTGTCGGGATAGAAGAGGTACTGTCCCAGCCCACCGATCAGGCAGAATGGCACGAACCACGCTACGAACCCTTGACCGACACGACGCCAGCTTATCTTCTCGCGCGCTGTGACGAGCGTCAGGGGATAGCGGCGGTGGATGAGGGAGACGGCGAGGAGAGTCCCGCCGAGCAGGAACGGGAAACCCGCCATGATTACCACGAAGCTCCCCACGGAACCGAGTGCGGCCAAATCGCCCCGACGGAACGCCGCGAACCCCGCTTGGCCATCAATCGCGAACGCGACGAGCGCGCTGGCAACGCTGCCGACGACCAGCCACGAAAAGAGAATGACGACCAGTCCTAAAAGATACCGCCACCCCCGATGCTTACCTCGCCGAGCGGCCTCTACGTAAGTCGTGTCTTTCATTTCCGTTACGATTTCCTTTTTTCCTTTGGTCGTTATGATTCTCATATTCATTTCTTGTGTTTCTCCTTCTGGCTGCGGCTAACAACACAAGGCTGTCTTTTTCAATGTTGTCTTTTAGGGCGTAGTAAACGGCTTACACTGAATCGACTCAACGTTTCGGAGGTAAGCCAGCTTAGGCGCAAAGTCAGAAGGACAGAAAACGTATACGTTATCTTGAGGCTGACTGATGACTAAACGGTAGGCGGGTGGAATATTTTCCGAACTTTCAATGGTTTCAATTCGAGGAATGATGGTTGGATACACCTGAGCGAGAGATGGAAAATTGGACAGCAAAAATATCCCAAGAAATATCGTTGCTAAGACAATTATCAAAAAGCGTTGAAATTTTGAGAGAATATTGTTCATGAGAAATTTCCTCATTGGTCTATTGGACAGTTGTTTGTGCGATCGCTTCTAGCCCTGCGCTCCGCGTGATCGCTGAAATACCATTGAGCTTCCCATTGCCTCTAGGACAATACTTAAGTTAGTCAGAACAGCTGAAAGGAAAAATAACTATCCTTTCAGCACAGCCGTGTTAAAAACCTTGTCGTGCCAAGTTTCGCGCCGTTTATCAAAGAAAAACCAGAGATAGCCCAACCCGAATACTAGACCACTCAGGTAGTATCCTACTGAGCCGCGCAAGCCTGCAATTAAAAAAGACAGTGAATGTTGGTCGGCTTTGACTATCACTCTAATGTTCATCAATCCCATCCCAATTGATCGTTCCCGACGACTCCAAAAGTAGCCAAAATACAAAAAATGCTCTAACGAAAGAACTAGCGCAAATACAGTTACTCCCAAGGACAAGATCGGGATTGGTGCTTGGATGTCAAGGGCATTATAGACCCCGCTAAGTAAACCAAACACAAAAACCACCAGCAAATGAATAATTAAAAGAATGGCTTGATCAACTAACCATGCAACAAGCCGCTGGACAAAACTTGCTTTGTTCACCTTTGTACTCCCAAATACTTTCTACGGATTAATCACTGGACAGTGCGAAGTTTTTCTTTAACGAACATTCCCAGACCCAAAGGGCAAGGAATGTTCGAGACTGGTTGAATCATCACACTCAACCAGTCCAATTATGGAACTCTATACCCGGATTGAGC
>JBAQZP010000054.1:0-62967 GCA_049791095.1 Phormidesmis sp.
TAAGGTGGCAAAAGATGAGTTAGAACCGTTCGAGCAACAATGGCAGCGTTCTGAGACGTTGCCTAAGTGGGATGTGACGATTGTTCCGACATAAACGGTAGATTATTTACTTGCGAGTCCCTAAGCAGAATTATCAAAACGAATAGCTAAGCCGAAACTTTTGCGGCTACCAACCTACACAGTGCTGTTTTTGTTGAGCAAATCTTGGACTTGACCGAGTGCGGCTCTAAAAATATTAAATCCAGCCCAACTCGCAGCGATCAGCAAAGGTGCTAGAACAAGCACGACGCGAATATCCATTGTGAACTCTCTCCAAAAAAGTTTTAATGCTTAAAGGGTTGTAATAATCCTCTCATATTATAATCTACATCACTCATTGCTTAAAAAGAAACACAAGACGCTAAGCATGGTAGAGACTTCGATTAGACCCATAGCCGTCGTCACGGGTGCCTCTAGCGGTATTGGGCAGGCGATCGCCCGTCGCCTGGCTGCCGATGGCTACGATCTTGCCATCTGTGCTCGCCGTGAAGATCGCCTGGCAGAAGTCGCTGATAGTCTGCGTAGGCAGGACATTGACGTGCTTTGTCAGACGGTAGATTTACGAGATGAAAGGCAAATTCTGAGCTTTTTTGCAGCCGTAAAGAAGCGCTGGGGCCGGTTGGATGCGCTTGTCAACAACGCGGGGCTGGGTCACAAAGAATCTTTGATGACTGGCCGCACAGACGCCTGGCGCGAAATGTTAGAAGTCAATGTGCTGGCGCTGTGCATTTGTACTCGCGAGGCGATCGCACTGATGCAGCCCCAAAACACCGGACATATTTTGCACATCAGCTCAATGTCAGGGCATCGGGTACCGGCAATTACCGGCGTGTACTCAGCCAGCAAGTTTGCAGTCAGATCGCTGACCGAAACCCTTCGCCGAGAACTCCGCGCGGCGGACAGTCACATCCGCATATCGTCTGTGAGTCCTGGCATTGTCGAAACCGAATTCGCCGAGAAATATCACCAAAGCGCCGATCAGGCAGACAAAACCTACAGCCAGTTTCCGGTGCTGCAAGCCGTCGATGTTGCCAATGCAGTAGCCTACGCGCTCGGCCAGCCGGCCCATGTAGAGGTAAACGATATTTTAGTGCGTCCGACGCAGCAGACTAGCTGATTAGAGCTAGCTGACCAGAGCTAGCCAACCAGAGCTAGCCAATCACTTCTAGTTCATCTTCATGCAAGTGCGCCTTAAACGGGCGCTTAGCACCTTCTACTTCAAATTCGGCGACTATATGGTAGTTAGGGCTAATCGGTCGGCCTTTCCAATCGGTCAAAACATCCGCTATAACGCCTTCTAGACCTTCCACGCTATAGGGCTCGTTGCGGTGCTTGGGGTGGTTAAACAGCGTCAAAGGAGCTTTGATACGAATGCGATCGCCAACTTTCATAAAAAAAGATCTAAACAGACATAACGGTTCACCATTCTCTCATAATAGCGCCGCTTGCAGCAGCACCTGCATCGAGAGTTGATCAAGTATGCTATTCGCCACCACCGCTAGCGTCCGTTTCCGCCGGGTCGGGTGCCACCACATCCGGCTCAGATTCGCCAGGCTCTACTGCTTCAGGCTCCACTGCTTCAGGCTCAATAACTTCAGGCTCAATCGGAGTTGGCTCAGTTGCTTCAGGCTCCACTGCTTCAGGCTCCACTGCTTCAGGCTCAACGCCTTCAGTATCAGCAGGCAACGGCTCCGTCCGATTAAAGCGATCATCCAGCGCCCCGCTCAACAGCAGCCAGGCCGCAACCCCCACCGCCGCCAGCAGTAACAAGGCCAGCAAACCTATTAGCAGCTTGCGGCCTCCCGAACCCGCCCTTGCGGCTTCTGTCTCCACTGCAGCCATTTCCGCTGCGGTCAATGGCGTATCGTCGTCGTCATCTTCCCCGTACAGCAGGGCTCTAGAAGCTGCGGTCATTTCTTCACTCTGTCCCGGTGGCTGAGGTATGGCTATCAGGTTGGTAGCCTTTTGGCCCGGCTGGGCTACCACTTCCGACGAATCGCCTGGGGCAGTGGCATCACTCGATTCACCGCCTAGCATGTTTACGCTCATCAGCGCGACTGCGACATTGTCATGCCCATTCTTTTGATTCGCCAGCTCTATCCAGGAATCGACCGCATCGGCTAATGGCACGATTTTTTTCACAATCAGGTCAATGTAGTTCGCCCAAGAAGACTCCACCTGGTGATTATCGCTAAGGCCATCAGAGCACAGCAGCAGTACGCCGCTCTGGGCAAACAAAAAACGCTGAGTGTGCGGCTGTAGCTGATCGTATTCGCGTACGCCAACGGCCTGTGTGAGGGCATCGGCGTCGCGCCGCTGTAGGGCCGTCGCCAAAAAGCTATGACCAGCGCTGACTTCGCGGCCTGCAATATCGTCATCTACAGTCAAAAGCTGGCAGTTCTCTGAGGTAATCCAATAGGCGCGGCTGTCGCCGATATGGGTCAAATACAGCTCATTGACTTCGGCAGGGCCAGAGGGCGTTTCTACTCGCTGCGGTAAAACCAGCGCCATGACTAAAGTAGTGCCCATGCGCTGACGGTCGGCGCGGCCCTGCTGATCGTTTTGCTGGGCGATCAGGTTGTTCGCCACGCGGATCGCCGCTTCGATTTGATCGATCACCACGTGGGGCGGAATCGCCTGAGATTGATCGATTGCCTCATTTAGCAGCCCTCGGAGCTGGAGTTGTAGCGATCGCACCACCGTTTGGCTCGCGACCTCTCCGCCTTCATGCCCGCCGACCCCATCGCACACAATCGCTAGCCGGGGCAGCAAAGGCAGATCAGACGTTCCCGTGCGCTTCATCTCTAAGCGGCTCGGGTAGCAGGCATCCTCGTTTCGCGACTTCGTTGGCCCAGCGCTGGTCGCTCCAGCAACCTGAAGCTCTACGCTTGTCCCGGCTGCCGCCTGTAGCAGTTGCCCGTTCACCTGCGCTTTAATCGCCGCCAGATCGGGCTCGCTGGCTCTCATGCGTTGCGCGACCGATTCAATCATTTTGCCAATATCAGGCTTTGCCTCGGGTAAATAAATCGCCTCCCAAGCTGCCGCCAAATCCGCCAGGCTAGGCGCAGCGGGATTTGTCGATAGGCCAATCAGCCGAACGCGCCAGGCTTCCACGCGAATATTACTCTTTTTTAGTAGGCTAGCAGCGGCTCCAAAGCTGGTCAGGGGCTCCCATAGACTGATCATTTGCCACAGCCAATACGCCTGATGAAAGGCCGAGGCTTGCGGCCATGCCTTAGCAATGGCAGGCATGAGCTGCCCTTGGTAGTTCACTGGCACATTACTGAGCAGCAGCACCGCTTCCCCCGAAGCTTGGTGACAAATGCCGTATACGCCCGGCAAATTAAGCTGATGAGGATAAGCCTTAAGATAAGGCAGGGCAAAACTTGGCACAGGTTCAGGTACCTTGGGCGGCTGCTGCGGCTGCGTGTCTAACCAAATAGATGGGGCAATCACCTCATAGCGATTGTCAACGCTAGAGCCAATCGGAATTTTGTTCGTGCCCTGCCCTAAAGCCCAGACATACTGCTTGAAGGGGTATTTGCTCTCTTCACCGTTCATATAAAAGAATACTTCGGAAGGAATATTAAGCGGGGTGTTGCCGTTAAGTTAGGTCAATGGTAAGGGAAAAGGGATTTAGTGCAAATATTTTTGATATGACTAAAGTATGAACCTGTAGGCATTAACACAGAGGCGATCGCTGAATTACCCTATAGAGAAGATACCAAAATATCAATTTATGAGTCCTGCTTTAGTTTGGGTGATTATCGGCGTCGTGCTCTGCCTGATGGAGCTGCTGCTGCCCACCGCATTTATTGAATCAGCGCTAGGGGTGAGTGCCTTTGTCGTTGCGCTACTGACATTTTTAGTCCCTAACGTCAATGTGCAGATTGTGCTGTGGATGGTGCTCTCGTTTTTGATGTTTTGGGCGCTGAAGCGGCTGGTACCTAACCGAACGGCACCGACTTTGCGAGATGCCACCGAAGCGCGCACAACGACTGCGATCGCCCCCGGCCAAATCGGCAGAGTCATCTACGAAGGCAACTCATGGCAAGCCCGCTGCGATGACGATAAAGTTGCGATCGCCCCCGGTCAAGAAGTCTTTGTGGTAGAACGCAAAGGCAACACCTTGATTGTCATTCCACTTAGCACCTTTCAGTAGGCATCTTTTGATAGGAGACTCCGCTCATGAACCCGAATCCCTTCGTATGGCTCATTATTCTGGCATTAGGCGGCGGCGTCGCCTCTAAATCCATTCGCATCATTAACCAAAGCGACGAAGCCCTCGTCGAAACCCTGGGCCGCTATAACGGGAAAAAGCTTACGCCGGGCCTCAACTTCACCGTGCCCTTTATAGACCGCATGGTGTACAAGCAAACCGTTCGCGAGAAGGTGCTCGACGTACCGCCTCAGCAGTGCATCACCCGCGATAACGTTTCCATTAGCGTAGATGCGGTCGTGTACTGGCGCATTGTCGATTTAGAAAAAGCCTATTACAAGGTAGAAAATCTTCAAGCGGCGATGGTGAATCTTGTGCTTACTCAAATCCGCTCCGAAATGGGTCAGCTAGAACTCGACGACACCTTCACTGCCCGCGCCGAAATTAACGAACTGCTGCTGCGCGAACTCGACATTTCCACCGACCCCTGGGGCGTCAAAGTCACCCGCGTAGAGCTGCGCGATATCGCCCCCTCTAAGGCCGTGCAGGATTCAATGGAACTGCAAATGACCGCCGAGCGACAAAAGCGCGCCGATGTCCTCACCTCCGAAGGCGAACGCGACTCCGCCATTAACTCTGCCCGTGGTCGCGCTGAATCGGCAGTACTGGACGCCGAAGCCCGTCAAAAAGCGGCAATACTCGACGCCCAAGCCGAGCAAAAAACCATCGTTCTCCGCGCTCAGGCCCAAAGGCAGGAGCAGGTGCTCAAAGCTCAGGCCACCGCAGAAGCGGTAGAGGTGCTGACCAAGAAGATTAAGAATGATCCGAACGCCCGCGAAGCCCTCCAGTTCATCCTGGCGCAGGAATACTTGGCGATGGGCCGTCAAATCGGCGAGAGCGACAGTAGCAAAGTTATGTTCCTAGACCCGCGCAGCATTCCCGGCGCATTAGAAAGCATCAAATCTATAACGAGCGATCGCGACGTTAAATAAAAAAAGCAGATTCTTAATGCACTATCACAGCTCACTTTCTGAAATTCCAGATTGCTTCAAGAGGTAGCGCAGCAGTCCAACTTTTATATCTTTATTTCCATGAATTGGGACAGAAATGCGGGTAGAGTCTCCTAGTCTGCAATAGATATGATGGCTTCCTTGAATGCGCACCAACTGCCAACCTCTTTTCTTTAGAAGCTTTGCAAACTGCTTCCCAGAAATTGACTTCATATCGCGATTTCCATAATCCTACTTTTCTCATCAGGGTCAAGGCTATCTATATCTACTGACAAACAGCCTTCAATAGCTTCATATAAGTTGCTAAGGAGTTCTTCAAAGTTATCGCCTTGGGTAGCACAACCGGGAATAGCAGGGACTTCTGCCCAGTAGCCACCTTCTTCAGCATCATGGATGACAACTTTCAGTTTCATCGCTTCGTTCCTTAAGCGCGCTATCTTTGTACATTATCAGTGCAAATACGCCAAAGTTGGTAACTGTGCTCCCGACTAGCTCGCTAAATCCAAACGTCATTCGCTGCTGTAAGACCGCTATTGACTTCGCCCGTATTCACAACTCCACGCGGCTCAATCAGCATTGCCTGGCACTCTTCATCAGCGCGGGTACAGTGCTCGACGCCTTTGGGAATGACGTACAGCTCGCCTGCTGAAACCGTAACTGTTTTATCTTTGAACTCGATTTCCATCTTGCCTTTGAGCACCAAAAATACCTCATCGGTATCGGGATGATTGTGCCAAACAAAGTCGCCCTGAAACTTCACTAGCTTGAGCTGGTAATTGTTCATTTCAGCCACTACCTTCGGCGACCAGTGCTCAGAGAACTTCTGGAACTTCTGAGCCAAGTTAATCACGCCAGTCATTTGAGTGCCGCTCCCGCTAAAAGCGTTACTAGTGTTTATGAACTGACTTGATAGTACCGTTAGCTGAAGTGGTAGAGGCGGTGACCGCGAATTTGTACGACGGGGTAGGAGAGCGATCGCACCATCGCCTCATCATGAGTCGTCACGACTACCGTGATTCCGATCTCATTTAGCTTACGCAAAATATTAAACACCTGACGGGCATTGTCACTATCCAGGTTGCCAGTCGGCTCGTCAGCTAATAGCAAAGGCGGCGTACCGACAACAGCGCGGGCAATACTCGCACGTTGCTGTTCTCCGCCAGAGAGCTGGGAAGGAAAGCGATCGGCTTTGTCTTGCAGGCCCACCATTTTGAGGGTGACAGGCAGGCGGCGGTTGATTTCTTTGCGGCTATAGCCCTGGGCGTGAAGGACAAAGGCGACGTTTTCGGCGACGGTGCGAAGGGGAATGAGTTTGTAGTCCTGGTAGACAACGCCAATGCGGCGGCGAACCATAGCCAAGCGGTTACCCCGGAGTTGGTGGATGGCTTGACCGTTGATGTGAACGCTGCCTGCGGTAGGTTGTTCTTCGCCGTAGAGCATTTTGAGCAAGGTTGATTTGCCCGCACCGGAAGGGCCAGTGATGAAGAGAAAATCGCCTTTGTTTAAGGTGAGGCTGACCTCGGTGAGGGCCGGGGTGCCATTAGCGTACACCTTGCTGACGCGGTCGAGCGCAATAATTGGAGCGGTGGGTGTTTGGGCCGCTTTCTGTTGCTGAACGGCCTGGCGAACCTGGCGCTCAAGTCTCTGCTGATTGGAACCGGTTGCAACTTGCGCCGGAGCGAATGCGGTAGGAACAACTGGCTCAGCAGCCGGAGAACTAGAGTGAGCCTTGGGCGAGAGAATAGAAATCATGAACGGCACAGGAGAAGGAATACTGAGTCCAGACATAGATGAAGATGCTGGTTAAATATTCCCGTTCATCAGCCATAGTTGATATCCGAGCGGATAAAAAATGTCGATTTTACCCGCATGGCCCTGTCGAAGGTGCCCTTTAGGTGAACCATTTAGCAATCAGGCTATCCATTTCACCACTGGCTTTGATCGCCGAGAGGGCAGTGTTGAGGTCGCGGCGTAGCGGTGAGTTTTTGGGTAAGGCGATCGCACTGCCCATCGGCTGGTCGCTCGGCATAATATTCATGGCAAAGTCCGGATAGCCCTCAAGCTGAGCGGTCGCTATACTAGCTTCCATAATCACGCCTGCCACAGCACCCGTATCAAGCGCTTCCAGAACCTCTTCAAGGCTGTCGTAGGCAATCACGTCCAGGTCAGGATATTCGCGGCTGAGGCGATCGGCGAACCGGGCTTGAACGCTGCCCGCTCGAATGCCAATGGTTTGGTAATTGAGGTCGCGCGATCGCAAACGTCCATTCACAGAAACCAGCGCCTGACGAGAGCGATAATAAATATTTGAGAAATCAACCTCCCGCTTACGGCTACTGTTGGGCTCTAGCGCTGCCATAGCCATATCCACTTCATCATTGATCAAAGCTGGAATAATCGCGCCAAACTCAACATCGACGACTGACAGCTCGCGCTCTAGCCGGTTGGCGATCAGCCGCGCCAAGTCAATATCAAACCCTACAATCTGTCGGTTTTCTGCATCTTCTTCAGAGCCTGCCTCACGGGTGGCTTCATTGGCTTCATCGACACCTTCCCAATCCTCGTAAGGGGGATAGTTCGCCGATGTTGCCATCACCAATTTTTTATGATCGCGGGCAACTTGAATTGTCTGACCGTCATCTGCTTCATCTTTGGGCGCGTTGCCCCAGCGATTCACAATCGCGCCGCCGCCTGCGACCATAAAAGGCAGTGCTAATCCTGCTAAAAACCAACGCCGCTTCATTTGCTGTTTTTATACCCTGGTGAGCCGCCTGCATCCGTATTATCCCTCACGGCTGCATCTGCCCTTTTCACGATCGATACCAAAAGGACGCCCACACAAAATGAGGCAGCGCCAGCATCCGCCGCCAGCGCCAGGGCTCTTGATAAAGCCGATACAGCCATTCTAAATGAGCGTTACGCATCCAGTGCGGAGCCCGCTCTTTAATACCTGACCAAATATCAAAGCTACCACCCACCCCAATCCACACGGCATCAGGGCACAGGTGACGGTGCTGCGCAATCCAAAATTCTTGGCGAGGAACACCCAAGCCTACAAAAATCAGGTCTGGCTGCACTTGAGCAAGTCGATTTACAAAGTCGTCTAGCGCTACCCCTTGGGCGTAGCCGTCTTGAACAATCGCAAGATTTAGCTGGGGCGATCGCGCCCGCCAATAGTCAGCCGCCGCCTGCACAACCTCAAGCTTGCCTCCATAAAAAGCCACCTTTGTCGTAGGGCTAAGGCTTTGGAGTAAATCTGCGGCCAGTTCAATACCGGGATAGCGCTGAAGCGATCGCCCCCGCATCACCCGAAAATACAGCTCAATCCCAGAGCCATCGGGCGTTACCAAGTCAGCTTTATCAATAAACCGATGCAACTGCTCATTTTGCTGAGCCTGCATACACATTTCAGCATTGAGCGTCACCACATGGGTACCCATTCGCCGCTGCAGGCGGTGGTTTAGCCAACTCACATAGTCATGGCTTTGATGTACGGGCAAACCCATCACCGACAGTGCTTCTAGTTGTTCGCGCTCAGCCAAAGCCATTTGCCGCCCCTGCCCATCAAACCCTAACCATAATCTACTAAACGTGACCCAATTAATAGTCGGTTTCTTCTTCGTATTCCATTACCTTCTTCTTAGGAAGGTTCAAGGGCTTCGCCTCAATTAGCTCTTCTTCTTTGGCGGGTTCGTCCCAGACGTCGCCGTCAACATCGATATCATCTACAGGCACATCGACCACATCTGGCGGCGCAGGTCTCTGGTTTTGGTTTCGTTGGGCCGGTGGCGGCGCAGGCGGACGCTGTTCCTCTCGCTGGGGTCGTCTTTGCGGCGGCGCTTCTTCTCGCCAGCGTTCTTCAATGGCCGGGCGATCCTGCCTGCGATTCTCAACGCGAGAGGCTTCGCCAACGCGCTGTCCCTCATTCCTAATACCCGACGGCAACTGGTTCGACGCCGACACTGGCATTACGTAGCCATCACTCAGGCCACGCTCCCAAGGCGCACTCCCTAAACCTAACCGCTCCAGCAGACCTACGCTGAGCTGAATCAGCTTCTCTTCACTGCCTTCAAAGACAATAATGCGGTCTGGCCCGGTGCTCACAATTTCTTCTACGGGCAGCTCATAAGTGCTCACCACCTGATCGGGAATTTGGGGCAACCCCAGCGAAGCGACGACAATAGTCTCCAACTTGCCGGTAATCACATCAAATTTAAAGCCTCGCACCCGGCCCAGCACCTCGCCCGACTCGGTAATCACTTCACTGTTTACCAGATTGCTAAAAGGCGCAGTATTAATATCGCCATCAAGCACAGTGTCATCATCGACCAACAGCACATCGCCCATCTGCCGAATGTCGCTGAGCAGCATTGGCCTTTCGTTGCTAGCAATCACCTTGGAAAGAATATTTTCTTGCAGCCCCAGCGCTACCACTTCGAGCCGATCCAAATCCACCCACATCTGACTAACGACCCCTAAACGGCGGCCTGTGCTGCGAGTAATTACCTGAGTACCTACGATGTCAGAGCGGAGTCGGCTTTGTTCAAAAGTCATGACTGTTCAAAAATTGCCTCAAAATGGCATTTCAGAGCGGGAAGGAGCTGGAGGGACTATACCCTATTAATCGTCCATTGTACCGAACTGCCTGCCGGTTGCCCGCTGCGGAATGCCGAACAAAGGCGACGAAATATGCAATGGAATAATCCCTATGTAGCTTTTGCCAAGTTAATTCCTAGCACCTGCGTATAGGCTCCGCGTGCTTGAGTGACGCCAATAGTGCGTTCGGCGGCTTCGATCATGGGGCGGCGGAGGCTGACGACGATAAATTGAGCTTGCCGGGCCTGCTGCTGAATCATTTTAGAGAGACGCTCGACGTTGGCACCGTCGAGAAACATATCTACCTCGTCGAAGGCGTAGAAGGGGGAGGGGCGATAGCGCTGGAGGGCGAAGATAAAGCTGAGGGCGGTGAGGGATTTTTCGCCGCCGGACATGGAGGCGAGGCGGCGAACCTGTTTGCCTTTGGGGTGGGCGACGAGGGTAAGGCCGCCGCTGAAGGGATCTTCGGCGTTGTCGAGCTGAAGGTAGCCGTCGCCGTCAGAGAGTTCGGCAAAGATGGACTGAAAGTTTTCGTTGACGGCGTCGAAGGCTTCGCCAAAGGCTTGTTTGCGCAGGGTGGTGAAGTTTTCGATGCGCAGCAGAAGTTCGGTGCGCTCTTCTTCGAGGGTGGTGAGTTTGCTGGTGAGTTCTTCAAGCCGCTCTAGCGTGCGGTCGTATTCTTCAAGGGCCAGCATGTTCACCGGCTCTAAAGCTTCTAGGCGACGCTGTAAAGACTTAAGGGATTTGTCGAGTTCTTCGAGGGTGAGGTCTTCAGGAATTTCGGGCAGGGGGTCAGGAAGTTCTAGGGCCTGGCGCTGAATAGATTCTTGGAGGCTGTGGAGCTGCTGCTGGCGTAGGGTTTGGGTCTCTTGAATTTTTTCGAGCTGCCAGTGGTTTTGCTGCTGCTGGTTTTGTTCGGTTTTGTACTGGCGCTCAACGGCGTCGCGGGCATTCTTTTCTTGCTTGAGCTTTTCGTCAAGGACGGCGATCGCACGCTTCGTCTGGGCAATTGCCTCTGTCAGCAACTGCTGCTGCCGCGCCATGTCTGATTGTTGATTGATCTGATCCTGCTGTTGCTGCCGCAAAGCCTTTATCTGCGCGGTATCCCGCTGAGTTTTCTCTTGTAAGCGGGCCTGTTGCGCCACCAAATCCTGCTGTTGCTTTTCGGCTTCTCGCAATCGCTGCTGCTGCTCGTTTAGCCGAGCTTCAAAAGCGCGGACTGCGCCTTGAGCTTGCTGCCACTCACTGTGAGTTTGAGATTTTTCTAGCGCTTCCAGTTCCTGGCGTTTTTGAGCTAGCGATTGCTCTTGGGCGGGCAGCGCCTGCTCGATTTCGGCTAATCGCGTTTGCGCCTGAATGTGCTCGCTATCAGAACGGTCGAGCTGGGCCTTTGCCTGGGCTTGCCGCTGTTCTAGCGCTTCTCGTTGAGTCGCCGCTTGAGTTGCTTTAAGTTCTTCTTCTCGGTAGCTCTGACGCGCTTCGATGAGGGTCTGCGATTTTTCTTTGGCTTTGAGGGTGAGCTGGTTTACCGTTTGCTCGCAGCGACGGAGGATGGCTGTAATTTCGGTGAGGCGATCGCGCAGTCCCTTCGCTGCTTGTGACTCACCCGCCGCCACCGTGCCAAAGTGCAATCGCCCTTGCTGCCGCAAACTGCCACCGGTCATCGCCCCGCTAGACTCTAGAACTTCTCCTGCTAGCGTCACCATCCGGTACTGACCCAAATTCTGTCGCGCTGCCGACAGCGACTCAAACACTACCGTGCTGCCAAATACAAAGGCAAACACATCGGCGTAGCGATCATCGCACTCAATCAAATTAACTGCGTAGTCAATAAACCCCTCAGGCCGATTCCACTTGTCCGCAGGTTTAAAATTAGGCACCCGAATTTTATTGAGTGGCAAGAAGGTCGCCCGTCCGGCCCGCCGCTGCTTTAGCAAATCGATCCCTCGCGAAGCCACCCGGTCATCTTCGGTGACCATAAAGCTCATGCGCCCGCCCGCTGCAATCTCCAGCGCGAGCTGAAAGCGCTGATCGACCCGGCCTAGTTCTGCGACGATGCCGCACAGTCCATCCAGTCCGCTGCGCTTGAGCGTTTCGGTGGCCTGCGTTCCCTGAGATTCCTTAATCGCCTGCTCTTGAGCCTCTAATCTATCGAGTTCGCGCTGCTTTTCTCGCTGCTCTTGCAGCAACCGATTGAGGGTTTGAGTCTGGGTTTGCAGCTCATCTTCAACCGCCGCGACTTCCTGAGCCAGCGTCTGAATCCGAACCTGACTGGAGGCGTTTTCCCTTTCCCCCTTTCCCTTTTCCCCTCCTCCTGCCGACCCCTCAGCTAGCGCAAAGCCTGCCCCTATCTCCGCTTCCAAACCCGCCAACGCCACTCGCTGACTTTCTGCCTGCTCTTCTAGCCGACTGATGCGCTCCTGCAACCGCACCCGCTCAGCTCGCTGGGGCTCTAGCTGACTCAAAAGGGCTTCTATTTGTTTGCGCAAATTGGTTTGCTGCTGCACCCAGGCTTGCGAGCGATCGGCGATCGCATTCGTCTCCTGTCGCTTGACCTCTAGCTGTGCCATGGCGGCATCGCGATCGTCCACAATTTTCGCTAGCTCGTCTTCTGTCAAAGTCCTCAGCCTTTGGCCAAGTGCGCCCAACTCACCTTCTTGCGTCTGGATATTCGCCTGCAGGTCGGCAAGCTGTGTGGCGATCGCCCGAGTCGTGCTGACTAACGCTTCTTCCTGGCGTACGAGCTGACGCAGTTCTGCCTCTTGAGTCGCTAGCTTAGCTTGCAAAGCCAAATATTCTTCCTCGCCCAAGGCTTTCACCTTAGTGTTCAAGGCGGCCAGCTCAGCCGCCGTTTTCTCCATTTGCTCCGTCAGCGCCGTTATTTTTTGGCCGGTGCTTTCACGTTCTTGATGGCCTTTGGCAATTTGCTGGGCGAGGCTGTCGGCTTGCTTTTGATGCGATCGCCACTGCATCACGCCTTCCCACCGCTGCTGCTCTTGCAAAGTGGCTTTAATTTGCTTGTACTTTTCCGCTTTCTTCCGGTCTTGGTCTAGCCGCTCTAGCTGGTCAGTCAGCTCCGTCTCCACAATCCGAAAGCGCTCCTCGCGGTCTTTCACCACGTCCAGCTTCGCCTTTGCCTGGTTGATTTTACGGTCAAACGACGCCACGCCCGCCATCTCGTCAATAATCTCGCGTCGCTCGCGGGCGTTCATTGAAATAATGCTGGTGACATCGCCTTGCAGCACCACGTTGTAGCCTTCAGGATAAATCCGAAAGCGCTGAAGCTGCTCGTGAAGCTGATTGAGCGTGCAGGGCTCATTGTTGATGTAGTAGTTGGAAGTGTAGGTACCTTGGGCTGTCACCCGCAGTCGCCTGGTTACACACCATTCCTGAGGCGGTATCGTACCGTTTTGAGCGCTACCGTTTTGAGCGCTACGGACAGTTGGGCCATTGCCATTTTGATTGCTGCCGTTCCGACCGTTTTGAGCAGCCAGATCGGCCAAATCTGTATCAGAAATGGCCTCTACAGAACCACGGTTCAAATTGTCGGCTGGACTATCTGGCAAATCCTCCACTTCATCGTTGCTGATTAGCTTGTCTGCGACGTCACTGATATCAAAAGTAGCGGTAACGACCGTTTCTACGGTAGCGCGGCGCTTAGCTTGGCTTTGATTCACCAGGTCGGGCAGACGCTCGGCCCGCATTCCCCGAGAGCTAGCCAGCCCTAAGCAAAAGAGTAGCGAGTCGAGAATGTTCGACTTGCCAGAACCATTTGGCCCAGAGATGACCGTAAACCCTTCCAGGAGCGGGACATCTGTTGCGCCACCAAACGATTTAAAGTTGGATAGTTCGACTCTTTTTACGTGCACGCAGTCGTCGCACTAAGTGCGTACGGTTGTACTAAATCTAAAATAACATTGGGTTAGACGTATTCTTAACAGAGAACGGGGCAAAAATCACCTTTTTCTTCAAAAGCCTCCTTAACTGATTGTTGGTTACAGCGAAGAGAATAAAAGCACAGCGTACTGTGCGACAGAAAAATAGATGCGGACTCTGATAAAACTTCTTAAACTAAAGCTCTACGAACAAAAATCTTGATGAGAGGGTGCATTGCCCCAATCTGGCCCTTATTTGCGAGCATATCTGTGTGTCTTCTTCTCCTGAACCGTCTCAGCCACTTTCTACCACAACGCTCTTGGGGCCTGCGCTGCTAGGATTAGATCCGGGCAGTGCTAAGTGCGGCCTGGCAGTTGTCGGGGTCGATCGATCGCTGCACTATCATGAGGTGGTGAACGTCGCTCAGGTAAAGCAGACGATTCAATCACTGAGGGAAGCCTACCCCATTTCTGGCATTGTGATGGGCGATCAGACGGGGTCGAAACAGTGGCGATCGCAGCTAGAAGCCCTACCCGATCCCCCCCGAATTACCTTAGTAGACGAGCGGTATAGTTCTTTGGAAGCGCGCGATCGCTACTGGCAAATGTATCCACCCAAAGGACTCGGCAAACTTGTACCGCAAAGCCTGCGCAGCATTCCCAGACCAATTGACGACATTGTCGCTATTTTGCTAATAGAGCGCTATTTGAAGCGGCTGTCTGGCAAAGATTAGGCTACTCTTCGAGAAGGCAAAGCCTACGACTGGGCTCAGCCACCGGGGGCTGCATAGGGGGGCTGAGCAGACTGAACCTAGTCAAAATCACAACTGCGCTCGAATCGTAAACGAATAATCTCCGCCCGGCTCTAGCTGGTAGTCAAACTTTTCTAGAAAGCGGCCCAGCGGTTCTTGAATCAATGCCCGCCCCAGTGAGGGCTCCACCGTGAGCTGATCGCTGCGAAAGCGCCAGCGAAAGTGCCATTCAAACTCATTGGCGCTTACCTCGCCTTCAATCTTGCCATTTTGCCAGGACTGATGCGTAATGCGGACGTGGGCTGTCGTTGCAGGCGGACGTTTGCTAGAACTCACGCGGACGATACACTCCTGAAAAAGTGAGGACAGAAAATTTCTTCTCACAATATCTTAGGCCACTCGTTGAAAATGTCTTGCAGTGAACAGTATCCGACGACGGCTATCCCTACCGACCCAGCCTACTGACCCAGCATTTGCAGTTTGTACAAGCTTGCATAGAGGCCATCTCTTTCTAGCAGCTCATCATGGCTGCCCTGCTCAATGAGCTGCCCTTGCTTTAGCACTAAAATACGGTCTACGTTGCGAATGGTCGAAAGTCTGTGGGCAATGATAATGGCTGTACGATTTTCTAGCAGTTTGTCGAGGGCTTGCTGAATGGTGGCTTCGGTGCCAACGTCAAGGTTGGCGGTGGCTTCGTCTAGCACCAAAATTCCAGGGTTGCGGATGGCGGCGCGGGCAAAGGCGAGTAGCTGCTTTTCGCCGCCGGAAAGGTTAGTGCCGCGTTCTCGTAAGGGCGTTTCGTAGCCTTGAGGAAGCTGTTCGATAAACTTGGCGACGTTGGTTTGTTCGGCGGCTTTTTTTACCTGCTCGAAGCTATAGTCTTCGCCGAGAGTAATGTTGCGGGCGACATCGCCAGAAAAGAGGAAGCCGTCTTGGAGGATGATGGCCATGCGATCGCGCAAATCCTGCTGGGCAATATCGCGAATATCCACGCTATCTAACAAAATCTGCCCTTTACTCACCTCATACAGGCGGCACAGTAGCCGAATAATCGAGCTTTTGCCCGCCCCCGTGGGGCCAACCAGCGCCACTTTTTCGCCAGGGCGAATCACAAAGTCCAGGTTTTTTAGGACGTAGTCATCCGCTTTATAGCCAAAAGACACATTATTGAAGCGAATTTCGCCGGGTATTACCGTGTCACTATTCGCCAGCTTGTCAGTCGGTAGCGTCACCGGATTTTTCGCATCAGAAATGGAAATAGGTTCACTCATCAAGTCGTTCAAACGCTCAACGGCAGTCAAACCGGCCTGAATGGCGGTGAACTTGTCGGCAAACTGACGCAGCGGGTCGAATAGCTTTTGGGCAAATAGGATGAAGGCAGTGAGTTTGCCGATTTCCATAATGCCGCCAGTGACGAGAGAGCCGCCCAGCGCTAGGACACCTGCGATCGCCACCAGCGCAATCCACTCCAGCGTTGCCGACACCGCCGAATCGTAGAAAATCGTTTTATCTAGCGCTTCCACATAGCGCGTGTTAACAGTGCGAAACAGCTCGGCGTTAAATCGCTCGCGGCGAAAGAGCTGCACCACATTGATGCCACTAATATTTTCTTGTAAATCCGAGTTGAGCGTTGACAGCTCTTCGCGGGCTTTGTAGTTGGCCTTGCGATACTGCTGCTGAAAATAAACAATCAGCGCCGTCACCGGCAGCAGCATCGCAATCAGCATTAGCCCCAGTCGCCATTCTTGCTGAAGCATCGTGCCCATCAGCACCAAAATTAAAAACAAATCGCTAATGATGCCAATCGCCCCTGTAGCGAACACATCACCTAGCGCATCCACATCGCTTGTAAGCCGGGTAATCAGCCGACCTACCGGCGTACGGTCAAAAAAGCCCATCGAAAGGTCGGTCACATGCTCGAACAGATCTTTGCGAACGTCCGCTGTGATCCGCTGGCCAACTTTTTGAATCTGGTAGCTTTGCCAGCCGTCTAGGGCGAGGCGGATAGCGATCGCCAGCAGCAGCCCGCCAATAATCCAGTTCAGCCCCATCCGCAGACTCATTTCATCAAAAAAGCCCCAGACGTCACTCTCTTGCTTAATCAGCGATATCGCCTGACCAATCAGCACCGGCTGCAATGCCTGCGCCAGCGATAGCGGCACCAGCAACAGCATCGGCAAAATTAGCTGCCTGCGGTTGCCTTTGATATAGGGTACCAATCGCAAAAACAGCCGCCAGTCATTCTTGACGCCGCGCTCCTGTGCCTTTCCATTGCGCTGATTTGCCGCCGCTGATGTCATGCCAAATTCTCAAAACTCATATAGTCTAACGCGACTCAGTTCGTCTGTAGGTACGTTTTTACTACGCCTTCACTAGCTTGCTATGTCACAACACTAGCCGCTTTCAACCGCTCAATAATGTCACCGAGCCCACTCTCATTAATGCGGTAGCTCAGCGGATGGGCAATCAGCCGAGCAGTACTGTAATAGAGCACTTCTAGCTCGCTCAGATTATTTTCCTTCAGCGTGCGTCCCGTCGAAACCAAATCGACAATCGCCTCTGACATGCCTGTAATCGGGCCAAGCTCCACCGAACCTGAAAGCGGCACAATTTCCACGGGCAAATCTAAAGACTGAAAATACTGCCGAGCGCTACCCACAAACTTTGACGCGACCCGGCAGTGCGGCGGCAAATCCATCGCCGACTGATAGCCGCTATCGGCAGCGACCGCCACCGAAAGATGGCAGCTACCGAAGCCTAAATCTGCCAGGTGGGCAACCTTGGGCTGCTTTTCTCTCAGCACGTCGTAGCCCACAATGCCGAGCTGCGCCTGACCATATTCCACATATACCGGCACGTCTTGTGCCCGCACCAGCAGTCCCCTCGCCTGGCCGCTGCTATCAGCAATTTGTAGCTGCCGGTGGCTACTGTCCAAAAAGCCGCTGAAGTCGAGACCAATCGACTTAAACAGACGAATGCTTTCCTTTAAAAGTGAGCCTTTCGGCAGGGCAACCGTAATCATAAGGGAGTGAACCGCAACTTAACAAAAAGAGACTTGATTGAGGCTAACGCTATTCGCCGCCGCCGCCCCGCTCACATAGTACCAACTCAAATGCCTTGAGTTAGAGGCTTTTTGGCTTCTGGGCTATAGCCAAGATCATCCGAAGGCAAGGGTGGGTGCCATGCGCAATAGAATAGGAATACCGATTTTATTGGTATCAGGCAATACACTTAGGCTTGCCAGTGAGGTAGGTCACATTCAAAAGTGGCATACCTCCGTATATCTATATATGGAGTTTCTGAAACGCCACAGGGTAGCGCATCTATGATTGATATCAGAGCAGGTGAGATTTTACTATCTCACGCAGGGGAGTATTACCGAGTGTTAGAAGTTAGCGATATTAGCGTTTCGCTAATGCGGGTCAATGGGCAAACCATTTTTGCTTGTCGGCCTGAGTACATTCAGCTCAACTACTCTTTGCCTACCGCAAAGGTTGCTTAGACTAGCTTAGTTTGGGGCAATCGGCAAAGCATAAATCGTCACTACTTTTGAAAGGGGCTGGGTCACTACACCAGCTCCTTTTTCACGGCCTTCTTTAATTGGTGGCCTTTTTTATATTGTTGATGTCAGGCGCTTTTAGCCTGATTGCATCAGCAGGGCCGACGACGGCAGCGGCAGCTTCCAGGGCGATCGCCATATGCGTCCAATGCGTTCCACCCTGGCAGTACACGACGTAAGGCGATCGCACTGGCCCATCTGCCGATAGCTCTGACGTACTTCCATCAATAAACGATCCGCCCGCCATCACCAAATCAGAATCATACCCAGGCATCGAGGCAGGCACCGGGCTTACATAAGCGTCTACCGGAGAATGCTGCTGCACTGCCTGGCAGAAGGCCACTAGCTTTTCAGCCGAGCCTAGCTTGATAGCTTGAATCACCTCACGCTGCCCTACCGACGACGGTGGATTCACCTCATAGCCCAGTGCCTCAAATGTTTTCGCTGCCAGATAGTTTCCCTTCATGGCTTCTCCTACCATCTGCGGAGCCAAAAACAAGCCTTGAAACATCAGTCGCCCTTGCCCTATCGTTGCACCACCGCTGCTGCCAATGCCGGGCGCTGTCAACCGGCAGGCGGCGGCTTCTACTAAATCGGCTCGACCGGCAACATAGCCGCCCGTCGTCGCGAGGGTGCCGCCCGGATTTTTAATGAGCGAGCCTGCCATCAGGTCAGCGCCAACCGCCGTAGGCTCTTGATCTTCCGTAAATTCTCCGTAACAATTATCAACAAAACAAACGGTATTTTTGTTTTGCTGTTTAACTAAATGTATAATTTTGTTAATATTATGAATACTAAGGCTAGAACGCCAGCTATATCCGCAAGAGCGTTGAATCAGAACCAGCCTGGTTTTTTCGGTTACCGAAGTGGCCAGCTTATCAAAATCAACGTTTCCGTCTTGTTTTAGGGGTAGCTCTCTATAGTTAACGCCAAATTCCTTGAGCGAGCCCTGGCCGCACCCGCGCGTGCCAATGACTTCTTCGAGGGTGTCGTAGGGTGGGCCTGCGATCGCCAACATTTCATCTCCTGGCCTTAGTACCCCAAATAGGGCGCAGGCAATGGCATGAGTCCCCGAGACAAACTGCACTCTCACAGCGGCAGCTTCGGCCTCTACGATTTGGGCAAATACTTTATCCAGCGTTTCTCTGCCCAAATCATCATGACCATAGCCTGACACACTGGCAAAGTGATGCGGCCCCACCCGATGGGCTTTAAAAGCTGCCAGCACCTTCGCCAATTTTTTTTTAACCTGGGTATCAATTTGGTAAAAAATTTGG
The DNA here is from genome assembly GCA_049791095.1 of Phormidesmis sp. Taxonomy (GTDB): domain Bacteria; phylum Cyanobacteriota; class Cyanobacteriia; order Phormidesmidales; family Phormidesmidaceae; genus Phormidesmis. Next base: position 19,268 of record JBAQZP010000054.1, read on the forward strand.
AGTGACAACTTTTCGACTTGCGCTGATGCACGTTCCTTATCCTCTCCTTGAGGGTTTTCCCCAAGGACATCATGCTCAAGGTATTGCATGTCCGAATGATTCATCTGCTTTGTTCCAACAGGCTTTTGACTATGGGTGTGGGCTAGTCTGATATGTTTTGTTAGATAGAGTATGTTTTGTTAGATAGAGTGCGCCTAGAACATGCGCAGTCAGCCCAAATTTAGGTAACTAGCCCGCTCAAGTTAAGCTTTAACGTTTTGCGTTGAGATTTTAAATGACTATTGCACAATCGACTGACCGCCCCCTCAATTGGCCCATTATTCTATTTATGGCTGCCATTCACTTCGGTGCATTATTTGCGCTGTTGCCTGCCAACTTCAGTTGGGCAGCCGTGGGCGTAGCTTTTTTACTTTACTGGATTACAGGCTGCCTCGGAATCACCTTGGGCTGGCATCGGCTCATTGCCCACCGCAGCTTTCAAGTTCCTCAGTGGCTAGAATATTTCTTTTTACTGTGTGGATCCCTCTCTTGCCAAAGCGGTGCGATCGAGTGGATTGGCCTACACCGCCACCATCACACTTTCTCTGACCAGATAGAAGACCATCACAACTCTGGCCGTGGGTTTTGGTGGAGCCACATGGGTTGGCTGCTACATGATGTGCCTGCCAAGTCGGAAATTCGCAAGTTTACAAAGGATATCAACACCGATCCAGTTTATTTACTGATAGACAAGTATTTTTTGGTGCTGCAAATTACCCTGGGTGCCCTGCTATATGCGCTGGGTGGCTGGTCGTTTGTGGTGTGGGGCATTTTCGTCCGACTGGTGGTGGTTTATCACTTCACTTGGTTTGTCAATAGCGCGACTCACAAGTTTGGCTACCGTACGTTTGACTCAGGCGATCGCTCTACTAACTGCTGGTGGGTTGCCCTTTGCACCTTTGGCGAAGGCTGGCATAACAACCACCACGCCCATCAGTACTCTGCTCGCCATGGCCTGCAATGGTGGGAAATAGATGTCACCTGGATGATTATTCGCGCCCTCCAATCCGTTGGGCTGGCCAATAAAGTGAAATTGCCGAAGCCCCAGGCTTAAGCTTGTAACAGCCCAGGTAGAAGTACCATAAGACAAGGAAAAAATCAGACAAAAGGCCCGATGCTTTAAATGCATTGGGCCTTTTATCGCTTTAAAGTTCTTCAGCAGCCGTGAAAAATCCGCTGCCGCTCTTGCATCACCGCCATACCAATTAGGCCGCCGCAAGCACCTTTATAATCCGATGCGCCAAGGGCAATTTCGCCAGTTTGTTTGGCGTTTCTGACAAACCGAGGCGAAGTATTGATATACACAGAGGCGCTCTGACAGCCGCTCGAAAATCGGCGACTTTCTGTATAGTCGGCGGTTATAATGCTGTCAGCATGGCCGCTGCTATGCGTATTAATCCAGCCGATGGCCGCTTTGCTATCCTTAACCTGGCGAAACGCAACTTTTCGCTTTAGATAGGCTGTATCCCATGCCTGAGCATCAATGGCATCTAGGCGGTTTTCTTGTTGGGTCACACCGCCCCAATGCAAAATTTCTTCGCTAGCGCTAATTTCAAATCCGACTTCTTGTAGGCGATTCCATAGTCGGGTCACTGAGTTTTCACTGTGGGACTCGTGCAACAGTACTTTTTCAATGCGGTTAACCGCATCGGGTGTACCCGTGTGGCTGTCAACAACGGTTTGATAAACCTGATCGAGGCTGCCGCTGGTATCCCAATATAAGTAGCAGTTGCCCATTCTAGAGGGTATTACAGGGACGCTGGCCTGCTGCACAACTTGCTCTACCAGACTAGGCCGTCCATGGGGAATAATCAGGTCGATATCAGCGCACTGGGCCATATCCAGGCGAGAGACCTCAGCCGTTGATTCAATCGAGAATATCAGTTCTGTGGGCAGGCCAGCGGTTTCTAATGTGCTCTGTAGAATGCTGGCAATAATTTGATTGGTGCGGCTAGCTTCGCTACCGCCTTTGAGAACCAGGGCGTTGCCAGTACGAATGCAGAGAGCTGCTGCGATCGCGCCCAGATCAGGAAACGCCTCATAAATAAACCCCACCACGCCCACCGGACGAGCGCAATAGTCTCCGTAGGTACCCTGCCCGCCCCCGGCTGTCATCAGCGGCGTACCCATGGCGGCTAACCGCTGGCAAATCGTCACGGCTGTCTGTACCCGTTCGGGCGTAAGTTTTAGCCAGTCCACCACTAGCTCAGGCACCGCCATATCCCGGCTAATTTCCAAATCCAGCGTATTCGCTTCTAAAATATCATCCTGATGCTGTGCCAGCGCCTTACCCATAGCCGCTAGCACTTCAGAACATTTGTCAGTCGTGCCTAACTGGCTAGCCGCCTGGCGCACCTCTTTAAGCGCCGCTGCTAGATCAAACGAAGATATTCCCATGGAGCTAACGCCGCCGCGACAACCACAACATTACTACTAAAAACAGCACCAAAGCCGTGATGCCAGCGATTAACAAGCCTGGCAGCGAGGAATGTGTCAGGCCAAACCATAGTAACCCCGCTAGCAAAGCCATCAGCGCATAGGTGTTAATCGTTTTTGGCTTCGCCAGTTTGCTGCCCATCACCCACTGTTTGCCATCCCATCGCCAGCTCCGACGTCGATGGGAGGGTGTGGCCAATTTTCCAATAGTGCCAGGCTCTTCTCTCCGCTCAAATATTTGTTCGCAATAGCTACATCCCCAAGCTTCCGTCAGCGTAATCGGCACCAACAAGCCTTGACGGCAAGACGGGCAGGGATAAGTCTTCTCAAAATCTAGCGTCTGATCTTCTTTGGGGTGCACGGCTAATCCCACCAGGTCTGTTTCTATTTTAAAATAATTAAACGCCAATGCCTAAGACATTAGCGTCTAATTACAGCTCCTATAGACATTCTTTCCAAAGGCATATGACAACCTTATTTTCGATTGCCTTTAAAGAATTCACTTCCGGAGTTCATTTTTTTAAAAAGCGGATGAAGAGATTCGAACTCTCGACATCGACCTTGGCAAGGTCGCGCTCTACCACTGAGCTACATCCGCACTGTTTTTTTGACTTTTATCAATATCGCAAACCAAAGAAAATTTGTCAACCGTGTTTTGCAGCTTTAATTTCAAAGCTGACAATCGACACTACAGCTCCGCCGTTTCTGCCGATCTCATTTCTGCTGAGGCAGGCAGCACAGCAGACTGCTTACCGGCGATCCCATTGGCTGCGGAAACATTACCGTAATGTACCTGGGGCATAAGGCTAGCCATTTCTAATGCGCTCATAGCATAGCTCCACCCCAGGTTGCTTTTAATACCCGCGCGCTCTAGCGCTTGCTGCATAGAATCTGTAGTGAGGACGCCAAAAACTAAAGGCACCCCCGTTTGTAAGCTGGTGGACGCAATTCCTTTGGCAACTTCTCCGGCTACGTAATCGAAATGGGGCGTCTGGCCGCGAATGACCGCGCCCAAACAAATAATCGCACTGTAACGACCGCTAAGGGCTAGCTGCCTGGCCACCATCGGCACTTCAAAGCACCCAGGCACCCAGGCATAGTCTACTTGGGTGCCCTCCGGCTCAATGTCTATTCCATGACGCTTAAGGCAATCTTGAGCGCCCGCCAGCAGTTTTGTTGTGACTAAATCGTTAAACCGGCCAATCACGAAGGCAAACTTCATACTGCCCGTCTGAGTAAAATTGCCTTCAAAAACTGCCATAGGGCTCCACTATGCTAAAAAAACAGCCCAAGATAGGGTGCAAATGAAATGACCAGGCTATACGACCAGGTAGTTGAGGCCACCGACCAAAACGACCAGTACACCCCACACGATAGAACCTAGGAAAATGAGCCGCTTTGACTGATCCCAGTTAGCCGGTGAAGCGTAGGCGACTGGGACGCCTATGATCATGACAAAAGACCAAAGCACTAACACGAACAGAACCAATTGGAAAATAACAGACATGATCTTCTACTCTCAAAACACTATTTTATCTGAGTTGGCCCATCAGAAACTGGCAGAGTTTATAGACAATTGCTGATGATCCTAATATATGTAAACTATCAAAAATCAGTGCCCTTGCCAAAGAAAGGATTCAATGTCGGCCCCAGCCCCAGCTCATTCTCCGCCCGTGACTGCAAAATTGCTGATGTCCTCGCCTGTGCGTACCCTTTCACCCACAACCACCCTTGATGAGGCCCAGAACATTTTGCTGCGCTATGGCCATAACGGGTTGTGTGTGGTCGATGACGCAGCCACGCTAGTCGGCATGATTTCTCGGCGGGATATTGATATTGCGGTGCGTCATGGTCTTGGATATATGCTGGTAAAAGACTGCATGATTGTGCAAATTAAGAGTATTGAGCCCGATACTTCTCTCGCTCAGATTCAGTCTTTAATGATGACTTACGATGTCGGTCGTTTGCCTGTTCTTGATGCGGGCGCTCTAGTAGGTATCGTTACCCGCACAGACCTGCTGCGGCAGCTTCATCAAGGTCAGCAAAACAGGCTTGCCTCTGGTGCAGGTGCCGGTTCTGCGGGTATAGATTCGCATCAAGCCTTATTCTTTTTAACGCAACCTCCTCAGGCAGAAACGCTGTACCGGCAGCTCGAAAGTCGTCTCGGCGAGATCTGGCCTGCGCTGATGCTAGTTGCCCAAGCGGCTGAACGGCGGGGATGGGAAATTTATGTTGTGGGGGGATGTGTGCGCGATTTGCTGCTAAACATGTCAGGAAACGCTTACCCGCTCACCGATATTGATTTAGTGGTAGACGGTGGAGAAGCGGGTGCAGGTGTAGCGCTAGCGGAAACTATTCGAGCTAGCTATCCCCAGGTCTCTGTGCAGGTTTACGGCGAGTTTCAAACGGCTGCCCTCGCCTGGGACGGCGATGTGCCACTCTCGGTTGACATCGCTACGGCTCGAACCGAGTTTTATCCGTACCCTGCTGCCAACCCAGAAGTAGAGGTGAGCAACATTCGTCAGGATCTCTGCCGCCGTGACTTTACTATCAACGCAATGGCCTTAAGACTAGGCGGGGATCGGCCAGGCACCCTACTCGATCTCTTTGGGGGCTGGGTAGACTTGGGGCAGCGCCAGGTGCGAGTGCTACATGCCAATAGCTTTGTTGAAGATCCGACGCGCATTTTTCGGGCAGTGAAGTTTGCTGTGCGACTGGGGTTTGCGATTGATGCTCAAACCAAGCAGTTTATTCGCTATGCCATGGGTAGCGGGGTTTATGAGCGGATGCAGGTTAGTGAAGATAAAGTTCCTGCGTTGCGATCGCGTCTCAAAACCGAACTTAAATATCTCCTCAGCACCGAACAGTGGGAGGCTGCCCTGCGTCAAATTGAGCAGTTGGGGGCGCTGGTTTGCCTGCATCGTCAACTAAAAATGACACCCTTGCTATGGCGACAACTGCGCCGCATGGATCGCTGGCTCAGCCAGTTTAAAATCAATCAGCCGCGCTGGCTAATGCTGACGGCGTTAATTTTGGCTCAGCTAGACGATCACACAGCGGGACTAGCGGCTCATGTCGCCACTCGCCTGGATCTAGACCCTCAAAGTGTTCGGCGACTCGAAAATCTTTTTCAGTGGGAAGCTAACCTGCTATTGAGTCTTCCGGCTGCGAGCCGTCCGAGTGAAATATATGAACTGTTGAAGCCGTACGATGATGCAGAATTATTATTGATGAGCGATCGCCATCCCTGCACATTAGGCCCGCCTATTTGGCAATATATAGTACGGCTTTCTCAAATACCACCGTTAGTCAAGGGTGATACGCTAAAGCGGCTCGGTTACCAGCCGGGGCCACAGTTTCGCGATATCTTAACGGCTGTACATCAGCGCACACTCAACGGCGAGCTGACAACGCTCGAAGCTGCTAAAAACTACGTCCTAGCCAGCTATCCTCTAACGTAAATAACGTACAAGCCATAAAGGCGCTTTCCTCGACCTAATATCTATTATCTATGTCTACATCGCCCCTCAAGTCCGGGATTAATCGGCTCTCAGATGCTTCTGCACAAGGCGGAGACGATCGGCTTACCCTTTCTCAGGCGCTAATCATTACCGCTGGCATGGCGGGCTTAGTAGGGCTCAGCAGCGGTGTCATCGTGAGGTTCTTATTGGCTGATTCACCTGATGCTCGATTCTTGAGCCCGCTACAAACCTTCCCAGCGCTGTCTGACTGGTCATCGGAGTTGCCTCAGGGCACGGCTGACTCAGCCTATGTGCCGGGTGACGCAGTCCCTGCCGATCAGGTCATTCTTGAGCAATCCGTTTACACAGAAGACCAGATATCGACGATTGATTCTATCAACCCTGCAAACTCTAAGGAGCAGCTTGCTAGCGACCCCGGTGATGATACGTTCGATTCAACAAGCTTTCTGGATACTGAAGCTACCCAAGATATCGCACCAGTTGACACTGCTACCTTTGACACGTTTGCTGGAAGAGGGCGAAGCGATCGCCCCGTCGATCCTTTGAAAGCACTTGAAACTGGCCCAAAATTAGGAATTCAAAATAGTCAGCAACCCATAAAAAGTTCTACTACCATTAAAGATGGCAATTACGAGGAGGACTATCCTACGGTAGAAGGCTCAGTGCCCGGCGACGGTACATACTCGCAAGATGACGACGGTGAGTGGTAGGCTCTAGGCCAGCGCCTTAGGCTAACCCGACCATGCTGGAATCTAATATAAAGCTGTGACTATTGAAACTTCAGCCGTCAAAATAGCTTTAAAAGAGGACTACTGAGGGTTGGGATCTTTGATGACCTTCAAATATTCTCTAAGAGATGTTTATAATTGCAAATGTGAGCCGTGTGAATTTTTATGAGTAACCCAATGCTGCAAGCCTTTTTTGTTGGACGAGCGCTGGCAGCCGCCGTGAGTGAAAGAGCCGAGCACCTGGTTAGTGATGGCCTTAGTCAGCTCGGCAAATTTGACGCCGAACAGCGTGAACATCTGCGTCAGTTTACCGAGGAAGTCATGGCCAGAGCAGCTCAAGAAAAAGCTGCCGCTGGTGCTACTGAAGTTTCTAGCGCCAATGCTACCGCTGCTTCAGCTACAACCGCTGCTAACGAGGATTTGCAGGCAACCATTGATGATCTCAGAGCTGAAATAGCGCAGGCGAGGGCGGCGATTCAGCAGTACCGCCAGTCTCCCTAGTGACAGTGACCGAGTCAAACATTTTTAGTATAGGAAGTCCGAGTGTCTGCTGTTTCAAAAGAAAGTGAATCCCCTCTTTCGTCAGATTCGCTGGCGGCCTCAGTGCCCCTTAGCGATGGTCATACGCGCCAAAATGGACACCCATCTCAAGTCACCGCGAGTTCTGTAGATGTCCATAATAATAAAGATCTGAGCCAACCACTCGCTTCAAATGGATCTTCTGCTTCCCCGCTTCCTACCTCAAATACTCATATCAACGGTGTAAGCGGTTCGGCTCCACAAGATTTCTCCTCCCCGGCTTCTGCTGACTTGTCGCAGCAGCCAGTCATTCCGCATCTCCCTCTAGAAGAGCCCGATTTGAACGATGCGATTAACGATCCGACGGGTCATGTCATCGCGTCACCCAAACTTACATCCCCCAAAGCCGTAGCCTACAGTGGTAGTGATTACAAAGATGGCGATTACCGTTGGAATCGAGGCAGCTACTCTCGACCTCAGCGGTTCATTGACATTTGGTCATTTGTTTTGAAGCTGCTGGCCAAGCGCTGGTTATACAACAAGCAATGGAGTTACGGTGGCCCGATTACGCCCGAAAAACAGAAGCAGCGCCGCCAGGCGATCGCAGTGTGGCTGCGGGAAACCTGCTTGAGCTTAGGCCCTACTTTCATCAAGATTGGCCAGCTTTTTTCGACCCGCGCCGATCTATTCCCGATTGAATATGTCGAGGAGCTTTCCAAGCTACAAGACCGGGTACCTGCTTTTAGCTACGACCAGGGCAAATCTATTGTAGAAAGAGATTTTGGTCGGCCACTCGCCGAGCTATACAGCAGCTTCGATCCGGTGCCGATTGCGGCGGCTAGTTTGGGCCAGGTACATTGCGCTCAGCTTCACTCGGGCGAAGATATTGTCGTCAAGATTCAGCGGCCTGGGCTTTCTCGACTGTTTGACATTGATTTGTCAATCCTAAAGGGCATCGCTAACTACTTTCAAAATCACCCTGATTGGGGTAGGGGCCGCGACTGGATCGGCATTTATGAAGAGTGCTGTCGGTTGCTGTGGCTAGAGATAGACTTTTTGCACGAAGGTCGGAACGCAGATAAGTTTCGGCGAAACTTTCGCGGTGTGGATTGGGTAAAGGTGCCTCGCATTTACTGGCGCTATACTTCGCCTCGCGTGCTGACGATGGAGTACATGCCAGGCATCAAAATTAGCCATTACGAGGCGCTAGAATCGGCTGGCCTAGATCGTAAACGCTTAGCCAAGCTTGGCGCTGAAGCCTATTTGCGACAGCTATTGACGGACGGCTTTTTTCATGCAGATCCGCATCCTGGCAACATTGCAGTCGATACAGACGGATCGCTGATTTTTTACGATTTTGGCATGATGGGCCAGGTACCGGCAATCACACGGGCACGGCTAATGGATACGTTTGTGGGCATTGCCCAGCGGGATGCCGGTCAAGTGATGTCGTCGCTGGTGGCCTTAGGAGCGCTCGCTGAAATTGGGGATATGGGGCCAGTGCGCCGCTCAATTCAGTACATCCTCGACAATTTGATGGATAAGCCGTTTGAAGAGCAGTCGGTGGCGGCAATCAGCGACGACCTGTATGCGGTTGCTTACGACCAGCCTTTCCGATTCCCAGCAACGTTTACTTTTGTGATGCGGGCTTTTTCGACGCTAGAGGGCGTGGGTAAAGGGCTCGATCCAGACTTTAACTTTATGGAAGCAGCTAAACCTTATGCGACAGAGCTTATGACAAACGGTAGTCCTGATGAGCCCAATGGTATTTTGAGCGAAATTAGTCGGCAGGCAGCGCAGGTGGGTAGTTCTGCCCTAAGCCTGCCTCGGCGCATTGAAGATACGCTAGATCGCCTTGATCGCGGTGATTTGCGGGTGCGGGTACGCTCGATTGAAAGCGATCGCATCTCCCGCCGCAACAGTGATTTGTCTTTGGCAAATACTTACGCACTGCTGGTAGGCACCTTTACCGTGTCAGCCACGCTGCTCACTATTTTTGAGTTTATGTGGCCTGCCATCGCTATGAGCGTAATTGCTACGGGTTTAGGAATTTCGTTCATTCGCCTGCTGATGAAAATTTCTAAGGCAGATCGGATGCCTTAGACTTTAGTTAAATTTATGGCTCATTCAGTACCGGGGCTGACGTTTGCTGGGCTAAGCGACATTGGCCTGCGCCGTTCCAGCAATCAAGACAGCTACTATATATCGCCAGCAGGCGATTTGTTTATTGTGGCTGATGGTATGGGCGGGCATGTGGGTGGCCAAGAGGCTAGCGCGATCGCCACCAATACCATTCAGCAATATCTAACAACCCATCGAGACAGCGATTGCCCGACCTCCGACCTCTTAAAGCAAGCCATCGATGCGGCGAACGAAGCAGTATTAGCCGACCAGCGTCAGCATCCTGAGCGCTTTGATATGGGAACGACCGTTGTCGTCGTTCTACTCAGGGACGAGCAGGTTTGGTGCGCTCATGTCGGCGATTCGCGCCTGTATCTTCTCCGAGAGAGCGGCTTTTTTCAAATCACCCAAGATCATACCTGGGTGGCCCAGGCTGCAAGAAATGGCGATTTAACCTCGGATCAAATGCAAACCCATCCCTGGCGCAATATGCTTTCTCAATGCGTTGGCCGTGAAGATATGCTAGCCGCTGAACCTCAACAAATTGAGACCGAGCCAGGCGATCGCCTACTCTTATGTAGCGACGGCCTCACGGAAGAACTCACTGACGGCGTCATGGTTACCTATCTTCAGGCTGCACCGACTTGTGAACTCGCCGTAAGCAAGCTGATAGAAGCGGCCAAGGCCCAAGGCGGGCGAGATAATATTACGGCGATCGCACTTTTCCTTTCTCAATCTCACCTTTCTCAATCTCAATAGAGCTACATTACTCACGCCGCTATAAGCTCACCCGGCTGTTCCTAAGGGAGGGTTTTAACCTGCTCTTGAACATTAACCCGATGAGAGGGTGATACTGTTGAGAAGCGTTCTGTAGTATTAGCTGTATCTCCTTATTTAGGCATTTTATTCGGTGCGACCCTATGTTTAAGCGTGCGCTCATTTGTACTGATTTTTCGGATAGCCTTCAGCGCTTGGCCAAGTTTGTACCCGATTTGGCAAAAGGCGGCATGGAGCACATTGTGTTTTTCCACAGTGTTCCGCTCATGACCACCCGCGAAATTCCTTGTGTAGACGAAGATAAAGTCAGCGAAGCTCGCCAGATACTATCGGTAGCCGAGTCATCAGTGCCTGCCGGGACTACTGTCAAAATTGACGTTGTTTCTGGTCGCGATGATGAAAATATTATTCGAGCCGTCAAGACGCATCAGCCCGATATTATTTTCTCAGGCATGGCAACTCGTTCTGCGCTGAACGAACGGGTATTTGGCAGTACCACCATGGAGATCGTTAATAAGGTCAACGTGCCCATGCTAGTACTACGGCCTCAGCTCATCGCCACCTACCGTGAGGCTGAACTGGCCCAGCGCTGTCAGAATATGTTTGACTATTTGCTGGTACCCTACGACGGCAGCGACAGCGTCAAAAAGCTAGTCAATGACATTAAAACCAAGATTAAAGCCGACCCAGATTGCGCGCTCGAAACCTGTCTACTGTGCTGGGTTGTCGATGATGGGGGACGGATTCCTAGCACCGATTTGGCGAAAACAGCCCAAGCCGAGCTAGATAAGGTTAAGGCTGAATTAGACGGTTTCGGTACTGAGATTAAAACGCAAATAATTACAGAGGTGCGTCAGGGTGACCCGCTCGATGAAATTCTGAAGTCTGGGGAGGCACATGATATTAGTGCGATCGCCATCTGCCCCAGCAAGGGTGGGGGCCTACTAAAGCTAGCGGTACCGAGCTTCACGAGCGCACTACTCAGAACGTCCTGGCATCCGGTGATTCATTTTCCCCGTGAGCAATAGCGCTTAAAAACCCAAAGACACATCCATACCCGGCTTAGAATCTGAATGCATCGCCTCAAAATTCATTAGAATTTTAGGCTTTAAGTTATCCTCCAACTCGCGCTTTAGCAGCGCTTTGCTCTCTTGTGGACTACCAATAGAAGGGAAAGCCTGCGCGGTGGTAGCCCACTCCTTGAACAGCTTGCGCTGGCTGGCTGCCACATTTAGCTTACGGACATGCAGACACTGGTGAGGGGTTTCTTTTGAAAAGAAAAGAATGCTGTACTGTCGGGTGTCTGCAAGCGTCCATAACAAACGCTGGGATATTTCGGACTTAAGATCTAAATAGCAGGGCATCCAGCGCGGCCCCTCCACCTTGTGATAAAACGCCGTGAGCCATAGCACCATCGGGTGAGGAGCCATAGTACACATAAAGTTGTTATAGCGGGTATTGCGCATTCGTTTGTAAATATCAGCCGTCGGCATCATTGCCCATAGGGTCGGTACATTTTCCGCTTCGCAGACGAGCAGCTTGGGAAAGACAATCTGAGCGATCGGCATTTCTGGAGGCCAACTCTGCTGCAAGTAAAACTTGTCTGCTTGGTCTGCTGAAGCGCTTTCTGGCGTCAATAAATCGCTATGGGGCTGCGGTGATTCCAACGATTGAGCAGAGGCTTTGGGCGCAGCTTGTACCGCCGATGGAGCAATTGCTGATGGAGATACAACCGGTAGCTTAGCCAGGGTGGCATTAATCCGCTGCGAGATTTGAAACCCCGATCCAAAGCGATCGTCCAGCGGGGCGATCGCGTCAATCACCTGGTCGATAGTGTCAGGTCTGTCCTCTCGCTGCTTAGCCAAGCAAGCCATAATGATCATCTCCAGCGCCTTTGGCACCTTCAAGTCTAGATTAAACTCAGCTAGTGACTTTGGCTGAATCAGCCGATGAGCCTTGTACCAGCTACCAAAAGTATTATTGATCGGCTTTACGGGCAGCGCTCCCGATAGCATTTGGTACATCATCACGCCCAGGCTATAAAGGTCAGAGCGACTGTCTAGCTCTCGGCCCTCCATCTGCTCCGGCGAGGCATAGGCCAATGTCCCCATAAACATGCTGGTTTGTTCACTACCCGCCTGCAACAGCTTAGCAATGCCAAAGTCTAGAATTTTAACCAGCTCACCCATAGAAGGATCAGAGGTCACTAAAATATTGCTGGGTTTGATGTCCCGATGAATAATCGGCACAATCTCGCCTTTTACCAAAATGCCTTGATGAGCCGTTCTCAGCCCTAAAAGAATCTGACGCACCAGACCCAGAAAGCGGGGAATAGGCAAAGGCTTTTTATAGACGAGGCGACCGATATGTTCTCCTTTCAGGTACTCCATCACATAGAAGGGTACATCTTCTTCGTTGACGCCATAGTCAGTCACACGTACCACATGCATACTTTTTTGGCCGAGCTGAGCGCAGGTCATCGCCTCTCTGAAAAAGCGCTTTTTCATATCTTCGTTCAGCAGCGTCTGTGACAAAAACTTCAGGGCTACGGGCACGCCACCCAACAGCGAATCAGCCGCCAAATAGACCTTACCCATAGAGCCCTGTCCAATGGTTTCTAGCAGCTCATATCGGTTATCAATTTTACGACCTGTGTTCGGATCACTCATGTTTGAAGGGCATTTGCGGATGGGCAGTGGCCATTGAATAGTAGCGGCTGACTTTGGGCGAATGAGGGCTACTGACGAATTAGCTCAGCTTCTATAGCGCTGGTAAGGTAGTGCCCAGCCATCACACCGCCAGAAAAGTGATAGCGTTCCAGGCTGATTTGACGGAGTGTTTCAAACCCGCTACGACGCTGCTTGTCACTGACTCCCCAATAGCGTTGCACAATCGATTCGGGGGCAATCCAGCCTTCGCCTTCAACTTGTCCTAGCAGGTTGTGTTGTAATACAAACGTGTATTGCAGCTCCTGGTGAGTCATTCGCCCCTTTAGCTGGGTCACAATATCCGCTTGATTGCCATCCGGAAAAGAAAGTTTGGTCACCATCATGAAGCGACTGTCTTGTTTCCACGCCACCAAAAGTTTGCCTTTTACCACCATTGGTAAGGTCTCTCGGGTAAGCCAGGTGCCTTGTAATGTCCACCGACCGGGCTCAAGTAAAAAGCTGTGGGCCACAGCGCTATTCCTCATGCCAGCACTTTAGAATGCCCAGTAATCGATAGAGAGTGTAGGTGCGCAGGCGTCGGGAGAGGAAGATGAGAAATGCTGATGTCTATTAACCGATTTGAGGTAGCTGGTCTAAGGGTGCCAAATTTCTCCGAGCAAGCAAGGGCGGGTAGCACCTGTCACGCCAGGGAGGTTGCCGGGGACATTGTGCCAGCGCCAGTAGGCCAGAATTGCGAAGGCGATCGCCTCTTTATAATTTGCATCCAATTGCCTCTCGTCGGTAGAGCGCACGGTTGACTCGGGCAACCGCTGTTGAAGCCTTTCCATCAAGTATCGATTTTGACTACCGCCGCCGCTGATCAGGATGTCTGCTGGAATCTGTGGTAAAAACTGGCGATAGCTCAGCTCAATCGTAGCGGCGGTAAAGTCGCTCAATGTAGCTAAAAAGTCCGCTGGGGTAAGCTGTCTGGCGGCAGCAGCTTGCCAGCACTGCTCGGCATAAGCCGCGCCAAAGCGTTCGCGCCCTGTGGATTTTGGCGGTGGCTGGTGGAAAAAAGGCTGCTGTAGCCACTGTGCGATCAAATCTTGGCAAGGGGTGCCTTGTCTGGCCCAGTCGCCATTGTTGTCGTATGTTTTTTGACCTTCGGAAAGTTGCGCGACCGCATGGTCTATCAGGGCGTTGCCTGGCCCGGTATCCCAGCCTTTGATGCCTTTTGGGGGAGCTTCCAAATCCCCAGCAGCCTTTCTATCCCAGGGCGGCAGATAAGTGACGTTGCCAATCCCACCAATGTTTTGCACGGCGATGTCGCGATCGCACTGACTGAGCAAACAAGCGTCGATCATAGGCACCAGGGGTGCCCCCTGTCCGCCCAGCGCGATATCGGCCACGCGAAAGTTACTGATGGTTTTGCAGCCAGTGGCATAGGCAATGAGGGCTCCTCGACCTAGCTGAAGCGTATAGCCTAAGGCGTCCTGCTGTGGCGGGCGGTGGTACAGGGTTTGGCCATGGGAGCCGATGAGATCGACAGTGGAAAGATCGGTATCTAGGGCCTGAATGGCTTGGGTGAAGTGGTGGGCGATCGCATCATCCAATTCGGCTAGGGCTGCTAGAGAAACAGGTTCATTGGCACAGAGGGCTAAAATGCGCGATCGAAGCTGTGCCGGGTAGGCATACGTCACGCCCTTAATCAGTTCAGCCGTAATGGCATATCCTTGCCCCGATATCTCTGTCAGCGCAGCGTCAATGCCATCGACCGACGTCCCACTCATCAGCCCAATCACTTTCATTCTCTAAGCTTCATCCTCTAACCTTTATGCCCAATTTTTCCACAGGTTTCCAACCCGCTTCGCCCACTGCCGGATTCGGCCTAGACAGGTAGCTTGTCAATTCCCGTATTATCTCCAATCACGACCATCAAGCTGCCAGCCTTTAGCCGAGTGACCGGGCTAGGGTTAATGGTAAATTTGTCATGATCGTCCTCTTTGACGTCCTCTTTGCTAATGGCCATCAGGGTCAGTCCGTAGTGGTTGCGCAGGTCAACTTCCATAATGGTTTTGCCATCAAATGCTTGAGGAACCATCACTTCTACGATGCTATGGTCAGGGTCAAGTTCAAAACGGTCTAAAATGCCAGGGCGGGTGAGTGACCTAGCTAGTTCGCAGCCCATTTCATGTTCTGGAAATACCACATGGTCTGCGCCCACTCGCACCAGCAGCTTGCCGTGAATCTCCGAAGATGCCTTAGCCACCACGTTGGCTACCCCTGATTCTTTCACGTTCAGCGTCGTGATAATGCTTTCTTGCACATAGTTGCCAATGGCCACAATCACCGTATCAAAGTCAGGAATTCCCGCTTCTATCAAAGCCGACGGTTGAGTCGAGTCGAGCTGTACCGCATGGGCCGCGATTTGGTCGGTCAGCACCTGCGCGACCCGGCTTTCATTGGAATCTATGCCCATCACTTCGTACCCCATACCGTGCAATGTCAAGCACACTGCCCGACCAAATCGGCCTAAGCCAATCACTGCAAATTGACGGTTAGTGGCTCTGAGATTTTTAAAGAACTTGAGAGATGAGATGTTCATATGCGGGCGATCGCTAGCTAAAAATCCAACACTTACAGAGCACCTAAGCATCTTACTCGGTTCGCTGTTCTCCACGTATAGCCCAAAAGATATTCTCAAATAGTTCAATTATTTAGATGCTTTGGTATTTTTGACTACCCGCACTCAAAACCCAATACGCATTCGATTTCTTTCTTTGCTAGGCTAGCTAGATGCTTCCTTGGGAATAAGTACGGACGTGGATATTCAAATTGGTCGCGGCAAAACAGCCAGGCGCGCTTACGGAATCGATGAAATTGCTCTGGTACCTGGAATCAGAACGCTAGACCCACAGCTTGCCGACGCAAGCTGGCAAATTGGTGGCATCACTCGCGACATTCCGATCATCGCTAGCGCTATGGATGGCGTTGTAGACGTTACGATGGCGGCTGAACTCTCTCGCTTAGGTGCGCTAGGCGTCCTCAACTTAGAAGGTATTCAAACTCGTTACGCCGATCCCAATCCTGTTTTAGATCGGATTGCGTCAGTGGGCACTACCGAGTTTGTTCCTCTCATGCAAGAGCTGTACTCAAAGCCGATACTGCCAGCACTCATTGAAAAGCGAATTAGTGAAATCAAAGAGAAAGGGGGCATTGCAGCCGTTAGCTTGACCCCAGCGGGCGCGGTTAAGTTTGGCCAAACGGTAGCCGATGCAGGCGCAGACATGGTGTTCATTCAGGCAACTGTAGTCTCAACCGATCACCTTTCGCCAGCGGCCATTACGCCGCTAGATCTTGCCCAGTTCTGTGCGGACATGCCAATTCCTGTCTTGTTGGGTAACTGTGTGACCTATGAAGTCACGCTTAAGTTAATGAAAGCAGGGGCGGCGGGCGTTCTGGTGGGTATTGGCCCAGGCGCAGCTTGCACCTCTCGTGGGGTATTAGGGGTCGGGATTCCGCAGGCAACGGCAGTGGCAGACTGCGCTGCGGCTAGAGATGACTATCAAAAAGAATCGGGCAATTATATTCCTGTGATTGCCGACGGGGGCCTGATAACAGGGGGCGATATCTGCAAATGCATTGCCTCAGGTGCGGACGGCGTCATGATTGGTTCTCCGTTCGCCAGAGCCAAAGAAGCCCCTGGTCGCGGTTTCCATTGGGGCATGGCCACACCTAGCCCCTTACTGCCGAGGGG
The DNA here is from genome assembly GCA_049791095.1 of Phormidesmis sp. Lineage (GTDB taxonomy): Bacteria > Cyanobacteriota > Cyanobacteriia > Phormidesmidales > Phormidesmidaceae > Phormidesmis. The sequence goes on from JBAQZP010000054.1 coordinate 35,775, forward strand.
CACTCGAATTAAGGTGGGGACAACTGGCACCCTAGAGCAGATCTTGCGCGGGCCAGCGCAGCTCGATGATGGCACCCATAATCTATTGGGGGCGCTGACCACTAGTATGGGCACCTTAGGGGCTAAAAACATCAAAGAAATGCAGCAGGTAGATGTCGTAATTGCACCTTCTCTGCTAACAGAGGGCAAGGTTTATCAAAAAGCTCAGCACTTGGGAATGGGTAAGTAGTAGTGACGGTTTTTTAACGGGTGGCTACTACAGAAATTATCGTTAAATAGTAGGAAAGTGATGAGTGTTATGCAAGTCACTTTTAAGACTTATCTTCAATAATGTGATACAACGGTGGCAAATTTGTAAGAGTCTCTTACAATTGAAAGAAGCGGAGACGCAAGTTTCCGTTCACTCCTCACACCACACTCCGCCCAAGTTTTCGGATTTGGGCGGTTCCTTTTGCAGATATTCTCAGGGTTATTGTCAGGAGGCCAGAAATAAATCTGTAGATGTATGCGCTCAGGGGCAGGCTGTGGCTATGGTAGTATCGATATACATGAGTGACAGGGATTTATAGGAATGTCAGCCGCACAGGTTACTGATTCGACATTTAAGCAGGAAGTTTTAGAGAACGAGGCCCCAGTTTTGGTGGACTTTTGGGCTCCTTGGTGCGGCCCTTGCCGCATGGTGGCACCCGTGGTGGACGAAATCTCTGAGCAGTACGATGGCAAGGTGAAGGTGGTTAAAGTCAACACCGACGAAAACCCAAGTGTTGCTAGTCAGTACGGCATTCGCAGTATTCCTACTCTAATGATTTTCAAAGGTGGCCAGCGTGTAGACATGGTTGTCGGCGCTGTTCCTAAAACTACGCTAGCTAATACGCTAGAAAAGTACCTTTAACTGCTCTCTAAATTCTGTTTTCTAGATCTAGATCAAAAGAATAGTCAAGAAAGGTTCTTGCCGTGACAAGAGCCTTTTTTGCTGTCTGTGGGATGTATTTGGTTTTTAGAAGACTTAGCTATGCGACAATTCCAGCTTAAAATATAGCCCTTGAAAGACTGATGATGTATAAGTTTGTAAGCTAAATTATAAGAAATATGGATGCTTCCCCTTTCCAAGGTTCAGATCGTAGTTTAGGGGGTCAAAGAAAAGGCCCCCTGCGCTCGGATGTGATTCGGGTGCTCGATCGTCTACCTGCCCTGAAAAATGGGGAGCTGCTTGAGGAAATTTTTGAGACGTTGGTACGTATGGCTGGTCAAGAGGCAGAGCGTCTTGATTGGAAAATTTTGAGCCATTCGCTGCTAGATATGGAGGAAGGGTTTAAGTCGTTTTATCCTTATCGGCATATTCGTAAGGTGACGCTGTTTGGTTCGGCGCGAACGCCTAGCGATCGCCCCGAATATCAAATGGCGCTTGAGTTCTCGCGGCGAGTGGCAAAGCAGGGTTTTATGGTGATGACGGGTGCTGGTGGTGGCATCATGCAGGCGGGTAATGAAGGGGCTGGGCGCGATCGCTCATTTGGCCTTAATATTCGTTTACCCTTCGAGCAGGGGGCCAATCCTGTGATCACTGGCGATCCTAAGCTGCTGGACTTTAAGTACTTTTTTACCCGCAAGTTGTTTTTCTTAAAAGAGAGTGATGCGATCGCGCTATTCCCCGGCGGCTTTGGCACTCAAGACGAAGCCTTTGAAGCCCTAACCTTGATTCAAACCGGCAAAGCCGATCCGCTTCCTTTGGTGTTGATAGACAAGCCCGGCGGCGACTATTGGAAAAGCTGGGACTATTACGTCCGCAATCGCCTGCTCGACCAAGGTCTTATTAGCCCAGACGATACCAGTTTGTATCATTTGACGGATAGCTTAGACGATGCCCTAGCCTACATTGAAAGCTTTTATCGGATGTACCACTCTAGCCGCTACGTCAATGGGCAGCTAGTCATTCGGCTCAAGGCCCCGCTGTGTGATGGCGGCATCGACCGGCTCAATGAGGAATTCTCTAATATTTTGAGTCAAGGCAAAATTAAAGAAGTTTCCGCGTTTGACGTAGAACATGGTGATGAAACTGAATCGCTGCCTCGACTCGCGCTGCATTTTAACCAGCGAGACTTGGGCAGACTGCACCAGATGATCCGCTACCTGGGCAAGCTAAGCGTTTCTTGCGAAGCCGTTGAGCACCCCGAGACAAAATGAAAACCGGTGAACGCCTCACAGACCGCGTTGGAGATGTAGCAAAATACCCTGGGCGATCGCTTCGGCCATCCGCTCTCTCCAGGCAGGATCTGCCAGGTTGGGCGCATCTTCTGCGCCAGTAACAAAGCCAGTTTCAATCAAAATCGCGGGCATAGAAGTGCGACGAATGACATAGAAACGGGCGCTGCGAACCCGGCGATCGCGCATTCCCATCGCGTTCAACACCGTGCTATGTACCGTATTGGCCAGCCGCTGGCCCGCGTCAGAAGCATAAAAAGTCTCTAATCCATTGACATCAGGGCGACTCATGCTGATAGCATTTGCATGAATGCTGACAAAAATAGAGGCGTTTACTCGTTCGGCAGTTTGTACACGCGGGGCCAGATCCACTTCAATGTCACTATCGCGCGTCATCACGACATTAGCACCCTGCTCGCGCAAAATAGCGGCGACCCGAGGGGCAATATCATTTACGACCTGCTTTTCCTGAAGACCGCCAATCCCTACCGCGCCAGGGTCACGGCCACCATGCCCAGGGTCAATGACAACTGTAAACCGTCCCACTGGCAGCGTTGGCAATTCATCTAAAGCTACCTGACGAGTCTGCGCAGGCTGTCTGAGCGTGCTGGCAACGGTGCTAGAGGCAGTTCCTGCCACTTTTCCGGCATCAGGCACATCGCTAATAGAAACATCTTTCGGCAAGACTACAATACCGCCTGGACTCACTGAAATATCCCAGTCAGGACTTTCTTCGCCCAGCACTAAAGTGATTTCAGCTTTAGCAGGTTCAGCCGAGACCTGGTTGACTTGCCAGCTCTCAATACTGTAGCGATCAACGGGTAGCCGAGCCCGAGTTAGGCCCAGCGCTACGGCAGTCTGGTCGAAGCTGATGGAGATATAGCGCTGACCGTTTTCTTCAGTGCGGGTAACTTCTATCTGAGCTTCCTCGCCTGCTGTACGAATAAAGAAGCCGTCGGCGGTCGCGGTTACGCCCTGAATGCGAGTGCGATCGCCCTGAACAGGCCGGTTGCTAACCTGGTTGCCATCGTTGCCGAGGCGACGAGCGATCGGCTGACTATCAGATGAACCGGTTTCAGTTGCGTCAGGAAGCTGCACCGTCCATTGGCGCGAGCTTTCTCCTCGTACCTGCACCTGATTCGGATCGACCGTGTAGCCATCGTTATATTCCACGACCAGCCGAGTCGTTTCCGCATTCAACTCGCCTACTCGGACTTCTTTAATTGCGCCATCAAACGATTGAGCCTCAGGATTGAGCAGCGTTGTACCTGGTAAATCGATGACTAATCGAGTTGGGTTAGACAGCAACTGCGCGGTCGGCTGGATGCTGTCATCGGTTGTGAAAGTCAGTGTGTTCTCTTGGGTGTCAAACCGCCAGAACTGTAGCCTGGCCGCTTCTGCGGGCAGCGCTACCAATAGAGCCCCCACCAAAGCCAGGCCAGGCAGTAGACGATTCAATCTCACAATGGGGGTCCTCAATACCGAATGAACGAACTGACAATCCTTTAAACGCTGTAAGTACTGTGAAGGTTCGTCAGCACTTTGTAAATCTATAAATGTGGCCAAAAAACAGTGTTAAACCTTGTATAGTGCAATAAAATCGCCCTTAAAGCCACAGTTTCAACTCGTGAGAGTGCTTGCTATCTAAATAAGGACGGCATGGTGATTCGGCATTCCGTTCACTAGCCTGCCCGGTTCCTTTTGGGATATAACAATTTATGTTTATGGCTATATTTATGGAATCTGTAACTGATGGGGCATGTGCTCTGTGAGTTTCCGAGACTGTTTCCGGTAAGTTAGCTTTCGTAAATGATTTAGTGGATAGTTTATGAATGGCTTTGCAGGTGCCTGTTAAATCAGCTTCTGTTGAGCCTCACGTCATGTGGACTTACAGGGCTTCATTCTGCATCCTACTGTTTTGTTCAAAGAGATATGAAATAGATCCGCAAAGTTACTCACATCTTCAAGTTCCTTGAGCAAAACTTTGTCTTTCGGCTGATATTTCTCTCGCTTGCACAAAGAATTTTCCTGGAACCTTTCAGCTAGCTACCAATGATTTCGCAGAGAGATCTAGAGTTTTAGGGGCTGCGGCAGTCAATACTTCATGGCCTGTGTCAGTTAGCAATACGTCGTCTTCTATGCGAATGCCAATGCCTCGCCAGCGCTCAGCAATAGGGGGCTGATCTTCAGCTGGCTCATAGTCGGGCGGGATGTAAATGCCAGGTTCTACGGTGACGATGTTGCCGGGGGCAAAGGGTTTCCAGGTTTTATCTGGATTCCTCAAAATACCAGCGTCATGGACATCTAGCCCCAGAAAGTGACCGGTTCCATGCATGAAAAAGGCTTTGTGTTTTTTGTCTTCTATGAGCTTGTCGATATCACCTCTTAGCAGCCCCAACTCAACGAGTCCGGCGGTGATGGTGTGGGTGGCGGCATCATGAAAAGCGTTAAAAGGCTGTCCGGGCTGAACTTTTTCGATGGCGGCGAGCTGGGCCTGTAAGACCAGCTCATAAAGGATTTCTTGTTCTTTGGAGAGGCTGGAGCCCACTGGCAAAGTTCGGGTGATGTCAGCATTGTAATAGTCGTAAGCGCAGCCAGCGTCGATGAGCAGTAGATCGCCTTCTTTCAACTGCTGGTTATTTTCTACATAGTGCAGGATGCAGGCGTTTTTACCCGTAGCTACAATCGAGGGGTAGGCTGGCCCCATAGCGCCTTCACGGCGAAAGGTGTTTTCTATAGCGGCCTGAATTTCGTATTCGTAAACGCCTGGGCGCGCCATTTCGCGAGCGACGTCATGGGCTTTGACGCTGATTGCGATCGCCCGGCGAATCTTATCCAACTCAAAAGGCGTCTTAATGCGGCGAAACTGCTGCATCAATAGCTTAGAATCTTCAACCGCGACAGGGCCAGTGCCCTTTTTTGTCATTTTGCCTAGCAACTGCTGCCACAGGCTGATAATACGATTGTTAAAGCGCTGATCGCGACCAAAGTGGTAGTACAGTCGGGGCGCTTTGGCAATGTATTCAACGAGCTTTTCGCCCAGCATCGCGATGGGATAGGCAACATCTGCGCCGTAGCGTTCTTTTGCGGCCTCTACACCAGTGCGGTAACCACTCCAGGTTTCTTTCTCCTTATCTTTGGGCTGCACAAATAGAACAAACTTGTGCTCGTCGTGAGAGGGGGCGAGGACGGCTACCGCGTGGGGTTCGTTGAAGCCCGTCAGATAAAAGAAATCACTATCTTGCCGAAACAGGTAATCCACATCATTGTGCATGACGGCTGGTGGCGCACTACAAAAAATCGCAGTGCCTTGACCAATGGCCTCTAGCACAGCTTGTCGGCGCTGACGATACTCTTGCATAAACCTTATCTAAGACGTTGAAGGAAGTTAGAAATTTTGCTCTCAAAAAGCATAGCTTAAAACTTCAATCCGCATACCGCTGTTCGGCAGGCTACCTGCGCTCACGCTGAGGGTATTATCTCCTTGCGTGGTAGGCGTACCCGCCATCAGCGCGGTAAACTCATTGACCCCAACAATATCGCAGTTGTCTGAGTTGGCTGCCTGGGTACGGTAATGAGTCGGCACGACGATTTTTGGGTTGAGTGCTCTGATGGCTTCGACAGCTTCTTCAGGCGCATAAGCTTTTGGCCCACCGCCGACGGGTAATAGCAATACATCGGGGCGACCGAGCAAGATTTTGTCTTCAATGGCAATCGGAGCCGCTGCACCGCCCAAATGCACGACCTTCACGCCTCCTTGAGTCCAGGCCCAGGCAGTATTGCTGCCAAAGCGGCGACCGTTGAGTCGATCGTGGGGCATGCTGATGCCCTGAAGCGACAAACCGCTGATAGCGTAGTCGCCAGGTTCATCGATTACTCGGGCGCTGGCGTAGCGATCGCCCACAAATCCCTCATCAAACAAACGACTGCTCAGCAGCACCAAGTCCGCACCGACGGTCGGTTCTGTATAGCCAGCGGTACAGCCCACCGCCTTAAAGGGATTGACTAAAATGCGCTGACCATCGCCTGTGAACAAAAAGCAAGTATGGCCAAGTGCCGTAATTGTCAGACCACCGTTCTGCTTACTTATTGGGCCAGCGGTTTGGCCAGTGGTTTGGGCCTGGAGCGTCCGATAGTTGGAAGCGAGCCCCAACCCCAAAGTACTTGCAAAAGTTGCGCTAGCGTATTGCAGCAGTTGTCGCCGTTTCATGATTGGTTTCTATCAAAGTTTCCACAGTTGGTACCTATCGTGCCGCACCATGTGACATTCGGCACAATCAAAATAGACCAGTTTGTGAAACTGGCTAGCTAATCCTTAGCTTAAGGCTTAATTACTGAGAACCAACCTTGAGACCCACTAAAAAGTTCTTGAGTAATTCCTTCCCAGACTCAGTGAGCACACTCTCGGGGTGGAACTGTACGCCTTGAATATGCGGGTAATCGCGATGCCGAACCCCCATAATGGTGCCGTCATCTACCCAAGCCGTAATTTCTAAAACCTCTGGGCAACTCTCCTTTTCTATTACTAAGCTGTGATAGCGAGTCGCTGTCAGCGGATCGGCGAGTCCGGCAAAGACGCCGATGTTTTTGTGGCGCACCGGGGAGGTTTTGCCATGCATTAGCTCTGTGGCGGCGATCACCTTACCACCATAGACCTGACCAATGCTTTGGTGACCCAGACAAACGCCTAATATTGGCATCTGCGGCCCTAGCTTTTCAATAATCTCTAGCGAGATGCCTGCGTCGTTTGGCGTTCCAGGCCCCGGCGAAATCACAATGCCGTCTGGCTGCTTCGCCTCAATTTCTGCCAGCGTAATTTGATCGTTACGGAATACCTCAATCTCTCGGGCTACTTCCAAGCTTTGGCCTAGCTCACCCAGGTACTGCACCAGGTTGTAAGTAAAGCTGTCGTAGTTATCAATTACCAGAATCATTGGCAAGCCAGCGTTTAAATCAAATAGTACCTAAGTCAGGTAGTTCTGTAGATTATCCCAGGTAGGTGGCACAAAAATTAAGGCGGCAATCAGCAGAGCTACAATCGCAGCCATTAAAACGGCCCCTGCTGCGCAGTCTTTGGCGATCTTGGCCAGCTCATGGTAGGTCTGACCCACCGTGAGATCTACCAGCGATTCTAGGGCAGTGTTGAGAATTTCCATGACTAGCACTGCGCCAATGGTCAAGCAGATGACCGCAATTTCTACGGTGCTCACCTCCAAAAGCCAGCACAGCAGAATGGCAATCGTACCTAGCCCGGTATGCACCCTAAAGTTTCTTTGGGTGGTGAAGGCATAGGCAATGCCTGCCCAGGCGTATCTAAAGCTGAGGAAAAGGTTGGGTGCGACTTGCCATGATTGCGATCGCTCAACTAACGGTAGCGATTCAGCGGAAGCTGGCGAATTGTGATGGGTCAGCTTCGTTACATCGCCCGGACTGCGCTTATCTGGAGTAAGTTTACTATCGCGGGAAAACTGACTATCACGAGAAAACATACGCAGATATGTCCTGTAAGGCTTCGCTGTATAGAGATGATGCCGATGGCTTGATCTTTAAGAATTCAATCTAAGAGAATCTAAGAGATAGCTGCTTGATTCTAAACGTTGCCCAGTTTTCTAGATAACGTAACGACTGCTAAGTTTACCGCTAAGTTTGAATATTGACTAACCTCAGCAGGTAAGTTTGCTTCTCTAGCATTCGCGTCAAGCTTTCATCATCTGGATGATCCCAGCCTAGCAGGTGAAGGAGGCCGTGGGCAGTGAGCCATGCGGTTTCGTAGGCGAGAGAATGACCGCTGTCGGTAGCTTGCCGGTTGGCGGTTTCGATCGAGATAATAATATCTCCCAGACACAGAGGTTCTCCTTGGTACATGTCTTTTGAGCCTGGCAGGTCTGTCTCTAACGCTGCGAAAGACAGGACATCTGTCGGTTTGAGCTGCTGCCGGTAGTCAGTATTGAGCTGCTGAATTTCTACATCGTCGGTCAGTCGCAAGTTAACTTCGTAGGCGTCGATGGGAGAAAATGTGGGTGCTAGGTCATTTAGCCAGGTTTGAAACCAGGTTTGGTATTGGGCGATCGCAACCCCCGAAACGTTAGCGCATTCCTTCCCATCCACAAACGCCTCGACTTGAATGGGCAATTGCACAGCTTCCGTCATCGAATCGGTCATTATCGGGGTAGCCACTATCGGGTTAGATAAGCGAGCCCGACAAACAAGCCCATCAGCCCCATAAAAGATAGAAAGAAGTGATAGAGCGATTTACCGCCTTTTTTTACCATATTTCGCATCGCCAGCTTAATAAAACTAGGTGCTGGCTCGTCGAGATTTGACGCTGATGACTCAGGCGGGGTAGCTGCTGATTTATCGGTGGTCATGGTCATAGTGTTGATGCTTTCGATTGTTTTATAGCTTAACGGCTTTCAACTGGCTATACCGTGCTTTCTTGCACAAGCTGATTTTCCTGACGTAGATAGGCTTGTGTAAACGCCTCTAAATCGCCGTCCATCACATCAGAGACTGCGGTTGTTTCAACGTTGGTTCGCAGGTCTTTGACCATTTGATAGGGATGGAAAACGTAATTGCGGATTTGGTTGCCCCAAGCGGCTTCTACCATGTCGCCGCGAATGTCGGCAATTTCTTGCGTGCGTTGCTCTTGGGCAATCACCAGCAGCTTAGCGGTTAATAGAGCCATGGCTTTTTCTTTGTTTTGAAGTTGCGATCGCTCCTGCGTACACCGCACCGAAACCCCTGTCGGCAAATGCGTAATCCGCACTGCTGTCTCCACTTTGTTGACGTTCTGACCACCCGCCCCGCCAGAGCGTGAAGTCTTTACTTCCAAATCTTTCTCTGGAATGTCTAGTTCCACCCCTTTCTCGATAATCGGCATTACTTCTATGCCCGCGAAGCTAGTTTGCCGCTTGCCGTTAGCATTAAAGGGCGAGATTCTCACCAGCCGATGCGTTCCCTTTTCTCCTTTTAAATAGCCGTAGGCGTAGCGGCCCTCAATTTCCATCGTGGCCGACTTTAGCCCGGCTTCATCACCCTCGGACTTTTCAATCAGGCTGAAGCGATAGCCATTTTGCTCACTCCAGCGGCTGTACATCCGCAAAAGCATCTCTGCCCAGTCTTGAGCATCCGTACCGCCCGCCCCGGCATTGATAGTTAATACCGCGCCTTCCTTGTCATAAGGGCCAGACAAAAGCTGCTGCAACTCCCATTGGTCTAGTTCGCGATTGAGTTGGCCAACGTTAGCTTCTGCTTCGTTTAGCAAAGCGTCATCTTGCTCTAGTTCCAAAAGCTCTAAAATTGCCTTTGAATCTTCGAGGCTGGTCTCCCAATCTTTGGCCTGCGCCAGGTTGGATTTGTAATCGTTTAGCGTCTGTAAAAGCTTCTGAGCATTGTCTTGGTCATCCCAAAAGTCAGGCTGCGCTGAGAGCTGTTCCAAGTCGCTTATCTCTGCTTTGAGCGCTGGAACGTCAAAGGTACTCCTGAGCTTTGCCCAGGCGTTCAGAGATCGACTCAAGCTCGCGCTTAAGCGTAGTGGTATCGAACATGAATTTGGGTGTTATCTGGTGTTATTTGAATAGTTTATCTATTAGCTGGGGCTTGATAACGGATTACTTTAGTAGTCACCAAACCCCGTTGACGCTTGCTGATCAGTCTAGTCTCTACCGTTAATGGCAATCAACAGCCGCAAGATAAACACAAATAAGTTGATGTAAGTCAGATACATCGACAACGCAGCAGGAATTGCTTGATCGTCGCGGTAAGTGCGCGGCAAGATAAAGAAATCTACGACGGCGGCACCGACAAACAAGAGTACGCCAATCGCAGAGATTGCGATCTCAAGGAAGTTTGGCGCATAAACCCCAAAGAAGCTTAGGGCGAACTGACCGACAATAACGACCAAAAGGGCCAGGATGCCAATCTGGATGGTTTTGGTCAGCGCAAATCCGTCTTCTTCAGAAAGATTGGATCCAATGGGCCTAGCGGCGATGAACGTTAAACCACACCCCAATGCGGCAAAGCCAACGCCTTGAATGCCGACGCCACTACTTTGCAGGGCTAGCGAAACCAGGCCGCTGAGGGTATAGCCCGACAGCAGGCTATAGGTTGCTAAAAGTGGCAGTGCGACCGAATTATTGCCTTTGAGCGCTACGCTACGAGCGACAAAGAAAAGGGCGAGTTCTGCAACGATCGCGACGAAAAACGTTGGCATAAATAGGCTGGGATTGGTGCGTAGCACACTCAGCCCACCAAAAGTACCGGCTGCGGTAAGAATCAGGCCACCGCCGACAAAAGGCAGGGCGTTTGCGATGACGTTAGGCCCAATTAGCTTGCCGCCTTTCGCCTCTTGAATAGCCTTACGAAAATTACTGGTATTGCTCATGGATAATCCTTCTTTAAGCGAGTTATCTGTCTAAGAGTGTAATGAATCCGTTGAAATCTGGCGATTAGGGATTTCCCTCCCCTCACGAATTGTCTATGGCTCCGCTCGGTTTTGGACTGTTTCCTCGGATAGTAAGCGACGTGTTTGATGGCTGCAAGCTGGCCAATATTGCTGCGTAATTTCCGTGAAAACTCGGTATGAAGCTGGCGAACCTTGAGCGGTATGGGTCAGCGATCGCCAGCAATATAAGTCAATTTGATAGCACCGAAATCGCTCTGAAAATCTACTGAATTCAATTATAGAAACCATTTGCGTCTAAGCGTCACAACGATTTGAGACAACTGTTCGATTCGCGACCTCCTGCGTGGATGTGCTTAAGTGCGCGGACGGTGCTCTCAGTGAGTACCGTATTTCAACGATGGTGAGCAAAGGGCCGCTTCCCGAGAATGAATTTAATTCACGCAACACCGCTTCGTCGCAGTAAATCCTGCATTTAACTAAATGGCTTCTTCAAAATCTGCACAACTTCGCTCCCGTGGCATGGAACTGCTCATGCAATACAAGGTGGATCGTTCCGTCAGACTTCGCAATCAATTGGTTAGGCTCAATGCTGGGTTGGTTCGTAAAATTGCTCACCGCGTTAGCCATCAATGTGCCGAGCCCTACGAAGATCTTGAGCAAATTGGCTATATCGGTCTGATTCGCTCTATCGAGCGTTTTGACCCAGGTCAAGGGTGCGCGTTTAGTTCTTTTGCCGTGCCTTATATTCGCGGTGAAATGCTTCACTTTTTGCGCGATCGCGGCACCACCGTCAAAATTCCCCGGCGCTGGCAAGATTTGCAAAAAGAAGGCCAAAAGCGCCAGGCCGAACTTATTCGCCAATATGGTCGCCAGCCAACTGACATTGAAATGGCCGAAGCTGTCAATGTTTCTGTGCAAGAGTGGCGTCAGGTCAAAATGGCCAATAAAAACCGGATGCCTTTAAGCCTAGATGCAACCGTATGCCATCAAATTGATTCGAGCATTACCCTGGGCGACACGCTACCTGATATTCACTACATGCTGCTGCAAGGACTTGAAGAAGATCGTCAGCAGATTCAGCGAGCGATGAACCAGCTAGAAGAAAAGACGCGCTCGGCCATTGAGTTCGTTTTCTTTAAAGGGCTCTCTCGGAAGGAAGTTGCTGAGCGGATTGGCGTGAGCCCCATGACCGTGACTCGGCGCATTCAGCGCGGTGTCGAGCAAATGGTCGCCTACTTACAGCCTCAGCAAGGTCTGCAAACCGATCCATAAGTCTCGGTAGATTTAACTTTTTCCTTGGCCATCTTGGCTCTCCTAAGTGAACGTCGGTGTGATTAGTTTTAGTCGCACCGATTTTTTTGTGCTAATGGGCAGAAGGCCACAGCTCATGTACGTATTAAGCTTGAACAATAGCTGGATCAAATTTTAGGAGGCACCCATGGTCACCGCTGAAGCTATTTCTCCAATCGGTCGCACCCACTCTGAAGATGAGGTTCATGGCGTAACGGCCAGTTCAGATCATGAACGGTTCTATGAGTTGCAGGCTCAGCTACCCGACCGCTGGCGGTCAATTGACGATTTTGATCGCAGCCCTCGGCAAATTTTGGTGGTGCCTTCTCTCAGCTTGGATCAAGAAGAGCTGATGAAAGTCCAGGGTGTTCATCACTACGAAGAGCGCCTGTTGTTTTCGTTGATTCGCCTGCGTAACCCAGAAACCCGCATTGTTTATGTGACGTCTCAGCCGCTGCATCCTAGCATTGTGGATTATTATCTGGAACTGCTGCCCGGCATTCCGAGTTCTCATGCGCGCGATCGCCTCGATCTTTTCTCAACTTACGACTCCTCACTGCGCCCGCTGAGCGAAAAAATTCTGGCTCGCCCTCGCCTGCTCAATCGCATCAAGGCAAAAATCAAGCCGGACGAAGCTTACATGATCTGTTACAACTCCACCGAGCTAGAAAAGAATTTGGCGATCACATTAGATTTGCCCTTGCTGGCGCTAGATCCTGACTTGCTGTACTGGGGCACGAAGGGAGGAAGCCGTCAGATTTTTGCTGAGTGTGGTATCCCGCTACCCGATGGGAGTAAGTTGACACATAATGCGGACGATTTAGCCGACTTGGCGGCAGCGCTTTGGGAAAGACAACCGGATATGCGGCGCATTGTCATCAAGCTCAATGAGGGATTTTCGGGAGAAGGTAACGCGCTGTTTTCTTTGGCAGGTCTCCAGGCGGTCGCACCGGGGAAGGCTTCTCGTGCTGAACGGGCCGCAGCGATCCGAGCCGCGATGCCTCAGCTACGCTTTCAGTGCAATACCGAAACTTGGGAATCGTTTGAGCATAAGATTGGGGTGTTGGGGGCGATCGCAGAAGCTTTCATCGAAGGCGAAAAAAAATACTCCCCCAGCGTCCAAGGCCGGGTCACACCCTCAGGCGAAGTAGAAATTCTATCCACCCACGATCAGGTACTCGGTGGCCCCGACGGTCAGATCTTTTTAGGCTGCACATTTCCTGCCGCCGATTCATACCGACTAGCCTTGCAAGAAATGGGCCGTAAGGTCGGTGAAAATCTTGCTGCTAAAGGGGCCCTAGAGCGCTACAGCGTAGACTTCATTGCCGTCCACAATCCTGATGACTTAGCGCAGCCTTGGGACTTGCAAGCGATTGAAATCAATTTGCGTAAGGGCGGCACAACGCATCCCTTTATGGCGCTGAAGCTACTGACCAACGGCACTTATAACCTCGATGACGGTAAGTTTTACACCAAAAGCGGTCAGGCAAAATACTACCGTGCTTCAGACAACTTGCAAAACGATGCCTATCGCGGTCTGTTACCTAATGATTTGATGGACATCATTATGGGCGAGCAGCTTCACTTCAGTTCTATTGATGGCGTTGGTGTCGTCTTCCACTTAATGGGTTGCTTGAGCGAGCACGGTAAGCTTGGCCTCACCTGTATCGGCAATACACCTCAAGAAGCTGAAGACATCTACGAGCAGGTCGTCGCTGCGATAGATCGAGCCACGCTTGCAGGGTAATGCCTTAATCCTGGCTATGACTCTTCATTGCTCTGGCTATTTCGCGTTTGTCCTGCTTTTTTTTCAAGCTTTCACGCTTGTCATGTAGTTTTTTACCGCGACCCAGGGCAATACTCACTTTCACTTTGCCATCTTTGAAATACATTTTTAGCGGCACTAGCGTTAATCCCTTTTGCTCTGTCTGGCCAATCAGCTTGCGGATTTCTTGCTTGTGCAATAGCAGCTTACGAACGCGGCGTGGCTCATGGTTATAGGCTTGGATCGTCATTTTGTGCGGCGAGATATGCACGTTGTGTAGCCACACCTCGCCCCGCTTCACATTGGCAAATCCATCGCGGAGGTTCACATTGCCCGCGCGAATGGACTTTACCTCTGTGCCCAGTAAAGCTATTCCTGCTTCGTAGGTGTCTAAAATTTCGTACTGAAAGCGGGCCTGTCGATTGTCTGCCGCAATTTTGATACCGCCGCCGCCGCTCGCTTTATTTGGTTTGGCCATGAAGAATCGTTGTTGAGTCGTTGAAATTATCAGCTATGCAAAAAGCTAACCAGTCCATTCTAGAGTTTTGATGCTGCACGGCCTATTGATTGATTGCTGATCGCTCGATTTTAGAGGCTAGTAGTCAGCGGCTGCGGCTCGGCAACGATGCACCATTCATGCAGCTCGTAATGTACGCAGTTGTTGGCGATCAGCGGATCGGCTTCAACAATGGCCTTGGCTTCTGCCAGACAATCGGCCTGAAAAATTAGCATACCGCCACCGCGCTCGGCCCAATATCCGCTGCGCGCCTGATGCCCGTTTTTTATCAAGCTGTTAACGTAGGCAACATGAGCGGCTACAAACTGGTCGAAGCGGGACTTATCGACAATGCCCCGCTCAATTTTGACAAACCAGACCATGGCCCCTCCTCCGTAAGATTCTTCTATCAGACTATTCTATGGGTATTGAAAAATCTGTGGAACTTAATGAAAAATCGGATTCACCTGCTTCAGTTCGCAGACGTTTCTTTGTGGCTTTGCTGCCGTCTGAAGCGGCGCGGCTAAAAGCCAATGAAGTCAAAGGCGTCATGCGTGACCAGTACGCTAGCAAAGCGGCGTTTCGTTCGCCACCTCATGTGACGCTACTGGCCCCATTTGAATGGCCTGTGTCCGGCTTTTCTCGTTTGAGCGAGGCGTTAAGTCAGTTCGCCGCCACTCAGCCACCCGTGCCGATGACGTTAGATGGTTTTGGTGTGTTTTCGCCCCATGTGATTTATATCAACGCAGTGAAGAGCGATCGCCTGATGACGATACAGCCCAAGCTACTGGAACATTTGGAGGAGAAGTTGGGGTTGGTGAGTAAGCGCGATCACAACCGCGCTTTTGTCCCCCATATGACCGTCGCTTTCCGCGATCTCAAACCCAATATGTTCCGCAAAGCCTGGTCAGTTTTTCAGCATGAAGAATGTCATTTTGACTTTACAGTCGCTCAGCTTACCCTGCTTGCTCACGATGGCAAGATGTGGACAGTCAAAGAAAACTATGATTTTGTGAAGCTGTAGTAACTGCCTCAATTTACGTTTGATAAATCTAACCTTGACTGCTTATTCAACCGCTTGTTGCCAGGCCGCTTGAAAAAAGTCACGCTCGCAAGTCATGGCATAGCGATAAGTAGAGCGTGTTAGCGCTGTATCGGCTGAATGCTCATCTACCAGTTCCTCAAGCTGCCGGGCTAAAGGCTCAAAGTCATCGCTGCTATAGGCAACAATCCAATCGGTGTAAGGATGATTTGGGATGCCGCCAGTTGCTAACTGCTGAGCGATGTAAGCATACAGCCGCATACAAGGTGACATAGCCACAGCAGTAACGCCCACAGGCTGGCTCCAAGCTGTTGATAGCAAAAAATCAGTGTACTGGCGGGTTGCGCTACCAGGCGCTACTGCTGTAATCTCAACCTCCCAAGATCGCGCGTAGTTTTGGTGCAGGTTCAGTTCGTTTAGAACGCCACTGGCTAAACCATGAAATACCTGGAAGCTCTGCCAATTTGGAGCTTTAGCGGCAGCAATGCTATAAGCACGGGCAAATGCCTCCAGGAAAAAGGCATCTTGCCCCACATAGTAAGCAAACTTCTTGCGAGGCAATGACCCATCGCCAATGCCTTGAACAAAGGGATGATTCAAAGCGGCTCTAGCTAAATCTTGGTTGGCTTGCCAAAGCTTTTTAGATAGCGACATGACAGTACAGAGAAAGGCGATCGCCCCACATCATAGCTTGGCGATCGCGCTTTTCATATTTGAACCGATACTCAGACTGTACGCTCAAAGCGTGTCCTTAAACAGCCTTTCTAGCTAGCCTTTCTAGTAGCCTTTTTAAGCTAGACAATAGGGCCAGACTCTACGCGGCGAATGGCAACCACAGAAGGTTTCGGCGGTGTGTTTTCGCCTTTCTCTGGCCAATTAGAACCCACTGGCACTTCACGTGATTGATCAAAGAGGTTACCTGCTGTCGTCTTCAACGCGAACTCACGGGTGTCAGCCGCCATTGCCTGCCGCACACCATTGACTTCGCCTGGATGCTGCGCCGATAGGAATAAAGTCGTGCCATCTTCAGTAAAAAATGGCCCAGTTAGTTCGCATTCCATCGGGCCGTAGGCAAACATTTTGGCTTCGCCTGCCCCCTCCCCACTTAAGGCAATTTGCCAGAGAGAATTGTTGCCATAAAGTCCCAGCAGGTCTTTACCGTCTAAAGCCTTACCAGTTTCGTCAACGCGATTGGGCACGGCTTTGTTGTGGGTGCTAGTAGACATATCCGTCACGACCCATAGATTACCTTGCGGGTCAAATGCCAGATTGTCTGGATTGGCAAAGCCCATACCACCTGCTGCCGGTTCGCCGCCAGCAACCACGGTCTGCCAGCTAAAGGTGAGGGCTCCGGGTTCGCTATCGTCTTCGGTTAGCTTCATCACCCAACCTTCTTCGTACTCGGTTTCGCCGTTAGGCCCGGTAAAAATTGCTTTGTCTGGGCCGCCGTCGCCGCCGGGCGTACCTGAGGTAAAGGCAATGAAGAGCGTCCCGTCTGGGCTCACCAAGGTATCTTCTGGTCGAGCGGTGGCCGTTGCGCCAGCGGCATTAGCCGCAAAATGAGCATCAATTAAAATAGCCCCTTGCTTCTCTAGGCTATTGCCGTCATACAAATCGCCTAATGTGGCAAACTTTTCGCCAAAGGCAGCCGCGATCGCATCCTCTTCCACTTTTTCAAACCCACCGTCAGGCCGCTGCGGCAGAGGCACCATTCCCCCTGCCACGCTGCTAGGCAAGATCGGATTTACCGCCGTCTCTGGTGCCAGCGCGATCCACTGGCCCGTGCCATCTGCATTAAATTTGGCGGCATAGAGCATACCATCTGCTAGCAGTTGAGAATTGGCTTTGTCGGTTGGGCTCGTCACGGTATTGGCGCTGACAAACTTGTATAGATGACCGCCTCGACGATCGCATCCTGAATAAAACGCCAGCGGTTTACCCGCTTCTGCCCGAATACCCACCGCCTCATGGCGATAGCGACCAAGCCAGGTGTGCTTAGTGCCGTAGTCGTCAGGATTGCTCGGATCGACCTCGACAATCCAACCGTATTTGTTCCCCGCAAGTCCCAGCGCATTCCCTTGCCCGTCAAAGCCTTTGTCAAAAACCTTCGCGCTAGGTGAGAACGCAGAGCCATCGCTATATACCGCTTCGGGCACCTGATCTTGAAAGTTTTCTTCGGCGCTGAGAGCGGTGCCCCAAGGCGTCGTGCCGCCAGCACAGTTACCAAACGTACCAATGGCGCGATCGCCTAACCCATCCGTATAACCTTTCACCTCAGTCTTGGTAAAAACCGCCGTCGCTGGCCCGGTCGTTTTGAGATAGCGACCATCTTCTAGTCCCGAGATACCCGTGATTCGGCGATCGCTTACATCTTCTACTCGCATCCACCGGCCATCCGCTTCTCGGCGAACAGAAATTACCCCAATGCCTTGATCAATCAGCGCTTCCTTCGCAATTGCCTGAATTTGGCCCTTCAGCAAGTCGCCGTCTGCCAGTGCAAAGGCATCTATCTCATCTTCGGTGGCTGCCAGAGCTTGAATTACTGGCTCAAAGGGCAACTCTTGACCGACGACACTTGGGTAGGTCTGCTGCCAAGTATCCGTGCTGATATATTCAAAGTTAATGGTTAAATAGCCCTGATCTGGCCCCGTTGGCACGAACGAAAGATAGTCATTATTGTAGCCAAATCGCGAGTCGCCAATCGCATCTCCCCAAGAGGCAATCACGTCGTAGGTAAAGCCTTCCGGCAGTACTAAGTCGTCTTGCACAGCATATTGCGCATACTCTAGCGGCTGCTTGTCAGCGCCAATTTTAACAGCGCTGTAGGGCATTGGGCTTTTTAACGGCTGAAACGGTGTTGGCCGGGTAGCGGCCATTGCTGCGCCACTCTTTGCGGTACCTCCTGCTGCTATTGGCTTCTGCGTTTGGGAACCAAAAGATCCGATGGCGGTGGTACTAGCTGCCGCACCCATAAACAGTAAAAATTGCCGACGCTTAAAACCCATAGCAGTATCTGTTCCCTTGACCCAAAAAGTGGTATTCCATGAGGGAATATACCGACAACAGGTTAAGAGTAGATAAATAAGCGGCTAAGAAATTAGGCCGCAGCGAAATGAAATTGGCATTGAATGCTTGGGATTTGAATGCTTGAGACTGAAGGATTGAGTTAGCCGAGACTAGCGATCGCAACCTCACAATCAACCGTAATTTGTGCTTTAAGTTCTTCGAGCGAATTAAATTTTTGCTCGGGGCGCACAAAAGCTTCCAAACTCACTGTTAGCAATCGACCATACAAATCTCCAGTCCAGTTCAGTAGATGCACTTCTATGCTGAGCGACTGCCCTTCTACAGTAGGACGATTGCCAATATTCATCACCCCCTGTAAAGGAGCAGAGGCTAGAGAATTAGAGCCCACGCCATAAATCTGTACGCTATAGACGCCTGTTCGCGGCAAGTATTTCTTGGCAGGTACCTGCAAGTTAGCCGTTGGAAATCCAATGGTTCTGCCTAGTTGCTTACCTTTTACCACTCGACCGGTGAGAGTATAAGGCCGACCCAGTAAGTGAGTAGCCTCTTCCAATTCGCCCGTTTGCAGCGCTTGGCGAATGCGAGAGCTGCTAATGCGATCGCCTTTCTCTTGCTTCAACGGCACTAGCACAACTGGCACGTCGTAGTGGGCTGCGATCGCCTTCAACATCTCAGCATTACCGCTCCGTCCCTTGCCAAAGCGAAAATCACTGCCGACGCTAATCCGACTGGCCCGTAGTCCTTTAATCAGAATCTGTTCTACAAAATCTTCCGGACTTAGCTCAGCTAGCGCTCGATCGAAGGGCAACATCACAAGCTGCTGAATACCGAGCTGAGTTAGCTGCCAGGTTTTTTCAGCGACAGGGGTAAGTAGCTGCTTTGATATCCCTGAAAAATATTCCTGAGGGTGTGGGGAAAACGTCATGACCGTAGCGTAGGGCAATTTTTCACCAGAGGACTGGGGCGATCGCACCAAGCCATCACCTACCGGGTCAACTGGCAGCTCAATCGCCTCAAAATCCATTGACAAATGACTGTAGCCAGAGGCAATTACGCCACTATGCAATGCGGCCACCGACTGCTCGCTTAACGCCGTCGTCTTTGATTGTACGCAAGTCACCTCGGCCATCACGCGCCGATGACCTAAATGCACGCCGTCGAAGTTACCCAGCGCTATATTAACGGGGCTTTTCGCCGCCTGAATAGAAGAAGTAATCCACACGCTTTACATTCTGACATAAAGCCAGTCCGCTAGACGTCCGAAACGATCTACAAACCGAACGGCTGTTAAACAGCCGCAGCGATTGCTGACTCTTCTTTAATTAAGTTAAGCACCATGCCTTCTTTGGCGACAATACTACTCGGCAAAGCGGCTGATGTTTGTCGGACAATATCATCCATAAAGTCGTCGGTATGCGTCGGATCGTGATGGAAAATGACTAGCTGCTTGACGTTAGCTGCTTTGGCTAGCTTCACAGCTTCCTGCCAAGTGGAGTGACCCCAGCCAATTTTGCTGGATTTCTCATCATAATATTCATCGTCAGTGTAGGTGCAGTCGTAAATCATTACGTCTGCATTCTTTGCCAGGTTAAGGACATTTTCATCCAAACGGCCCGGAAAATGTTCTGTATCGCTGATATAAGCGACTGAATGCCCACGGTAGCTAATGCGGTAGCCAATCGCCTCGCCGGGGTGATTCAGCATAGCATTAGTAATTTCGGCTTCGCCAATGCGAACGACTTCGCCCACCTCAATGTCACAAAACTCTAAATCGGCTCCCATAATTTGCAAGGGCACAGGGAAGTTAGGGTGCAGCATTTGGTCATTTAGGCGTTGCTCAATCGTAGAACCATTAGGTGCGATCGCACCATGAATTTTGAAGCGATTGCCCGGCACAAAAGCCGGTACAAAAAAGGGAAACCCCTGAATATGATCCCAATGAGAATGGGTAAAAAACATATTGGCTCGAACCGGCATCTCGGGCAGCATTTCTTGACCTAAGTTCCGCAATCCCGTGCCCCCATCAAAAATTAGGCGCTCGCCGCCCACCTTAATTTCAATGCAAGCTGTGTTGCCACCATAGCGAACCGTTTCAGAACCTGGGCAAGCGACACTTCCTCGGACGCCCCAAAAGCATATCGAAAATTGACCGTGCTGATCTGACATGAGCTTTACATGAAGTGATTTAGAGGAATTACTGTCTATTTTTACAGCTAGCAGCACCCTTCATCAGACAAAGCGGTGCCTTACTATCGGCCAGAAGAAACTAGAATACCCCTACGCATAATGCCCAGGCAGACCCTAGCGCTTTCGATATTTACCGATTTAATTTGCTGGTTCAACCTATGAAGATTAGATGAAATCTATGGCCTCATACTGATTTATACGGCGGAATATGTGACATTGCCGGAAGATAGCGTATTCATTTTTGCTCAATTATTTTCAACCAGCCATACAGAACAATCATTACAGCCCCTAAACATTACAACGCCTAAATGCCACAGCTCTATTGTTTTAAATAGCTCATCTTCCAATTGTCGATGAAAGTCAATGCCGTATGCGCCGTGAGGTTGTATTGCAGTGGCGTCACCGTAATGTAATTATCTTTAATCGCTTTCACGTCAGTCGTAAACTGAGCGTTAATAGTCGATAGCTCTTCGTTTAAAGCACTAACTGTTTCACTTGCATAAGCTGGAGCCGGTATTTCTGCTTCCCCTTCCTCTACGACTTCGCCAGCGAGCCAGTAGTAAGTTTTGCCCCGAGGATCCACGCGCTTTTCAAACTGATCAAAATAGCGCCGGATGCCCTGACGAACAATGACGGTTCCTTTAATATTCTCTGCGGGTACGGGCGGCACATTTACGTTTAACAGAATCGGTAAATCTAGCGGATGCTTCTCTAATTCGCAGACAAGCCGCACGGCAAAGCTAGCTGAAGGCTGAAAGTTTTTGTAGGAGAAGCTCGTGAGACTGATTGCGATCGCAGGAATTCCCTCCAGCACCCCTTCCATCGCTGCCGACACCGTCCCCGAATACAGCACATCCGTCCCTAAGTTCGCACCGTGATTGATCCCCGATACCACAAAGTCGGGAGCCGTAGGCAGCACCGCATCTAGCGCTAGTTTCACACAATCAGAAGGCGTTCCAGAACATGACCAAGCCTTGACTGCCGGGTCAAAAATATTTTCTACTCGATCAGATCTCAAAGGTCTATGTAGCGTTAGTCCATGACCCGTCGCAGAGCGTTCCCGATCGGGACATACCACCGTTACTTCATGGCCAGCCGCTGCTAGCGCATTGGCAAGCGTTCGTATCCCCAGCGCAAAAATACCGTCATCGTTACTTACCAGTATATTCATATATTAAGGTTGTAGAGTCTTAGTGCCTTAGTGCTTTAGCTTCCTCAGCTTTCCTTGGCAGGTTAACATAGACTAATTTGCCGCTCTAGTTTGCCACTGAGCCTTTTCAGCCGACCTTTAAGCTTCAGGTGTTATGTCATCCTCCGAAATCGAATCCCAACTCAACGCCGTTCAGCAAAGGGCTACTCAAGATATCAGCGCGACCCAATCGCTAGAGGAACTAGATAAAGTACGAGTTAAATACTTAGGAAAAAAAGGTGAGCTTTCCAAAGTGCTGGGCGGTATGGGAAAACTATCATCTGAAGAGCGGCCCAAAATCGGCAAACTGGCCAATACCGCTAAAGTCGCACTGCAAACTCAGCTAGAGAAGCGAAAAGAAGATTTGCAGTCCGCTCAAATCAAGGCTCGGTTAGAAGCGGAAACCATTGACGTGACCATGCCCGGTGTCTATCAGCCGCAGGGCCGCATTCACCCAATTAATAGCATCATCGATCAAATCACCGATATCTTCGTTGGCCTTGGCTACACCGTTGCCCAAAGTCAGGAAATCGAAAGTGATTATTACAACTTTGAAGCGCTAAACTTCTTGCCCGACCACCCTGCCCGCGACATGCAAGACACGCTGTACCTGCCCGGCGGTCAGCTCATGCGTACCCACACCTCCAACACCCAGATCCGTTATATGGAGAATAACGAGCCGCCTATGCGAGTGCTCGCTTCGGGGCGTTGCTATCGCCGCGATACGGTTGATGCTACCCATGCGGCTGTCTTCCACCAAATTGAATTTTTCGCGGTTGATCGCGACATCACCTTTACCGACTTGAGGGGCAGCGTGCAGCTTTTCTTAGAAGCGCTATTTGGCGATATTGAAGTTCGCTTTCGCCCCAGTTACTTTCCCTTCACCGAACCCTCAGCAGAAGTAGATGTCCGTTGGCAAGGGCAATGGCTAGAAGTGATGGGCTGCGGCATGATTGATCCAAACGTTTTAAAGGCCGTAGGGTGTGACCCCGAACTGTATTCGGGCTTTGCGGCAGGACTGGGCGTAGAACGGCTGGCAATGGTACAAAGCAAAATCGATGACATTAGACGGCTTTACAGTAGTGACTTAAGATTCCTTAGACAGTTCTAGTTTCCTTAACTTCTTTGAACAATTGGATCGAATAGCGGCATTTTTAGGCGTACATTTCTTCCTGCCGCGCCTTTTCGCTCTCAGACTCTATGGGGGGCTCTATCGCAAGGGAGTCTATATTTTCAGGGTTAGTTTCCGGTTGCCGAAACTCTAAAATCGCATCCAAGTCTAGAAGCAGTAAAGTATGACGGTTGCTTCCCAAATCGAAAGTCACCACGTGAGAGATCCATCGTAATGTCCGAGTCATCCGCTTCTCTGGTGGGACAGACTTGAGCGCGTAGCTAGGGATATCCATAAGGTCGGGGGGCTCATCGACTGCAATTCCGAAGAGATCACGATCAGCATTTTGCAAAACCATCAGAAAAGGTGGGTTCTCGTCGGAACTTTCATCCTTTTTTAGAAGGCCGCCTAACTTGGCTGCTGGAGACCCGATCATCTCAGAGGTGGCTTTCGCCGCTGCTTTATTTAAACCGAGTAAATTGATCAAATCCAAAATTTGAATACTGTATTGTTCTAGCTGTACTAAACCCATGCTAACCATGCCGCCTTGGCTCGGGGGCGGGGTTGCTACAATTTTCAAAATTTTTTGGCTGGGCAGCGCGAATAGATAGTTTGCTAACTTAAAAGTAATGTATTTAGTAGTTTCAGACGGTTTACCTGTAGTAGCTTCGTCATCAGTTGCAGCAGCCACTCGATTTAAGACCTTATTCATGAGACCCTCCTACGACATTCAGCGGTTTATTGATTTGATTTTTAATGGCATTAGCGACTGTTTCCAAGAGTTGGGGCGTTAGATAGGGCTTAGTTAAGTAGGTAGTTGCCCCTAACTCCTCGGTGAGCAGACGGTGTTTAGTACCGGCTCTCGATGTCAGCATGATGGTTGGGATCGCAGCAATTGCAGGATCTTGCTGACGCGCTTTAAGAAACTCAAACCCATTCATTCCAGGCATTTCGATGTCACATAAAATGGCTTTTATATTGGAATAACGCTGTAGTTGCTGCAACGCTTCTGCGCCGTCACGGGCCTGGACTACTTGATAGTCTGCTTTTTGTAGCGCTTCCGAAAGGGCATTGCGCACTGTGATTGAATCATCTACTGTCAAAATGAGCTTTTTGGTAAAGCTTTGTTGATTTTGAGGTGGTATCAGTCGCTCGGAGGAGCTTTCGACACTGATGTCAATGCTGCCTTGATTTCTCTGTTCCAGCACTATTTGGGCGAGCATGACACCGTCTAACACCAGCGTAAGCTGGCCGTCAGGCAAAATACTGCTGCCATACAAATAGGCTGGTGGTACGACGGTTTCTCCTAAAGAGCTGATGACTAACTCCTGCTCACCTAAGAGCTGATCGACCTCTATGCCTACCAAAGCGTCTTGATGGTGCAGTAGAATGACTGGGTTAGAAGTTGTTGCCTTGATATCACCTTGAGTTTCAATGAGGCGGTGGTTGGGCATTGGCGAGGCGTAATGCAAAACCTCAGCGAGGGCGTTGACAGGCACCAGATGCTCTTCACCGCTAGCCTGCCATAAGAGTGTCTTTCCACCTTCCCAAGCCCGTACTTGCTCTGATGTCGGGATCAAAATATGTTCGATTGCATCAGCAATCAGGGCATAGATGCGGCCCTGTGCTTGACATAGCAGCAGTTTAGCAATGGTCAAACTAGACGGGATTTGGAGGGTGAAACAGGTTCCTACTCCAGGTTCGTAACTGACCGCCACCCATCCTTGAAGCGATCGCACTTGTGCTCTAACAGCATCGAGGCCAACACCACGCCCAGAAAGATCATTCACTTCGCTAGCAGTTGAAAATCCTGCTTCAAAGAGTAAATCGACCGTTTGCTCAGGCGTAAGCTCGGCTGCTTCCACCTCTGTAATAATTTGATTTTCCACCGCCTTACGGCGAATGACTTCTAAATTCAAACCCTGACCATCGTCTCTGACGTTGATGACCAAGTGACGACCTTGCTGAAGGGCCTCGATCGTAATTTTGCCAACGGCTGCTTTTTTTTGATTTCGTCTTATTTCAGGTGATTCGATGCCATGGTCAAAGGCATTGCGAACTAAGTGGAGTAGCGGATCGTAAAGTTTGTCGGCGATAACTTTGTCAACGAGTACGTCCTCACCTTCTAGGACAAGATCTACCTGTTTATTGTGCTGCGCTCTTAGCCGCGATAGTGCTGGTGGAAACCGTTGAAATACCTTTTCTAACGGTAGCATTCTAGCCGACAGCAGCGTTTCGCGAGTGTTTGCCAACAGGCGTTTTTGCTTCTCTAGCGCTTGCGCGGATCGTCTCACGAACAAATCCATAGCCTCGGCGCTTTCCGACTGCTGCACAGTTTCTTCTAAAAATGATTGAGCCAGAAGTTGAACGTCGCTGTATTCATCTAGTTCTAGAGAATCGAATTGGGCATAAGCCAAGCGAGAAGGTAGAGTTGGGCTGAGCGGCTGAGCCTGCCTCTGAAGATTCTTACCTGTTAGGTTTTGTCCTCGGTACTGGTTAAGCTGTTTTTGCTGCTGTTCAATGCGATGTAGCAGCTTTTGCACTAAATCTGCGAGTTGCTCGTTGTATAGCGCCTGACGGTTTTGTTGGGTCAGCAATTCACCCATGGCCTGGCTAAGCTGGTCTAGATGCTCAACCGTCATCCGAATAGTAGCGGCGCTGTTTTGGCCTCTAACAGAGGTACTTGATTGCGTTAGTGGTTGTTGACTTGCTGTAGATGCTGACGATTTTGTTGCTTTCTGTTTGATCGCTGGGCCGTTGCTTGCTTGGCCTGAAAAAGCTGAAAGGGCGGGCAAATTCTTTAAATCTTTAGGTTCAATTGCTAGGGCACCTAAGCCCGGAGGTGCAAGTTCCGACAGCTCTGTGTTGTCATAATCTAGATAGTCTTGCTCCAGTCCTACAACAGGCAATTCGCTATCGCCGTTCACCTGTTTAATGACAAGGTTAATAGAAGAAAGTTCAGAAGGGACAAGGTCAATTAGCGCTAAGTCGGCGGGTTCATCGCCTTCAGCCGAGTAGTCGATGAAATTGTCAGGTGCAGACAAAGGTGAATTGATGACAGCATCCAAGTCGGGTTCTCTAGCGGTCTGCGCGGATGCGATCGCCTTCGCGTCTCCACCCTTTGCTTTGGCAGTTGAGCCTTCTGTTGAGCCAATAGAATGCGTTAGCGTTGCCCACATGCGCTTAAACCAGCCAGCTTCGCCTGACTTTCGGGCATCACTGCGCGAATCTCGCCGTAACTGATCGTTACGTGGGCTGCTGTCGCTGGTTAAGTTGGTTGACTGAACGGCCTGGGACTTCACCGCTGAAGTTTGGCGATCGCTACAGAACTGCTGCAACTCGACTGATGGAGAGCCACCTCTTTCGCGATCGCCCGCCAAAACCGCAGCATGAGCTGCCCTATAGTTTTCTAAGGCAACCGGTGCAATCTCCAACACTCTATCGGGATTTCTTTCTATAGCGCTTTGGGTTGTCTGGGCAATCTCTCCAAATCCAGGGAGATCTAATGATTCGGCCAGACCAATGAAGACTTCTCCCTGCGTTTGAAGAAGTTCTATTAGTTCTTCTGGATCAGGGTCTTCAAGCGCTGCCGATAGCGCGTCTATTCGTTGGGCGACCCCTACTTCAAAAATAGACTGGGTCATATCAAACCCCAGTTCGCTAGAGGTTGGTAAATGCCCACCTTGGCCAAAGCGATCGCCCAACATCGCCTGTAGTTGGGTCACAACTGTCGCCATGCGATCTAGAATATCCGCTTCATCGACTTTTGCGCCTGCTAACTGCGCTGACATCAACAGCTTCAGACAGTCATAGCCTTGAAAAATCAACTCTTCCATCTCTGCGCTCAAAATGGTGTCCTGATGGCACAGAGCTTTGAATACGTCTTCTAATGAATGAGTTGTTTTTTTGACAGAATCGAGACCAACGCTAGCCGAAGCCCCCTTTAAAGTGTGGGCCGCGCGCATCAAGTTATGCACCTTTTGAACGCTAAAATCCTCTCTTAGATTTTGCAATTCGTCGTCCATTGTTTGCAAGAGTTCGGCTGCCTCCTGCAAAAAGTACTGATGGGTCTGTTCAGAAACCTGTGCGTCTGTAGTCATGGGTAGTTCTAAATCTAGGGTGTAGAAAGTAGTAGCTTTTCTGAGCCTGTCAGTGTTTTCAATGTCGGCGAAGCAACTGTCCGACCCATCAAATGGCCCGTCCCAGTCGCTGCTTAAAATCAAGTGGTGGGATTTTTCGCTGAGCCGTTAACCGTAGAACAGCAGGGCCCCATGGTTAACGGCTATAGCCGGGCAAACAGTATAGAATTACTGCACCTTAAACTTGCCAGCACTGGTTTGGAGATCCTCGGCAGTATCAAGCACCTGCTGAATCGACTGAGCCAGTTCGTTGGAGTTGTCGGCAGTCTGATTGGCAATGTCTGTGGCTTCGCTGATGGTTTGGGTGACCGCTTTGAACTCGTCTGCCTGTTTGTGCGTGGTCT
>JBAQZP010000055.1:0-10099 GCA_049791095.1 Phormidesmis sp.
GCGATGGAAGGAGCAGTGAGTGCGACAGGCGCAGCTTCACCAGCAGCCAAGTCCAAGGGGAAGTTGTGAGCATTGCGCTCGTGCATTACTTCCATACCCAGGTTGGCACGGTTCAATACATCTGCCCAGCTACCAATCACTCGACCCTGTGAGTCGATGATCGACTGGTTGAAGTTGAAACCGTTCAAGTTGAACGCCATCGTGGAAATACCAAGTGCGGTAAACCAGATGCCAACCACTGGCCATGCACCTAGCAAGAAGTGCAAGCTGCGGCTGTTGTTGAATGATGCGTACTGGAAGATCAAACGTCCGAAGTAGCCGTGCGCTGCAACGATGTTGTAGGTCTCTTCCTCTTGACCAAACTTGTAGCCGTAGTTCTGGCTCTCAGTCTCGGTCGTTTCTCTCACGAGAGAAGACGTCACCAAGGAACCGTGCATCGCACTGAACAAAGCACCACCGAAGACACCGGCGACTCCCAACATGTGGAAGGGGTGCATCAGGATGTTGTGCTCAGCTTGGAACACCAGCATAAAGTTGAACGTACCCGAGATACCCAGAGGCATCCCGTCAGAGAATGAACCCTGACCGAGGGGGTAGATCAAGAACACTGCAGTTGCCGCTGCCACAGGTGCAGAGTAAGCAACACAGATCCAAGGGCGCATACCGAGGCGGTAAGATAGCTCCCACTCACGACCCATGTAGCAGAAGACGCCAATGAGGAAGTGGAAGATTACCAACTGGTAAGGCCCGCCATTGTAAAGCCACTCATCGAGTGAGGCAGCTTCCCAAATCGGGTAGAAGTGAAGGCCAATCGCGTTAGATGAAGGAACCACAGCACCAGAGATGATGTTGTTACCGTACATCAGAGAGCCAGCAACCGGCTCACGGATACCGTCGATATCGACAGGTGGGGCCGCGATGAAGGCAATCACGAAGCAAGCGGTAGCAGCGAGTAGTGTCGGAATCATCAGAACGCCGAACCAGCCTACGTAGAGGCGGTTTTCGGTGCTGGTGACCCACTGACAAAACTGCTCCCACAACGACGCGCTTTGGCGTGTTTGTAGAGTAGTAGTCATTATTTATGAATCCTTTAGTTTTCTAGGTACGAGGTGAGAGACGCAAAAAGTCGTCTTTCGCCTATGTGTACATATTAGCGGAAATACGATGTTTTGTAAAGCTAAGTAAATATGGAGATGAGTATCCGCTTGTTTTCGCCTTTTACTTTCGAGATCGTTTGCTGTGACAAAAGCGCATCGACCTCTATCGCTGTGTTCTTTATATACCAACGACTATGCTGGCTTACAAAACACAGTCTCAGGCGGCGATCGCCCAAAAATTTCCCAACTATTTTCTCTGTCGATTCAGAAGCGCCTGAGAAATTGTTAAGCAACCTCCACAATTATGAGAAGTGCCCAATCCAAATATTGGGCTTCCTTACCTGGGCGCTCAGTCCACCGGGGTAAGTCTGCGTACGACTGCCATTGGGCGCATTGAGTAAGGCGACGATATTTTCTATCTGCTGAAAATTAGGCGGCTGCGGCAGACCCTTTTGGAGCAACTGCCGGATTACCCGGCGCTGTAGGGCTAACGGTGCTGACGCTAGCTTGCCACAGTCAACTTCCCAAACCGGGCGGTCGGTTGCGCTAGATGATTCTGTGATGACCTGGCTGTAGAGTTGTTCGGCCTGCCCTTGTAAATAATGTATGTCTGCCGCTGTTAAGTCTGCCGTCTGTGCCAGTGCTCGCTCTACTTTGGGATTGAAATGCTGCTGGAGGTATGGCAGTAGCTCTTGACGAATGCGGTTGCGGCGAAAGCGCAGATCTGCGTTGCTGCCGTCTTCCCAGACTGGCAACTGCTGCTGCTCGCAAAAATCTTTGGTTTCCTGTCGCGTGAAGCTCAGCAAAGGTCTAACTAGCTCAACAGGTGGCTCTCTCGTATCTATAGGGCGATGCCAGGGAAGCGAACTTAGGCCGTCGATGCCACTGCCTCGAATTAAGTTATAGAGGACTGTTTCGGCGCGATCGCTCGCCGTATGCCCCGTCACAACGTAGCGATCGCCCTGCTCCCTAGCTACCTGTGCAAACACGCCATAGCGCCATTCTCGGGCGGCAGCTTCACTGACAAGCGGTGAGCTAGCCACGCTCAGGGACGCAGGTACTTGCCATTGCTCCGCTAAAGCCAAAACATGACTGGCATTATCAGCCGAATCATCTCGCCAGCTATGGTCACAGTGAACCAACCGCAAAGACCATTGCCACTTCACTTGCAGATCGATCAATAGACGCGCCAAGCATAGAGAATCTTGCCCCCCAGACACAGCCATCAGTACGTGGCTGCTTATTGGCAGCAGGTTTCGTTCGCGCAGTAGAATATGCAGCTTAGCGTGCGCCTGAGACCAAACCATGGTCTTTGTATCCTACTGAAATGAAGTCAATCAAGGCTGAGTTCCTAATCCTTAGTAACATTGTCCTTGATATCAGCAGCCGCCTCCTTAGCCTGATCAGTCGCTTCATTAATTCGTCGTTTAGCGCGATCCAACCAGCTATTGTCGTTTCCACTGCTCTGGTCTTGGTCGAGGCCATCCGTTACTTTGCCTGAGAATCTATCGGCATTGCCTGGGATATGAGAACGCATGCCAGTAGCGCTTTCTGATGGCACGCCTTTAAAGTTATCAATATCTCCCTGCAAGTGGGTGCGAGTACCCCCGGTAGTATCTTGCAAACTAGTGCGGGCTCCATCATCCGCGCCCCCTTCAATAGTAGAGCGCAACTTGCCCAGACCCCCTTGCTCTGAATTCTCAACGTCACCAATATCCTTTTTCACAACACCAGCAAGGCCCTCCAAGTCCATAGTGGTATCGCTATCTACAGTGGCGTCGTCTGCTTTATCTTGCTCTCGATTGATCAACTCTGTCCCTGCTGCGGCTGCGCCACCCACCAACGCAGTGCCACCTGCAACCGTTCCATCAATTCCAGCACCCATCCCAGAATTGACGTCAGGTGCAGCGATATTGCTACCACTTTCGCCCATCTGCCGATCGGGCAAACTGTCGCCACGAAAAGTATTGCTGCGAATCCGTTCGTCATCGCGCTCGGTGCTGGCAACATATCCAGTTTCTTCTTCACTGCTACGCTTGCCCGCTGCCCAAATTAGCAGACCTAAACCTGCTAAAGGCAGCAATAGCCACCACCAACGGCCTTCACCTTCTGCCGCATCATCCACACTAGCCGCATCGACAACACCGTTAGCTACGTTGCCAGCCTCATCAGCAATCGTTATGCCACTACCTGCAACAGGATCCGCGCCAGCCGCTAGCAGGTTACCACCGGCGTCAACCAGGTTACCGTCGGCATCAATCAGATAGCCCTCAGCGTTAATCAGCTTCCCATCGGCATCCACTAGCTCGCCGTCAGCATTACGGCTACCGACGCTATTACTACCTGGGGCAATAGCGTTACCAGTGGCGTCATTCGAGCTTCCAGGCGGCGCTGAGGCTTCAGCAGTCTCACTGGTAGCTTCGGTGGTAGCGGCAGCCCTTGTCGCGGCAGCAGTGGCAATATCTGGCAAAATGCTGTATCCGCTTAGGCTGGTATCTTCTAAGGCCAACTGCCCTGGGTTACCGGTGGCGTAGCCCAAAAATGCAGTCGCTGCCGGTGACGCGCCACCATTGTAGACAAACGAATACGGCTGAGAAAAAGGATAGAGAGGGTTATCAGGGAGTGTTTTGTGAAGCGGAATTGCCTTGATAGCAGACTGACCTTCTAGCTCGCTGACTAGGGCATAGCCGATGCCGTCCTTACCCAGCTCCTTGGCTATAGCTGCGGTGGAATCTTCGCTAATCTGCGTAGCATTGTCGCCGGTTTCAAACGCTGCTGTCGTGAATACAGGATAAGGCTTGAGCGCCTGACGAGTTTTGCTAGCGTCGGGGCGGTCAATGACTCGAATTGGCCCAGCGGCTCCACCCACAGCCGCCCAGTCTTTTATTTCGCCTCTAAAGATTCGAGCGAACTGGCTGCCCGTAAGGCTTTGATTAAAGGGGTTATCTTGACCAACGACAATGGCAATTTTTTCACGACGAACAGGAACAGCAATCAAACCCTGGGCTTCCTCTTCAGGGGTCAAGGGGCGGCTGATAGCAGCCAGGTCGGCGTTGTCGTTCAGCACATCCTGAATGGCCGTATTGTCGTCTTTGGGGGTGACAGTCACGCTGCCGTTGGCATACTCGCGTTCAAACCCGTTACCCAGTGCTTCGCTGATTGCATTCATATTGTCAGCGCTGCTGCTGACCCGAACTTGAGTGCCTTTGGGGACGCTCTCAGGGACAGAAAAACTGGCGGCTGACTGTCCAACCAGTGGGCTAATTGGTGAGAAGGGCATTATCGGCAACTCTGCGCCGATGAACGCTACCGTCTTAGTGGGAAGAGCGCAGATTAGAAGGGCTGCTGTTGTCAGCGCTGAGGCCGTTTTGCAATTAACCATTGTGCGATAACACCTCTATTAGGCAAATACTAGGCAAGACACTTCTGAAAGTTTGGGGACGGTGGCTAGGATACCTGCCTTAGCGGCGTAAAAGCACTCAAGAACCACGAGTTGTTCAGTATTGAGATAGTATTCAAGCACCTTACACGGTAAGACAGCTTTATCAAAAGCTTGATCGAATTTATCTTTTCTTCAAACAAGCAGGTCGAAGGAGGAGCATTTTCGCCGTATTCTCTGCTGTATAAGGTTTTTTGCTACAGAACTACTGATCACACATAGAGGTGATGACGGATAGGGGCCATCATCAGCATGTTTAACTAGGCTGCATGTATCAAGAGAACTTGATAAGTCTGATACATTTGGCCACGCGCTATTCTCCAGAAAGCAATAGTGTTCTAAGATGACCAAGGTTTATTGCTTGATTAGTGAGGGTGTTCAGCTCTGTTCGGGCTTGGGTGTGTCAGCAAATGGTTTCAAATTTCTCTTCTTCTCAAAATAGTCAAGCCTCGGATGAGATTGACTTTGACAACTTCATTTTAGAGATTGAGCCAGACCCTATATCTGAGAAAGAGGAGGTCACTCAAACTAAGCCAGAAAGCAACCCAAATTTGCAGGTTCACTTTAAAAGTGAACGCGGACGGCTGTTATTGCTGTTGCCGCCCGCACCAGAAAAAAGCCGCAATCCTGTGCATTGGGAAGATCTTCGTCAGCAGCTAAAGCAGAAGCTTAGTGGGGGTGAAAGGTTTCTACAGCCGCATACGCCGGTACATCTGATTGCCCGCGATCGCCTGCTCGACTCCCAGCAAGTTCAAGAAATTGACGCCTTACTGAGCGACGCTCAGCTCCCCCTGAAAAGGATATATACTAGCCGCCGTCAGAGTGCGGTCGCGGCGGCCACCGCCGGTTACTCTGTAGAGCAGCAAACGACGCTAGGCCATTTAGGCCAGGGTCAAGAAGCCTCCCGGCAGGCCATGGAAGAGCCGCTATATTTGCAAACTACTCTGCGCTCGGGCGTAGAAGTGCGGCACCGGGGTACGATTATCGTCTTGGGCGATGCCAATCCAGGCAGTTCGATCGTGGCCGAGGGTGACATCTTTATATGGGGTCGTTTACGCGGCGTCGTACATGCCGGAGCGGGCGGCAACAGGCAGTGCCGTATTATGGCGCTGCATATGCAGCCTACCCAGCTACGAATTGCCGACCAGGTGGCGCGATCGCCCGAAGACCCACCCGCACAATATCAACCAGAAGTAGCCTATATTGGCCCTGACGGTATCCGTATTGCTGTCGCATCCGAGTTTGCCTCAGCCGACCTGACTACCCAAGAGAGCACATGAGCCGCATTATTGTTATGACTTCCGGTAAGGGAGGCGTGGGTAAAACCACCTGCACAGCGAATCTCGGCATGGCGTTAGCCAAAGCGGGACAGCGTGTTGCCGTCGTTGACGCGGACTTTGGCCTGCGCAACTTAGATTTGCTGTTGGGCCTGGAAAACCGTATTGTCTATACTGCCTTGGACGTCCTCGCCGGAGAATGTCGATTAGATCAAGCCCTCGTAAAAGATAAGCGACAGCCCAACCTGGCATTACTGCCCGCCGCCCAAAATCGTTCCAAAGAATCAATTAAACCCGAACAGATGAAGCGGCTGATCAAAGCGCTCACGAAAGTGTATAACTTTATTTTGATCGACTCACCAGCAGGGATTGAAATGGGCTTTCGGAACTCCATCGCCGCTGCCCGTGAGGCCATTATTGTCACCACTCCCGAAATATCGGCAGTGCGGGATGCCGATAGAGTGATTGGTTTATTAGAGGCCAACGATATCAAAGCCGTTCGCCTGGTGATTAATCGCCTCAGACCCGCTATGGTCGCAGCCGAGCAAATGATGTCGGTCAAAGATGTCCAGGGCATTTTGTCGATTCCTTTGCTGGGCGTCATTCCTGACGACGAGCAGGTGATAGTTTCAACCAATAAGGGGGAGCCTCTAGTATTGGAAGAAAAGCTATCCAAAGCGGGCGTCGCTTTTACAAACGTGTCACAGCGCTTGCAAGGCGAAAAAGTACCCCTTATGGATTTAAGTATCCCCAAGGAAAATTTCTTTACCCGACTGAAGCGGCTGTTTGGCGGATAATCGCCTTCACCACCCGGCGACCAGCTTCTCGATAGCGACATCACGGTGACTAATTCTATGGCAATTCCTATTATCAGCGATCTTTTAGAGCGTCTCTTCGGCCCCCACGAAGATCCTCACAGCCGCGATGACGTCAAGCGTCGGCTCCAAATTGTGCTCGCCCACGACCGCCTGGCTCTCGACCCGCAAACGCTAGAAATGATGCGGCAAGAAATTATTGCGGTGGTCTCTCGCTACGTAGAAGTTGATTTTGACACGTTAGAGTTTTCACTGGCGACCGATCAGCGGGTGACAGCGCTCACCGCAAACTTGCCTATTCGGCGGATTCGTCCGCTAGGCCGAGGGGCCGACCAGCCCATTGAAGATGATGATGAGGTCAAAAAGATTGAGTTGGCTTCTCCGGCAGAGGCATTGGCACTAGATGCCGAAGAAACAGAGGCAGCGTTGAGAAAGTATGAAGCAGAAAATCGCGACACTCAGGCCGCGTTAGACATTGACGAAACTGGGTTAGCAGAGTTGACGCCAGAGAAAAGTGCCGATTCTACAGACGCTAGCCAGATCCCGCCAGTGGGCAATCACGCGCTAGATCTTTCAGAAGCCCTAGAGTTTTCAGAGACAGAAGAAAGCTTTGACGAAGAAATTGCGGATGAACCTACACCCGAGATTCCAGATATGTCTATTCCAGATATGCCTGCTTCAACGCTAAAAGCAGGCAAAAAGAGTTCCCCTTAAGTTGAGATAGATAAGTTGAGATAGAACAAACCGATTAGCTGGTAAATTGACAACCGTTAACAGCAAAAGGTGTACATGGATACGCCATTTTTGCAGGGCATCGTTTATACTTTCATTAAGTGATGTTAAGTAAAGTGAAAGCGCTCGTTATGGAAAACCAAGTTCGAAGTGTTCCTTCAGGGTCTAGCGCTGCTGCTGAAGCCCTAGAAGCTAAAAGATTGGGCATTAACCCAACGCGCTATTACCGCCCTGAGCCGCGCCTTGGGTTTACGCCTTATGCCGAACTGTGGAACGGACGACTGGCAATGGTCGGTATCATCGTTGCCCTCGCCTTCGAGCTGCTCTCCCACCATGCGCTCTAGCCTTTTTCGATAGCAATTTGCGTAGGTTCATTTTACAGGCCCTATGTCTACTTATCTCGAAAAACCCTGTGCCACCTCTGGTACGGGGTTTTTTGTCGCTAGGCGATGTCAGGAGGCACCTGAGGCTTCATATTTTGAGTAAGCTGGCTTTGAAATAGAAGTTTGAGGTCGGTGCGCCGAACTTCTATGGCCTGGTCGCGAGTAGCTGTTTCTAAAAATATGAGGCTGTCTACCGGTTCAATAGACGGAAGTTGAAAGAGCAGACGCGCCACCGGAATGGGTAAAGCCATCAGTCCGGGATTGCTCTTGGCTAGCTTGTCGCTGGCGGCAGCGGCTAAAGATGGGTAGGCATAGACGACTCGCTTGGGCTGAGTGGGATTGTCTTTGTGGGCGACAGTCGCCTGGAGCCACTGCTTGCTAACCGACTGTAAAATGTAATACTGCGAGTGCTTTAGCTTCTGCGCAATGGTGCGAATAACCGGCGATACCGTTTGAATTGCCTGTTTGAGATCGGCTTCGGGAGGGGCACCGTCGATCAAATCTTGAAGCTGCTGGTCAATGTCCATAGATTAAAGTCAGCTAGATAAAACCAGTCCTGCCTAGCGTTTTTTCACAAAGACACTAGTGGTCAAGAAAAATGCAGGAATTACAAGGATTGTACTTACCAACTTTAATACTTCTATGAATCTCGCGCCGGATTGTTTAGAACGTGAACCGATTTGTCTATTCTCAAGTTGGTGCCTGCCAATTGATAATTTTAGCCTTTATCTACAGTTTTGCTGCCTGCCGCAACTGATTTACGTTGCTACCCGCGTTTTGAAGAAAACCTATCGAGACGGGGCACATTCCACGAATGCGGCCTGGCGATCGCAGCCTTATTTATCCACTATCTATTCACTTAGGGTGTCAGCAGAAGAGACCTTTTAGCGCCACCGTGGCCCACAGCCTCGGCATCTTTTGCAAGCCGCTACTTTGGCAGCGGTTTCTTTGGATCTCACGGTCAGCACTGCCGCTCGATAGGAGTAAGGCTTTCTTCTGCTAACGATTCAACCATCAGGAAAATAATTGTCATCAGTTGTGGAAACGCTTTTTGAACGACTGTTTCACAAACTCAATCAGGCAACCCCAGCTTCCAAACGCAATTGCCGCGAGGTCGCTGAGCGCATTGTTGAAGAAGTGCAGCGCATTTGCACTGAGAGCCAGCGAATTCAGAATTCAGGGGATGTAGAAGGCTGGGCCAGCGAGCTGGCAAACCACCGCCTGAAGCAGATCCTGCGCTATGCCGAGTTGGGCTCTGCCAAGGGGCGACTAGAGCTGCACAGTAGCCTGAGCGCGATTATTTATCGCTATATGACGCCGCCGCAGGTACAGTCTAGCTATCAAGCGCGGGTTTCGCTGATAGAGGATTTTTTGCAAAACTTCTATGGTGAGAGCGTCAACGCTTTTCGCCGAGAAAATTTGGTAGCTGAGAATTATCGGCCCCGTTCATCGCTAGAACTCGCCGAGTATATGGCGTTTACAGAGCGCTATGCCAAACGACGGATTCCGCTGTCGCGGGGGCGATCGCAGCAGTTAATCATCTTACGCACCCAAACCTTTTCTAAACAGCAGCCGCCCGAAACCGCCATCGACATTCAGCAGGCTATTGAAGGGGGCGATGCCGATTCGCCACGCACCGCCGCGCCATTGCAGCGCCTTAGAGAAGAACTGACCACAGGCGAGGACACTGGCGACGCAGAAGAAACAGTCCGTGAGCGGGTGATTGAGCAGCTCATAGATTACCTGGTCGAGAAGGATCAAAAAGACTGCGCAGATTACTTCAGCTTGAGGCTAATAGACCTATCGACCCAAGAAATTGAAACTATTTTAGGCATTACGCCCAGAGAGCGCGATTACTTGCAGCAGCGCTTCAAGTACCACTTACTAAAGTTTTCGTTTGCCCATAACTGGGAGCTAGTTCACGAGTGGCTTGGGGCAGAATTGGGTAAGAATTTGGGTCTAACACCTCAACAGTGGGAGTACTTGCAGACCAAAATCAGCCAGAGCCAAACCAAAATAATGGCCTTAAAACAACAGGGATTAACTGACTCAGAAATATCTAAAAAGCTAGATTTAACCGCGACCCAGCTACGAAAGCAATGGTCTAAACTGTTAGAGGTAGCCTGGGATATTCGCAATATCTAAGTTCGGATAGGGACAGCTAAAGCGACTTGCTCCATTGAACCGCGATCCCGTCCCTGTCAAAAGCAGTCGTCTGCTTTCTATCTGCCTAAATCTAGGCCAAATAAGCGTCAGTATGCAGCGGTAAAAAAGCTGAAAGCCTTGCCAAAAGAGGAAAAGTGATGAACGCTTGAGAAAGACAAAATACCCGAGGTTCATCACCATGTCTACAGTA
>JBAQZP010000056.1:0-15619 GCA_049791095.1 Phormidesmis sp.
GCTCAATCCGGGTATAGAGTTCCATAATTGGACTGGTTGAGTGTGATGATTCAACCAGTCTCGAACATTCCTTGCCCTTTGGGTCTGGGAATGTTCGTTAAAGAAAAACTTCGCACTGTCCAGTGATCTAAAACTTATTGATGAGAAAATTTTTTACTAAATGAGATAAGTAGAACCGTATGAACAACAGCGAATTGTTAGTAGTTGCCAATATCAAGCTCCGTACAACTAGAAGATAATTTCAATAGCCCGTTTCAATCTTGACAAACTGCAATTGGCTCAAAGGCTGCTGGCCGCATGGCTTTGCAAATAAAATTTTCGGCTTTTAATGAGAGTATGTGTCAATCATTGGTTCTCAAACCCCTTGTTTTGCAACGCCTTTAGGCATTCTTGACTGGGCTATACTGTCAATAAGGACACTTAATCAGGAACCAACACTATGCCTATCTCATCTGCTGTGATTACTCCTTTTGGGCAGGTAGCCAATAACGCTATTTTGCTCGAAAAAGCGGTTACTGAGCCGGTTACCGAAGGGCTGAATATTGCACTTGCGAGCCTTCAAGGTCTTTATATTCAATATCAGAAGCATCACTTCGTGGTAGAAGGGGCCGAGTTTTATTCGCTTCATCAGTTTTTTGAAGAAGGCTACGATGCAACTAAGGGACATGTACATGACATTGGCGAGCGCTTGGATGGCCTGGGCGGTGTTCCGGTTGCTAGCTTTTCAAAGCTGGCTGAGCTGTGCTGCTTTGAGCAAGAGCCCGACGGCATTTATGGCTGCCGCCAAATGGTGAGCAATGACCTCAAGGCCGAACAAGCGATTATTCAGGTGCTTCGCCGGAATGCGGCTCAGGCGGAAAGCTTGGGCGACAGAGCAACTCGCTACCTGTATGAAGGCATTCTGCTAAAAACAGAAGAGCGTGCCTACCACCTGGATCATTTCCTTGCCGCTGATACGCTGGTTACCTCCAATGCGATCGCGAGTTTAAATTAGAGCCTGAACTAACAGGGCCTGAACCAAGGCTGGAACTAACCTCATTTCTGAATAATCATCTAGAGCAGAAGCTTTCAAGGGGCTTCTGCTTTTTTTGCTTGATAGGGACGCAACCGACCTGAGGCGTTCTATTAGGCTGTAGATTGGCTACCTCCGACAGATAAGAAACTAGTTTTATTACTATCCTTATAGCTGTAGTTGACAATCAATGTCAAGAATATTTGACGGGTCTTATTGAATAAATACGATCTGTTTTGAATTCCTCATCACAATGCTCTGAGATAAGGTTCTGAGCTGAAAACCTCTGTTTGTAGCTGAGAAAAGTTTGAAGAAAAGAGTATAATCATTCTCAATAGTGACTTTAGGGTAAAACCTGCCCCTTAAGACCAATTCATGACGCATCCTAGCTTTGCTCGTTTTTGCTGTTCGGGTCGCTTTTTGTCATTTGCGCCGGGAGAAAAGTCTCCCCGCCAGAATCTTTGGCTACAGGTTGCCCAAGCCGACCTTGACCTGGAGGTGGAGGTTCCCGATGAAAAGCTTCAGATTAAGCTGAGTAAGGCTTTGCGGCAGATGATGGTGGGCTACCTGGAGCCTCAAGACTGGGTGAGCGTGGCCGGGGATTGTCGGCTCGATCCGCGCAGCGGTGAAACGGTGTGGAAGGCCCGTGAAATTGTTAAGCTATCGCCTCGACAGATAGAGGACGTTTTACTTAACGCGATCGCACAAAACGCGATCACACAGCCAGATAGCCGCCCGCCACAGCGTGATTCGCCGCAGGACTTGGTGAAGTCGGTTAAACCCGCACGGGTGCTGATTTGTCAGGAGGCTAGCTGCCGCCGACGCGGTAGCCTGGCGGTGAGTCGAGCAATGGCGGGCGTGATCGCAGCAATGGCGGGCGATCGCACTGCCACTTCGACAGACAGTCCTAAACTAACCATCCGAGCGACTGGCTGTATGAAGCAGTGTAAGGCCGGGCCGAATGTC
The DNA here is from genome assembly GCA_049791095.1 of Phormidesmis sp. Taxonomy (GTDB): domain Bacteria; phylum Cyanobacteriota; class Cyanobacteriia; order Phormidesmidales; family Phormidesmidaceae; genus Phormidesmis. Next base: position 1,979 of record JBAQZP010000056.1, read on the forward strand.
AGGCTAATACCGTCCGGGCAAAGCGGCAAAAGCTATCAGGGCGTAACGCCACAGGCGGCGCGATCGCTCATTCAACAAGTTTTATCAGCCGACCGTCCGCCCTTCAAAAAGCGTTTGGGCGATGTAGTTGCGCAAGACCTTCTAAAATGTGAGTAGCCCTCTGCTCATACTCCTGCCCCTGCCTCTATGACTGCTCGAACCGCCGCTAACTCAGCGGACAAAAACTACGGCATTCCAGAACGACTCGCCAAGCACACCGTCCGCTACGCTGACTATCGCGAGGTTGATCGCGAGGCGATGACGCCGATGATGCGCCATTACGCCGAGATCAAAGATCAGCATCCCTACGCGCTGTTGATGTACCGGGTGGGCGATTTTTTTGAAACCTTTTTTCAAGATGCGATTACGATTGCCCGCGAGCTAGAGCTGGTGCTCACCAGCAAAGATTCTGGTAAAGCCATTGGCCGGGTGCCGCTGTCGGGCATTCCGCACCATGCGCTAGAGCGATACTGTCAGCAGCTTGTCGAAAAGGGCTATGCGGTGGCGATTTGCGATCAGGTGGAAGATCCGGCGCAGGCGGTGGGATTGGTGAAGCGTGAGGTAACTCGGATTATCACGCCGGGCACAGTGTTAGAAGAAGGGATGCTGAGCGCGCGGCGCAACAACTTTTTGGCGGCGGTGGTGATGGCGGGTGAGCATTGGGGGCTAGCCCATGCGGATGTGTCTACCGGAGAGTTTTTCACGACGCAGTCGAGCGATTTAGGCGATTTGGCGCAGGAGTTGATGCGGCTGGGCCCGGCTGAAATTTTGGTGCCGACCAACGCGCCGGATTTGGGTGCGCTGCTGCGGCCTGGCGAAAAATCTGATCGGCTACCGGACTGTCTGCCGACGCAGTTTTGCTACACGTTTCGCTCGCAGGGGCCGTTTACCAAAGCAGAAGCAGGGCAGCGGCTATTGGAGAGTTTTCGGGTGCGATCGCTCGAAGGATTCGGCTGCGCTCACCTACCTTTAGCGATCCGGGCGGCGGGTGGGTTACTGGAATATTTAGAAGATACCCAAAAGACCACGCTCGCGCCTTTGCAGGGACTCTCGACCTACTCAATCACCGAATATTTAGTGATTGACCATCAAACTCGGCGCAATCTGGAGATTACCCAAACCTGCCGAGACGGCGTTTTTCAAGGATCGCTGCTGTGGGCGCTGGATAAAACGGTGACGGCCATGGGCAGCCGGGCACTGCGGCGCTGGCTATTGCAGCCTTTGCTGAGCGCGGCAGGGATTAGCGCCCGGCAAGACACGGTAGCAGAGCTGGTGAATAAGGGCAGTTTACGGCAGCAGTTGCAGCAGTTACTACGACAAATTTACGACCTGGAGCGGCTGGCCGGTAGGGCAGGATCGGGGACGGCAAACGGGCGGGATTTGGTCGCGATCGCCCATTCTTTCGCCAAGCTTCCAGACCTGGCAGCGCTGATGGGCCATGCAACCTCGCCGTATTTGGTGAAGTTGCAGTATGTACCGCCTGAGCTGGAGACATTGGGGGAGGTGTTGCGATCGCACCTCGTCGAAAATCCCCCCTTGTACCTGACAGAAGGCAACTTAATTCGCGATGGTGTTAACCCCAGGCTCGATCGGTTGCGCGCCCAAGTCACTGCCGACCAGCAATGGATTGCCAATCTGGAATCGACCGAACGTACCCGCACTGGCATTTCTAACCTGAAAGTGGGATATACCAAAGCGTTTGGCTACTACATCAGCATTTCGCGCAGCAAATCCGATCAGGCCCCTGACGACTATACTCGCAAGCAAACGCTTACCAATGAAGAGCGATACATTACCGAAGACCTGAAAGCATGTGAGTCTAGGCTGCAAAAGACAAATGAAGAGATTCACGAGCTGGAATATAGCTTATTTATTCACTTGCGCGAACAAGTCGCTGAGCAAGTGAGTCTGATTCGCAAAGTCGCTGTCGCCGTCGCTGCCGCAGATGTGCTTGCGGCCCTAGCCGAAGTCGCGATTTACCAGGGCTACAGCCGCCCTGAAATGGTCTCCGGCAGATCTGTTTTTATTGAAGATGGTCGCCATCCGGTGGTAGAACAATCTTTGCCGACGGGCTTTTTTGTCCCAAACGATACGGGACTGGGCAGCGTCACCCGTGAGCCCGAGCGTGAGACCACTCGCTTAACCCCCGATTTGATTATTTTAACTGGGCCAAATGCCAGTGGAAAAAGCTGTTATTTGCGGCAGGTTGGGCTAATTCAACTGATGGCGCAGGTCGGGAGCTTTGTGCCCGCGAAGTCGGCTACGTTGGGGGTGTGCGATCGCATTTTCACCCGCGTTGGTGCCGTCGATGACCTGGCAACGGGCCAATCCACCTTCATGGTAGAAATGAACGAAACGGCCAACATTCTCAACCATGCCACCCCGCAATCGCTGGTATTGCTCGACGAAATTGGCCGGGGCACCGCCACATTTGACGGCCTCTCGATTGCCTGGGCAGTAGCAGAGCATTTGGCCAATGAGATTGGGGCCCGAACTATTTTTGCCACTCATTATCACGAGCTAAATGAGCTGGCGTCCATTCTCTCTAATGTAGAAAACTATCAGGTCACAGTCAAAGAGATGCCGGATCAAATCATCTTTTTACATCAGGTGCGTCCGGGTGGAGCTGATAAATCGTACGGCATCGAGGCGGGGCGGCTAGCGGGTTTGCCCGCGTCAGTGATTAGCCGAGCGAAGCAGGTAATGGGCCAGATAGAGCAAAACAGCACGATTGCGGTGGGGCTCAGGGGGCCGCAGGCAGGCGGGGAAAAACAGAAAAAGAAGCCGACGGCAAAAGCCTCTTTGCCGACAGAAGAACAACTTATACTGGAGCACTGAGCCAGAAATGACTGACTCAGCACTGCAAAGGGTGTTGAACAGAATAATCTCAACCGCCAAGCTGACTGTTGAGCGATGACGCTTAGCGGGTAACGCGCTTGGCGCGAACATCGAGACCTTCTAAACGAGTTGTCTGAACGTTGTCTACGGCTTTGGTTTGGTTTTCAAGAAATGCCAAACGAGTTTTTTGAATGTTATCAACAGATTTGCTTTGGCTATCAAGAAACTCTAGGCGAGTAGCGTGAATATCGTTTACGGTTTTGGATTCAGCAGCGTTGGCGGTAGGCGCTAGTGAAAGAGAAGCGAGGGTAGCAGCGGTGAAGGTGAGCGTGGAAAGTAATTGGCGTTTCATGGGTGAAAGTTCCTTAATTGATGTGTTTGCTTCAGTAATTTAAGAATGCCATCTGCATCGCGCTGCGTTCTTAGCCTGCCTTAAGGGCTAGCTGAGAGTGACTAGATAGTTACCGGGCAAAACTCACAGACCACGCTCAGGGTTTACTCATGAGCTTTGGGAACCCCCACCTGATTAGCGGCTCACAAAGCTGCCATCTTTTACGCAATAATGAGCCCATCAGAACTGATATTGCCGATTTTTCGGCTCCACATCCATGAGCGACTCTACCGCAGCGCCACAGACGATTTTATTCTTGGCGGCTAATCCGAAGAATACGCGATCGCTCCGACTAGACGAGGAACTGCGCGATATAAGTGAAGGGCTAGGGCGATCGCACCATCGCGACCAATTCAACCTACAGCAACGCCTAGCCGTCCGTCCCCGAGATATTCAAAGGGCCATGCTAGATACCAGGCCACAAATCGTTCATTTCTCGGGACATGGCGAAGGCGAGGAAGGTCTGATATTTGAAGATGTCAGCGGCAACGCCCAGCGAGTAGACGGAGATGCGCTGGCCAGTTTATTCCAGCTATTTTCTGACCAAATTAAATGCGTATTGCTAAACGGATGCTATTCCGAAGTGCAAGCAAAAGCAATTGTGCAGCATGTGCCCTATGTAATTGGGATGCGCAAGGCAATTGAGGATAGGGCTGCGATCGCCTTCGCAGTCGGCTTTTATGACGCTTTGGGGGCAGGCCGTGATATCGAGTTTGCCTACCAGCTAGGGTGCAGTGCCATCCAAATGGAAGGCAGCGGGGCAGGCCCTGGGCGCACTATCAGCTTTGCCGACGCACCAGAAAATTTGCCGGCCTCGACCGGCGAACACTTGATCCCTATCCTGTTGAAGCAATCAGACCATTAACCATCGGAGCCCATCGGCGGCTGCACCGTGAAGGTCGGCTTCTGAACAGGAGGCGTCGCCATCAGAACCGGTAGCTGTATCACGAACTCAGCCCCCTGTACCACTTTAGAAGAAAATGTCAGCTTTCCCCCATGCTTTGTCGTCACAATCGAATAGCTGATAGAAAGCCCCAGCCCGGTGCCTTTGCCCACTGGCTTGGTCGTAAAGAAGGCATCAAAAATATGGTCTTGAATCGCGTCTGGAATGCCGGTGCCAGTATCTGCGATCGCCACCTCTACCCACTCAGTGCCATCTTTATGGGTAAACGCAGACGTCCTAATCACCATCCGCCCTCTGATCCCATCACCCGCACGGTCGCAGCGCTCATCCGTCGCATCGATGGCATTCGTCAGCACATTCATAAACACCTGATTCACCAAGCCAGGGTAGCACTCCACCTTTGGCAACGTGCCATAGTCACACAGCACCTCAAGTTCCGAATAGCCTGAATGCTCGTTCAGACGATGCTGCAAAATCAACAGCGTACTTTCCAAGCCTTCATGCAAATTACTCTCTTTTAACCCGGCTTCGTCAGAGCGAGAAAAGTTACGCAGCGACAGCACAATTTGTCGAATTCGCTTAGTGCCAACTTCCATCGAATCGAAAATTTTGGGTAAGTCCATCTGCACAAATTCCAGATCGATCGCGTCAATACTTTTCTGAAGAGTAGAGGGTGGCGTTGGATATTGCATCTGGTACGCACCAATCAGCGATAGTAAGTCATTCATGTATTCTCTGGCCGGATCCAGGTTGGCGTAAATGAAGTTCACTGGATTATTGATTTCATGGGCAATACCTGCCACTAGCTGGCCCAAGCTCGACATTTTTTCAGTTTGCACCATTTGCACTTGCGTCTGCTTTAGCGCTTCTAAAGTCTCTTCTAAAGTAGTTGCTTTTTGCGAAAGTGCCGCCTTAGAAACTTGTAAATCGCGATGGCTGTTTTCTAGTTCAAGCTTTGTTCTTTGTAGCTCCTCTAAAAGGGCTTCCGAAGTCGCATTCTTTTGTAGAAAAGCCGCTTTGGAAACCTGTAGAATCTGATGGTTGCGCGCTAGCTCTTCTTTGGCTTTCTTTAAATCTTCAGCAGTCTCTGTTGTCGTAGACTGTTTGCCAAGCAGGGCACCTTTAATCACTTGCAAATCATAACGGTCAGCTTTGAACTGCTGTTGAAGCTGACGCAGAGTTGCTTCCGTTTCTGGGCGGCGGCGCACATAGTATGTCTGGCTCAATAGCAAAGCTGTCCAAGCCACTATCAGTAGGCCAATGCCTGCGCGGTTAAAAGCGTTGACTTGATTTAGTTCTTCATACTGGCGGGCCTGGTTGCGCTGCGCCTGCTTTTCTAAAGTGTTGAGCCAGTTGCGCAAATAGCGATCGCGCATTTCTCGTTGGGACAGATACGGTTCACTCAGTAGAATCACCGAAGCTTGTCGAGCTTTCCCAATGCGAACGAGTTCAAAAACCTCGGATTCTATGGCAATCAGGCGGCGTGTAACCTGGTCAATCTCGGCTATATCGGCGGCATCGAGATTGCTCGCTGTCTCTGGAATCGCTTTTTCAGCTTTTTTCTCTAAAAGTGACGCTTGCTCAATTGCTTCTATCAGCAGAGATTCATAGGCGTTGTGATGGCCTTGCCAGCTTGGCTCGCCCGTAATCGCTGCTGTGCGGGCCGTATCTGTTAGCCTTTCACTCAGCCGCTCTATTTCACGACCGATGTGCTGACGTTCAACATTATTGGCAATTTCACTTTGGCGCTTTTCATACAACTGAGCAGCGTTAACGCTACCCATAAAAACGCAGGCTACACTCAACGCACCAATCGTAACCAGCGCTGGTGCCCAAAAAATATTTGATGACTTTCTAAGCTTAGGCAACCAAGATGAAATGGGCACGGCACAGCGAGCGGCTGAGGTTGAATGCCGCAGAGACACAACTGCTCAATGATGCCCACCCCAGCCTGACATTCCGAGGTTTGCAAACAGCGCAAATTAAGGCTTACAAAGTGTCTGGGTCGATACCGCGATCGCACAATTTCCGCAACATCTCATCCATTTGACGCTGCTTAAGCTGAGCTTCCTGCTGAGCCTCTTGAGCTTCCTGCCGAGACCGCCGAGCTTCCTGCCGAGACCACCGAGCTTCCTGCTGAGCCTCTTGAGCTTCCTGCCGAGACCGCCGAGCTTCCTGCTGAGCCGCCTGAGCTTCCTGCTGAGCAAGTCGTATAGCCTGTTGGGCCTGCTCAATTACATTTTCTGGCGCAGGATATTGATTTCCCGCAGCATCGTACCAATACAGCCAATCTCTAGGCGGCAAGGCGGCATGAGTCCCTCTGGAAACGCCGATGCCTAAGCCAATTTCTGGCATCCACACCGGATTGCCGGACTGACGCACATACTCGCCATTTATCAACCGATAAACTTCAAAAACATCGTGTTTGTCACGCTGGTGATATTTAGGATTATAGATAACGTAGTAGCCCACACCCAAACGGGCGTACAACTGCATTTTATAGTCGTATTCTTTACCAGGCTTTTTAGAGACAACCTCTAGTGCCCATTGAGGAACCACCCCTTCTTCCCATAAAAGGTAGCTCAACCGTAAGTCCTTGTCTGGCCGATATAGCGGCACCCCTAAGCTCAGAAACGCATCCGGCCCAACCGCAGGCTGCTTGGGATCGTAGTACAACCCCAAATTTACCCCTAAAAACCAGTCTGTCCGATCGGCCCAGGCCAGGGCAAGAATGGCTCTTAGCAGTGTCGGAACCAGCAGTTGAAGTTCGTTGTCCACAGGGCGATTATCAGAATCCGGTAGATCCTGTTCGGTGGGAAGGTATTCAGACGATAAAGGCTGAAGCGACTTGAACTGTACCATGACAAAATACTGCAATCAGCAGACGGCAAAAACTCAATTAAGCGCGACCATTACTCCTGTAGCTTAAAACACGTTTAGCTTAAAGCACATCCCTATGGAAATCTTTCGCCTGCCTGCCCGCTCGGACAACTACATTTTTGTTTTATACAATTCTGACGATAAAACAGCCGCCGTAGTTGACCCAGCCGATGCCCCACCCGTTATGAATAAGCTGCATGAGCTAGACGCCGAGCTAGTTGCCATTTTTAACACACACCATCACAACGATCATGTGGGTGGTAACAAAGACCTGATCAAGCGCTTTCCAAAGGCTAAGGTCTATGGCGGCGAAGTAGATCGCGGGCGTATTCCTGAGCAGACTTATGCCTTGAAAGAGGGCGATCGCGTCACCTTCGCCAACCGCAGTGCCAAAGTCTTCTTCGTCCCTGGTCACACCAACGGCCATATTGCCTACTATTTTGCACCCAAAAATGCAGGCAAACCCGGCGAACTATTCTGTGGCGACACGCTATTTGCAGGCGGCTGCGGCAGATTATTTGAAGGCACACCCGAGCAAATGCAGCCTTCACTCGCCAAGCTGCGCAACCTGCCAGACAACACCAGGGTATGGTGCGCCCATGAATACACCCTCAGCAATCTAAAATTTGCAGTCAGTGTCGATGCCGCGAATGATGAGTTGCAAACGCGCCTCCAATCCGTCATCACCGCCCGCGCCGCCAATCAGCCCACTATTCCCTCCTTATTAAAAGAAGAAAAAATCACCAATCCCTTCTTACGCTGGGACGCGCCCAAGCTACAATCCGTCGCCCAAAGCCAAGACCCAGTTACCGTATTCGCTCACATCCGCCAGCTCAAAGACCGATTCTAGCCCCCTTCCCCTTTTCCCCTTCCCCCTTCCCCCCTCTCAATCTCCCCTTGCACCTTCCCCGCAAGTTCAGTACACTAATAAACTGCGCTGCGATAGAAACAACTAGTAAAAGAAATGGCGAGAAAAAAAACTCAGGTAGTCCTCTCTCAGGACATTCCTAAATTAGGGAACGACGGTGATTTGGTGGAAGTAGCGCCCGGCTACGCCCGCAACTTTTTGATTCCTCGCAGTATGGCCTATCGGGTCACACCCGGCGTATTGAAGCAAGTCGAATTTCGCCGCGAAAAAGAGCGTCAGCGTTTAGAGGCGATTAAGCAGGAGGCAGAAGCCACCAAGACCGCGCTCAATACCATCGGCCTATTCACCATTGCCAAAGCCGTCGGTGAAGACGAAGCCATCTTTGGTACCGTGACCGCTGCTGAAGTGGCAGAACTCATTCAAGCCAATGCCGGTAAAGAAGTCGATCGCCGCGAAATTACAATTCCTGATATTAATAAGCTCGGTGAGTACAAAGTCGATATCAAGCTGCATAGTGAAGTCACAGCAACCATCAACCTGCGCGTCGTCGCCGACTAACGCCGCCAACTAGCGAGCAGTACAATTGTTCGTTAACTTAATCAGGGTAGGGAGTTGATTGGCTCTCTACCCTTTTAATATTTAAATGGACTTTTCTCCCCCCTTCCCATGGTTTCAGAGCCTCGCTTCAAACCCGCCGTCGATCGCCTGCCTCCTCAAAACATTGAGGCCGAAGAAGCCATACTGGGCGGCATTCTAATCGACCCTGAGGCAATTGGCCGGGTCACAGAAGTGCTGGTTCCTGAAGCTTTTTATATCGGGGCGCATCGCAGCATTTATCAGGCCGCGTTAGATTTGCAGGCGAGGGGACTGCCGACCGACATGATGGGGATTGCCTCTTGGCTAAAGGACAAAGGCACCCTGGAAAAAGTCGGCGGTCAGAGCCGTTTGGCGCAGTTAGTAGATCGCACTATTAGCGCGGCCAATATTGATCAGTATGCCAAGCTGGTGATGGATAAATATACTCGCCGTAAGCTGATCCAATCTGGCGGCGACATTATTCAGCTCGGCTATGAAACTGAGACGCCTTTGGAAGAGGTGTTGGATAAGTCTGAGCAGGAGCTGTTTGGGATTACTCAATCACGACCAACGCAGGGTTTGACGGCTACCTCGGATATTTTGACCGATACGTTTTCGGATATTGAGCAGCGATCGCTTGGCATGGTGCTCCCCGGTCTCGCTTGCGGCTTCTATGATCTGGACGCTATGACCCAGGGCTTCCAAAGATCCGATCTCATTATTGCCGCTGCTAGACCCGCAATGGGAAAGACCAGTTTTGTGCTCAACGTCGCGCGAAACATTGCTGACACACACCGTCAGCCCGTTGCTGTCTTCAGTTTGGAGATGTCAAAAGCGCAGCTCATCTATCGTTTGTTGTCATCGGAAGCGAAAATTGAGAGTGGTCGCTTGCGGACGGGCCGAATTTCGCAGCATGAGTGGGAGCCGATGGGCCATGCCATTAACACGCTTTCGCAGCTACCAATTTTTATTGACGATACGCCCGGCATTGGCGTGACCGAGATTCGCTCGAAGGCGAGGCGGTTGCAGGCAGAACAAGGGGGCACATTGGGTTTGATTTTGATTGATTACTTGCAATTGATGGAAGGCTCGGGCGATAACCGAGTGCAGGAATTGTCGAAGATAACCCGGTCACTGAAAGGGCTGGCCCGCGAACTCAATGTACCGGTGATTGCCCTTTCCCAGCTCAGTCGCGGCGTAGAATCGCGTACTAACAAGCGCCCGATGATGTCTGACCTGCGTGAATGTGTCACAGGAGATACTTTGGTATGGCTAGCTGATGGTAGACGTCTGCCCATTGCCGATTTGGTTGGGAAGACACCTGAGGTCATTAGCCTGAATGAAAAAGGCCAGCTAATCAAAGCTAGAACAGATCTGGTGTGGAAAGTAGGCGTAAAGTCTATCTATGAAATTACAACTGCCAGCGGACGAAAGCTGAAAGCAACTGCTAAGCACCGGCTTTATACATTCGATGGATGGCAGCGGCTAAAATCTCTAAAAGTTGGCGACCGGATTGCCGTGGCAAACCATATGCCTCAGCTCTCTCCATCTGCAGAACCCTGGCCTGATTCCAGAATCATTTTACTTGGCCACCTCATTGGTGATGGCAGCTACATAAAACATCAACCTTTGCGATATACAACGGCTTCAGAGGAAAATAGCGCAATCGTAAAAGCTGCCGCTGAAGTGTTTGGCTGCAAAGTAAATCGACATATTGGTAGGGGTAACTGGCACCAGTTGGTTATCTCTGGGAATGGCAATCGCTGGCACCCAGCAGGTGTAGGACGCTGGCTGAAAGAATTAGGCATTTTTAACCAACGCTCGGCAGAAAAACATATTCCTGCTGAGGTTTTCCAGCTACCAGATAGTCAAATTGCGCGCTTACTCCGGCATTTATGGGCAACCGATGGTTGTATCGGCAGCTATCCGCAGCAGAGTAGGAAGGGAAAAAGAACTACTATCTTTTTCTCTACAGTTAGCGAGCGTTTAGCCCGTGACGTAATGGCTTTGCTGTTGCGATTGCAAATTTTGAGCCGGATGCGATGGTCAAACTCTCAATGCTATAACGTGCATATTTATGGAAAAGAGCACCAGCTCAGATTCCTGAATGTAGTAGGCGCTTTTGGGCCTAAGGTAAAGGCTGCTGCTGTGGCAAGAGCTGAACTGCTGCAGATAGGCGAAGCTAATCCTAACCGAGATACGATTCCGGTTGAAGCCTTCGAGCTTGTCAAGCAAACTATGCAAGAAAAAGGGATTTCTCAGCGCCGTATGGCCGCCCTGAGAGGAACTTCCTACGGGGGATCCTCTCACTTTAAATTTTCTCCAACGCGAGACGTTATTTCAAGCTATGCCAATATTCTAGAGAGCCAAGAACTCAAAGAGATTGCAGCCTCACATATTTTCTGGGACGATATCGTGTCTATTGAAGCTATTGGCAAAGAGCTAGTGTACGATTTAACCGTTCCAGGATCAGCCGCATGGATGGCAGATGGCCTTGTTTCGCATAATTCAGGCGCAATCGAGCAGGATGCGGATTTGATTATGATGCTGTACCGGGAAGAGTATTATGATCCAGATACGCCCGATCGCGGCATTGCCGAAATCATTCTTACCAAACACCGCAATGGGCCAACGGGTACTGTGAAACTGTTGTTTCAACCGGAATATACTCAGTTTCTTAATAGAGCTTCAGATTTGTCTAATCGAGATTAATTTTGAGGGCTTGAGATAGGCTGAAGTTAGCTGGGTAGGTCACTGACAAGCTTGTTGTTAGCAGCAGATTAAAAGGAGGATTTGGGGATGACACCTGAGCAGATTGAAGAAATTCGGAGATTGCGCGATCGCAAACTCGCTCCCAAGCAAATTGCTAGAAAGCTAGGGCTACGGCCTGCCGAGGTCAAAACAGCGATTCAGCAGCAGGCGGCTACTCAGCAGCAAGAAGCCCTTGCCAGAGGCGAACTCCCGCCGATTGAGATCTGTTTAGCTAACGGCGGTATGGTGGATGCTTTGTTTAGAGGTGGCAATACATCAAAGCTGAGCGGCAGCGCGGGGTTAGGAACTGTAATGGTAGTTCGCAAGCAGCGCACTGGGTTCACAGCATCTGTGTTTTTAATAGATTACTATTGCCTGGGGATTAAAAATGCATCGTCCAAGAAGCTCCGTGACGACAGTCAGTACCGTCAAATGAAAGAGATGGTTTTTACTCAGTTTCTAGAAGGCGCTGAAGAGATATCTTTGAGTCAGGCTCAAGCGATCGTATGGGGCGCAGTTAACTAGTTGTCCCTGAAAAACTACTCAAAGGCAAGCCATGTAGATGTTTCGGGCGGCAGACAGCAGGATAGAATTACCAGATATACTGCTACCGCCCTGAAAAGCCTGCAAAATGAAGTCATCGACATCGGCCTCAAATACAGACTCGTCTCTATCACCGCTGGCGCGTCAACTGAACCTGAGTCATCCGCTGGTACAACTGGCTGAAACGATAGACTGGCAGGCGTTTGAGGAGAAGTTTGGACGGGTTGCTAAGGCAAGCGGTGGCCGTCCACCGCTACCGACGCGGTTGATGGTGGGACTGCACTATCTGAAATCTTTGTACGACGAGAGCGACGAGATGGTGGTAGCAAAGTGGGTCGAAAATCCGTACTGGCAGCATTTTTGCGGCGAGCAGGTGCTTCAACATGAACTGCCCTGCCACCCAACAAGTCTAGTGAAGTGGCGAAAACAGATTGGCACAGACGGATTTGAGCAATTACTCGGACAAATTATTCAGACAGCGATGCGCAGCGTTGTGATGAAACCTAAAGAGATTGAGCGAGTGAATGTCGATACAACAGTGCAAGAAAAAGCAGTGGCTTTTCCGACCGATGCGAGACTCTACAATCAGGCCAGAATAACTTTAGTTCGAGCGGCGAGAAAACGAGGTGTTAAGCTCCGTCAAAGCTATGTGAGGGTTGGAAAGTATGCTTTCTTCAAACAGAGTCGCTACCGGGTTGCTAGACAGCTCAAACGAGCTAGAAAGTACACTCGAAAATTACGCACCTACTTGGGTCGTGTGATTCGAGATATTGAACGAAAGCTCCCACAACCAGATGTAGAAATGGCAGTGTTGTTAGGACGAGCAAAGCGGATTGAACAACAAAAACGAAGCGATTCCAACAAAATCTACAGCATGCACGCACCGGAAGTCGAATGTATCGCCAAAGGCAAAGTTCACAAGCGCTACGAGTTCGGCTGCAAAGTGGTGTTCGTGACCACCAGCCAGGACAATTGGATTGTGGGTGCTATTGCTGTCCACGGTAATCCCTACGACGGCTCAACGCTCAGCGATGTGATAGCGCAAACTGACCGGCTCACAGGCGTTTTACCCAAGCAAGCGGCGGTAGACAAAGGCTTTCGCGGGGCTAAGCATCATCCAGATGGGCTACAGGTGCTGGTGGCAGGTACGCGGAAGTTCAAGGGGGTGCTCAAACGCTTAGTCAAGCGCCGTAGCGCGATTGAGCCGGTCATCGGCCACCTCAAGCATGACCATGCGCTCAAGCGTAACTTCCTCAAAGGGAAACAGGGCGACCGTATCAACGCATTGCTCGCAGCCTGTGGCTTCAACCTCCGTAAGCTTTACCGATGCATCGCACAGACATCGCGAGTGCCTGCGATCGCTTGAGGTTTTTCAGGGACGACTAACTATGCCCGGCAGCTAGGGTTTGAGCCGCATAAAGATTTTGAGAAAGCGCAGGCGATATTAGGCAATGAGCCCGACACCCTACCCGTCCTGGAGTTTGGTAAAGACGGCAAGCCTTTCTACTACAACGGCCCCTATGATGACCCCAACAAAGTGCTTAAAACGCTGGAAAAATCGGTAGGCAAAGGGAACTACGACTTTATATTACAGGCTGGCCCCGACATGGACAGCGGGTTAGGCGGGCGTCTGAAGGGTGGTTTGGGGCCAGGACAGTAAGCTAAGGTATATCGGCGAAGCCATCTTTGCAGCAACTACAGAGCAGCAACTACAGACTCAGGACATAAGGGACTAGCAATAAAATACATTACCAGTCATTATAAGGCGGACTTGAGTCAGTTGGGAGTGGCTGAGGAATGCTAGATGAGCAGATGAAGGAAACCATGAAAGACGCAGCCTGCAAGCTGACA
>JBAQZP010000057.1:0-13304 GCA_049791095.1 Phormidesmis sp.
GAACTTTTTCGCTAAGTTGAAGCAATACCGGGCGATTGCAACGCGCTATGACAAGACGGCTCGCAACTTCTTAAGTGCGGTTCATCTCGCTGCTATTGTCGTTTGGCTTAATTGATGACACGCCCTAGCCTCTGGGACTTTTTCTTGGCCTTTATGGTGATGGCAGTCGGCTACAAACTATTCTCGACAGGCCGAGTACCGATGCTGTAAAAAGCAGACAATTTTAAGACTACTGAGAGACTACCAAAACGACTCCGCAGGCAATGAAGGCAAGTCCTACTAATCGCAAAGAAGAAACCGGCTCTTTGAAGACGAAGATGCCGATAAGGACTGAAAAAATGTAGATGAGAGCGGTGCTAGGCGCGGCAACGCTGAGCTTGACGCGGGTGAGCAGAAGGATGTAGGCGATCGCACTCCCGCCATAAGCCCCTAATCCAGCAATTAGCTCTGGAATCGTTACCACTGCATAAACCTTGTCAATCAAGCCAGACGCCTCAATTACGGCTAGCTTTAGCGCTCCTAGCTTTAGTAATAGCTGACCGCAAGCCGCTGTCACGACTGATAACAACAGCAGACCTAATTCTTGTGGAGTCACGCAAGCATCCTTAAAGTGCGCCAGCATCATAGCAGGGCTCAGGCTCAGTTGGCTCCACAGTACTTGTCAGTCTGGGTGCCAGTGCCAGTTTGGGTTCTAGGTGCCAGCCTAGAATACTCATCCCGCCAGGTACTCTCGCATATCACTCCGACGCTTGCGCAGCTTAGTCAATGCCTCTCGCTCAATTTGGCGGACGCGCTCGCGGCTAATTTCTAGCATCACGCCAATTTTTGCTAGCGTCATATTTTTGCCGTCATCTAGCCCAAAGCGAAGGGAAAGCACTCGCTGCTGCTGCGGGGTAAGGTCAGCTAGCAACAGTCGCAAGTCGCGCTTGAGTGAAGACTGAGTCGCGTAGTCTTCGGGTGAAGGGCCTTCGTCTTCTAATAAATCGCTAAGCTGGGTATCTTTGTTATCGCCGACGCGTAGATCGAGCGATAGGGGTTGACGAGATTTATCTAGGTAGTCGCGAACCTGCCTGGTGGTGAGGCCGGTTTCATCGGCAAGCTCGGTGACGCTGGGGGTACGGCCCGTCTTTTGAGTGAACTGGCGCTGGGCTTTTTTAATTTTGTTGAGCTTTTCGGTGATATGGATAGGGAGGCGAATGGTGCGGCTTTTTTCGGCGATCGCCCGCGTAATTGCCTGACGAATCCACCAATAAGCATAGGTGCTAAAGCGGTAGCCTTTGGAAGGGTCAAATTTCTCCACGCCACGCTGCATTCCGATCGTGCCTTCCTGAATGAGATCGAGCAGATCCACATTGCGCTTGATGTATTTCTTGGCGACCGAGACGACCAAGCGTAGGTTTGCTTCTACCATTTTTCGCTTGGCCCTTTCGCCTGCGGCTACGGCGGCGTCAAGTTCTGCTTTGGAAATATTGGCGGCTTCGGCCCATTCTGTCTGAGTGGGCTCGCGGTCTAACGCTTCGGCTAGCTCGCTCTGAATGGTAAGTAAGGCCATGAGCTTTTTGACTTGCTTGCCCAGGATAATTTCTTCCTCGTGGGTCAGCAATGGCACCCGGCCAATCTCTTTCAAGTATGTGCGGACTAAATCGCGAGACGGAGCAGCAGCTTTCATATAAAAATTGCGCGACGGCAAAAGAGTCGTTGATGGGGTCAAAACAGGACGGCTAGGTGAACTGATGTCAAATAAGCCCTGGTTATGTTAAGTATCATATCTTTTATGAGAGACTTTGCTTATTTATTTAGCGTCTGGATATACATATATCTGTCTAACGGGTTAACTGCACTTAAACCGCACTTTATGACAACAATACCTGTCCCTTCAGGCGGATTTTGTTCGTCTCACTACCTTTCAGGTCATTATAGTACGCTTTTACTATTTTGCTGATCCACTCTCGATCGGGCCTATTATCCGACCAGCGCGTTTTTAGGATAGGCAATACGTTTGTGGTTGTGCTGCTGCCACACCTGAATAAAGACGCTGGCAATCACGTCCATATCGTCTCGGCTGAGGCTGCTGTCTGCTAGCTGACGGCTGCGCCAACGCGCTCGCAAAATTCGGTTAACCATTAGGTAGGCTTCATCCATAGAAGCGTCTGGCTTGAGCGATCGCAGCGCCGCCTCACAGGAATCAGCCAGCATGGTAATCCCCGTCTCTGGGCTTTGAGGAATTGGCCCGTCATAGCGAAAGTCAGATTCGTTCACCACTAAACTGGGCTCTTTTGCCTGCTTTTCTTTCGCCTGCTGGTAAAAGTAGCTAATTTTCATATCGCCCTGGTGCTCTGGAATGAATGCCTGTACTGCTTTTGGCAGCCGGTACTTGCGAGCCATCACCAACCCTAAGGTCACATGCTTTTTGATAATGCTGGCGCTCCGCCAGGGGTCGTCAATTAAGTCATGCTTATTGGTTCCCCCCATCTGGTTTTCGATAAATCCTTGGGGGTCGTGCATTTTACCAATGTCATGGTAAAGAGTGCCTGCTCTGACAAGCTCTACGTTTCGGCCCAGGGCACGGGCGGCGGCTTCAGCTAGGTTGGCGACAAACATCGTGTGCTGAAAAGTTCCTGGGGCTTCTACTGAGAGCCGCTTAAGCAAGGCGCGATTGGGATTGGCGAGTTCGGCTAAACGAATGGGCGTTACCACGTCAAACAGGTGCTCTAAGTAAGGGCTGACGCCCAAAGCGACGATGCTCCAGACGATGCCGTACAAGCCATGCATCGCCGCGCCGCCAAAGATGGCTTTCCACAGCGGGACGGTCACCGTCGAGCGCATCAGCGTCAGCACCAGGTAGATACTCGCCTGGCTGAGGCCGACGAAGCCACCCAGAAGGGCGAATTCTTCACGCGATCGCAGCCGAGGTGCAATCCAGGCACCCAAAATGGCCGCTGCCGCGCCTGCCATTAGCGGAATCGCACTGACCGGCGTGCCAATTGGCAAAACCAGCGTTAGCAGACCTATTACCGTCATTCCCAACACCGAACCATAAAAGCTACCTACCAGTAATCCAACGGCGGGCAACCCTATCGTGGGCACTCGTAGCGCCGCCAGTATAGAAACGGCTAAACACAGCAACAGCACCAAAATATGATCGCGCTGGTTGAGCTGAGTCAGGTGACGATGATCCACCCATAAATAGAGTGCCATTGCCCCTGCAATTAGCAGGCTAAACCCGCAAAGACCCAGCCAGTTAAAGTAACGACCGGTCAGGTCAAAGTGATCTAGCAGGGCAAAATCGGATTCGTCAACAGGCTCATTAGCTCGCACAATCAAGTCGCCTTTTTTGACCGCTACCATCACCGGCACGATTTGCCGAACGGCCTGTTCGGCTCGCTGCTGAGTTCGCTCATTGTCTAGTATCAGGTTGGGGGCCAGGGTTGCGGCCAGCAAATCAGCCGTGAGCTGCCTTACCTGGGGGGTTAGCTCATCTGGCACTCTCGCTTCGATGGCTCTTAGCAACAAATCTGAGGGTGCGCCTGGGTGAATCCCTTGTAGCGTCATCTCTAAGAAGATCTTTTGGGCGTTTTCTTCTAGGGCGAGCCATTCATCTTCCGATAGCTCAAACAAGGTAGCGTTGAATAACGGTTGGCCTTCTGTTCTGGCAGCGGCAGCGAGGTCGTCGGCAGCTTTGCGATACTGCCGTCTGCGGTTGCCCATACGAGTTTTTAGCGACGATAGCCCGGCTGAGCCAGCCAGCTTTTGGTAGGCCACCAGCTCTTGCAAAGAGGCTAGCTGAGCGGGCTCCATCAGCCTTATTTGCTTCTCTATGTGAGCGGGCAAAGGCTTGGCTCGAATGCGCTCAGGCTGGTCGTTGTTGGCAAAACGATCCGGATCGGCGGCGGGGCCATTCGGCGGTTTGTTTGGCAAGCGGTCGCCAAAAAATGCTTCGTTTGCTTCATTAGCGGCGATCGCGTCGAGTTGTTCGGCAGATATATTGGTGATTGCCGCCAAGCGCCACATCGCTTGCCACTGACTCTCTGGGGTTTGAAACAAAAACTCCTGAGTGGGTTTCGACAGCGTCTCTAAGTTAAGAAAGGGCGGACTCCCCGCTTCTTCTCGTAATTCTCTACCCTGTTGCAATAGGGTTTCGAGCGATCGCGCCGCCGCCGCTGTCAAATCAGAATCTATCTTCAGTACCTGCACCGACCCATCGCGGACGCTGTTGCGCAGGTTCTCGGTCGCCCGTTTATCTTCAAAAACCGCCGTTTCGGGGGCATAAAAAGTCTGGGGGGCAATGGAGCGCACATCTAGCCCCGGTTGATTATAAAATCGCTGGCCAAAGCAGCTTGTCAGTAGTACCAGCGCACAAAGCGTGACCAGCCAGGTACGTTTAGCCAGCCCAAATGACACCAAATCTTGGCCGGTAGAGCGCCTGATTCTAGTCGATTGCGATCGCCCCGAACGCCCTGTGCGTCTATTCTTACTGGTCATCTTATGGCGTATCGGTAGTGCCTCATCGGTATGACCGTCTAGCCACAAATATTGCCGAGCGCGATTAATCCAGGGGGAGTAACGCTGGCTAATATGTCGCTTTAAATAGTGACTAGATAGCCTCAGCCTTGAAAAAAAACGAGACCAAAGCTGATAAGCCCCATTGGCAATCTGATGGAAAACGCGCATGAGTCTCAACCAAAAGTGCCTAACGAACCGCTTTAGCAAAGCAACTAGCGGCTGTGCGTAGAAAACCCCATAGCAATAGAGTATGCAGCGAGCTATGCAGGGCTAGAGAGTAGATCATTTCGTCATTATAGTATGCGTTTTTTTTGGCAACTGTATTCGCTATGTAGTGCGCTCACAGAACTGGTTAGTGAGCGGTTGAATGCCCGCCCACTGGTCACACAAAGCATCAGCCGTCGCCACAGTTACCGAAACTTTATCTATTGAATTGAGCTGCCACAGAACTGGCAACGAGGCCCGTCCGCCCAGAGCGCCCGAAACGATACCGGCTATGAGTGAATGCCCGCCCCCTTGACTGGCCATTCGCACCGCCAGGCTATAGCTTTCTGGATGGACTACCGCACTCAGAACAGCAGTCACAAAACTAGCAGAATCTTTTAGACCTGTAGCATTCAAAGCATCTGTGGGCTCATCTGTAGGCTCAGATGCGCTTGCCTGAGAGAGTTGCCATTGCCCGTTATCGGCCAAGCCCATTGTCAGTTTGCCTAAAATCCACTGATAGCGCTGACACTGTTGATCGCAGAGGCCAGCAGCGCTGTATTGCTCGATGCGCCATTTTAGATGGGTTAGGCTACCCCAAGCGTCCGGGTGGCGTTTGCCTGCCCAAGCATTATTTGGCAAATGCTTGCTCAAGATAATTTCTAGAAAATCTCCCAAACATAAAATCTGTGCCGTCGCCCAATCGGGGTCTTTGGCAGAATTGTCAATACATAGCCAGCCAGCCGACCGTAGATAGTTCCAGCGCCGCTGCCAGTCGTTGGCGTAGCGTAAAAGCGCTGGCAGGCTGGCCAGAAGATAGACGTTGGCAGCCGTTTCCCTTTGAGCCGCCTTTGCTTGATGCTGGCCTGACAGAAACATCTGAACAGACTGAATGCTAGTATCCACCCACTGATTGATCGACTCAATAGCGGCAGCAGGCACGCCATCAAAAATGAGCGCTGTCGGCGCAAGCACCAGTCCTAGCAGTGCGCCTTGAAAGTATTCTGTTGGCGCTGGTCTTGGTTGAATTTGCTGTGATTGAACGTACCCTTGTTCCATTCGGCGAACTGACCTGTTTTGCACCGTGAATTGTATCCGTTTATATTGATATGGCTTAAAGCACACTATGCATAAGGCTGAGGAGACCCGCAATGGGGCGATCGCGCAAGCACCACCCACCGACCCAACAGCCATTACTCAATCCTTCTACCAGCAGTCCATCCACCCGTCAGAGAGTTTCTTGTCGAATGAGCGCATTTCAAATAACCGCGATCGCAAGCACCTTCTTGCTAGGATCGCTGTCCCCCCTTTTAGCACCGCTCAGCGCCGCCGCCCAGCCTGCTGTCCTAGCCCAAGTCACCTACCCAACGCTCGTACCGGGCAGCACCGGAGCCACCGTCAGCCGTCTGCAAGCAACGCTTAAACTACTAGGGTTTTATGGCGGTGCAGTCGATGGCACCTACAGCCAAGCGACGCAATCCGCCGTTGCCGAGTTTCAATCATCGGCGGGCATTGCCGCAGATGGCATTACCGGGCCTTCCACCTGGCAAAAGCTACTGCCTGCGCCTGGTGAAGTCGGCACCATTGCCGCTAGCGAAGTCCCTGCCGCCAGCCCAGAACCGCCGCCCGTTTCAGCGCCGCCCGATCCACAACCCCCCGCAAACCCAGCAGAGGCCACTCCGCCTATACTGCGGCCCGATGTCCAAGGCTCAGCCGTCGCGCAACTCCAAAGAGAGCTTCAGACGTTGGGCTACTACGAGGGGGCCATTGATGGCACCTATGGCGAGCTAACCCAGGCCGCTGTGAGAAAATTTCAAAGCGATCAGCAGCTTGTCGTCGATGCCATTGTCGGCGCATCTACCTGGGATGCTCTTTCTAGAGCGCTAGCGCAGTAAATGACTTAAATTAACTCAAAAAGCAAAGCCCCGCGCCTTTGTCAACCGGCGTCGGGGCTAAAGCAATAGCGCTGAAAAATAGAAAATTTGCAAAAATACAATAGCTGGGTCTACCGCGTTAATCTGAGGGCGTTAATCTGAGGTGGTGAGCTAGGGGTCAAGCCAGACCGGAAATTCGCCTTCTATAAAGGTGGCGTCATAACTGTCGAAGGCACCGCCAGCCTGGGTCATAAAGGTGAGATAGTCGCTCATTAAAAAGTAGACGCCAACCATGGCAGCCGCCGAAGAGGCCACCAGAAAACCGGCGAGCATCAGTGAGAATTCCTGATTTTCTACGGCCCGATCCATCAGGCGAAGCGCCCAAAAAACCAAACCAACGACGATAGTTATAATCAGAAAAATCATTCTGTGTAGAGCACTTGCACAGCGGCAAAAAGAAAATTGACAGCAATCAATATAGAGTTAAACGCAATATTACAGACTAGTTTACATATCGTAACAGATCTCTCAGTTTTTGTGACATTAGTAGCCTGGTATCCGGCAGGGATCTTCAATAGCGATAGATCCATCTGAGGCCGAAACTGGTAGGACGACACCAGAATCCCTAACTTGCTCATCAGAATAAGTGGTTTCCTGTGAAATCCTAAATCTTGTAAGGTTTTGTAAACAATTAACTGCGAACCATTACATTGTGGGCGCTCAGGTAGCTTTTGATTTCACTGACGCTAAGCTGACCGTAGTGCAAAAGTGAGGCTAGAAGGGCAGCTTCGGCTTTGCCGGCAGTAAGTGCCTGGTAAATGTGCTCGCAGGTGCCTGCACCTCCTGAGGCAATCACGGGGACATCGACTCGGCTGGCGATCGCCTCGGTCAGCGTCAAGTCATATCCCGCTTGAGTTCCATCCGCATCCATGCTGGTAATCAGTAGCTCTCCGGCCCCACGGCTCACCACATTGCAGGCCCAATCTACAGCGTCTAGCCCGGTATTTTCTCGCCCGCCCCGGACAAACACATCCCAGCCAGGGTTGTGGGGTTCATCGATAGAAGGCTGTCGGCGGCGAGCGTCAATTGCTACCACAATGCACTGAGCGCCGAAGCGATCGCTGGCTCGGTTGATTAAGTTTGGATCGCGCACCGCCGCAGAATTAATGCTGATTTTGTCTGCGCCTGCCCGCAGCAGCTTTTTGATGGTATCGGGAGAGCTGATGCCACCACCCACCGTCAGCGGGATAAACACCTGCTCGGCGGTGCGGTACACCACGTCATAAATCACGTCGCGATCTTCGTGGGTGGCTGTGATATCCAAAAAGACCAGCTCATCGGCTCCCGCTTGGTTATAAACCTTGGCAAGTTCTACCGGGTCACCGGCATCCTTGAGGTCAACAAAATTAACGCCCTTAACAACGCGGCCAGCTTTGACGTCAAGGCAGGGAAGGATTCTTTTGGCAAGCATGTTTGGGGGTGCGCAAGTCGCTGATAGACTTATTTTTGAGTTGGATTCAGTAAGGATACATTTTTTGAGTATGGATTTGGAAATTGGACAGCGGGTTCAGGTGCGTCGGATGCGCGATCGCGTCGCAAAGTCTCTGGCAAGCCGCCTTGGTCAAACTGGCATTATTAAAGACTTCAAAGTGCTAGATGGACAAAACATTGGTGCCCTGGTTGAGTTTGACGTAGATGACTACACCACCTGGTTTTTTGAAGACGAGCTGCGAGCAGTTGAATAATTAGCTATTTAACCCCTTTAGTCATCGCCTTTAGCCATCGCCAGCGAGAATCTATCCAATTCCAGAAGCCTGTTGGCCCCTTAGTCGTTCATGCTTTAACAGCCACCATCATCCTTTTTACACTATGACGCTGATTTTGACGTTTCTAGGGAAGGGCGGGACGGGTCGCTCTACCGTTGCGATCGCCGCCGCCCACAAGCTATCAGCCGCCGGGAAGCGAGTATTGCTTTTTTCCCAAGAAGCTGGCCCAGCGCTCTCGATATTGCTAGGTGCTGAGGTCGGCTCAAGCCCAAGTGCTGTCAATGGGCAAACGTTTCAGGCCGTGCAACTGCAAACAACGGCGCTGCTGGATGAAAACTGGGAGAAGCTAAAAAAGTTTGAGGCCCAGTACCTGAGAGATCCGTTCTTCAAAGCGGTATATGGCCAGGAGCTAAGCGTGATTCCAGGAATGGATGACTTTTTGGCCTTGAATGCGATTCGCGAATACACCGAAAGCAGTCAGTATGATGTGATTGTGCATGATGGCGCGGGCGATCAGGCGAGCTTGCGGATGTGGGGGGCGATTGGCGGCATCGACTGGTACTTTCGCCGGTTTAAAAAGGTGTTTCAAGATTCTCAGTTTTACAAGTCCATCTCGCCCTTTATTAGTCCAATTACCGGCGCGATTTTGAGCAATGGGATGTCGGGGGATGTTTGGAATCAGCCGGAAACGAAAAGCGTGGAAAGTATGGTCGCACAGGGTAAGGCGATGGTGCGCGACCCGATGCAGTTGCGCGCCTATGTGGTGACGACGGCAGATGAAGTGGCCTTGGCCCAGGGCAAATACCTGTGGAGCGCCGCTCAGCAAATTAACCTGACGGTAGCCGGTACCTTGGTAAATTCAGTTGCCGCTGGTTCAGCGCAAACCACTGCTGCTGTCGAAACCTTCAGTCCTTTGCCGGTCGCCAGTATTCCTTATGGTTCGGGCGATGACAAATGGCCATCTTTGGCAGCGGCCCTGCCTGCATTGAGCGAACCGGTAAGCGTCCCCAATGCCATGAGCGTAGATACGGCAGCGAGTAGCGTTAAGCTGTTTTTACCAGGATTTAGCAAATCGCAGGTAAAGCTGACTCAGTACGGGCCAGAGGTGACTGTAGAAGCAGGCGATCAGCGGCATAATTTATCGTTGCCGCCAGCGCTAAATGGGCGCTCGGTTACGGGTGCGAAGTTTCAAGATGGCTACTTGATCATTTCTTTTGGCTAGTTTCTTTTAGCCGGTTTCCTTTGAGCGGTGCGATCGCACTAGTTGCTTTTTTGTATCATTTGCTTAACGTTGGCCCAGTTAAGACATTACGTAGTTACGGGAACTTTTCATGTCGGATATGTCGGAAGAACAGATATCGGAGCCTTTGGTCACTTCTGCGCCAGTCGCATCGACAGATGGAGCAGCCATTAATCCGGCGGCCAATAGCAGCGGTAGAGCCAGACAGCTCTTAGGCATGAAGGGCGCGGAAGCCGGAGAGAAATCCATTTGGAAAATTCGGCTTCAGCTCATGAAGGCCATTACCTGGATTCCGTTGATTTGGGGCGTTGTTTGTGGCGCGGCTTCTTCTGGTAAATACACTTGGACGGTCGAGAACGTACTGATTGCCGCTGCCTGTATGCTGATGTCTGGCCCTTTGCTGACAGGCTATACCCAAACTATCAATGACTACTACGACCGCGATTTGGATGCCATTAACGAGCCCAACCGCCCGATTCCATCTGGCGCAATCTCGCTGAGCCAGGTGCGGATGCAAATTTGGGTGCTGCTGCTAGGCGGGCTAGCAGTGGCCTATGGGCTAGACGTGTGGGCACAACATGAGTTTCCGACGCTGCTCGCACTGGCCGTTGGCGGCTCTTTTGTATCCTATATATATTCTGCGCCGCCGCTGAAGCTGAAGCAAAATGGCTGGGCGGGTAACTATGCCCTGGGGGCCAGCTATATTGCGCTTCCCTGGTGGGCGGGTCATGCCCTGTTTGGTGAGCTGAATTGGACGGTGGTAATACTAACGCTAATCTATAGCATGGCGGGGCTGGGCATTGCGGTGGTCAATGACTTCAAAGCGGTGGAAGGCGATCGCCAGCTCGGCCTCAACTCGCTGCCAGTCATGTTTGGTGTGCAAACAGCCGCCTGGATTTGCGTCTTAATGATTGACATTTTTCAGGGTGGGATGGCGGCTTACCTGATGGCCATTCACAAAAACGTTTACGCGGTGCTGCTAATTTTGCTGATTATTCCGCAAATTACTTTCCAGGATATGTATTTTCTACGCGATCCGTTAGAAAACGATGTTAAGTATCAAGCCAGCGCTCAGCCATTCCTGGTATTGGGGATGCTGGTCACCGCTTTAGCGTTGGGTCACAGCGCTTTGGTAAGCTAGCTAGCGACTTAGCGAATGGCATCGTGGTAGCATTTATCCCAGCTTGCGACCAGGCACCTGCTGTCTTGCTGCTGCTCCTGTGTATTCCCTGACTTACCTCAGATTGGTTGAATATAGGTTGAATACATAGGGTATGAGGCGCTTGGAAATTGAGCGCGCTGGAAAACTGTTCGTAGCTGCAACCTCACAGTTACAGCGTTTTGAGTTTGTCAATGGCGAGGCGATCGCCCGGAGAACCTACTGAAGTGGCCAATCTCTTTTCTCAGTTGAAGCAATGGTCTGCTCGGATGCGAGGGACATCGCCTCGTACCATCAGACAGCGAAAGGCGGCCATTCGTTCATCTGCGGTCACAGGTGCGCATCAGAATGTGACGCAGAAGCGTGCTCGAAATAATGGCGCTCGAAATAATGGTGCTCAAAGTGGTGCGATCGCATCCCCCCCCCAACCACCCCGTCCGCTAGAGACCAAGACCACCGCTGCCCATTCCCAAAAGTCAGGCCGTCCCTCTCATCTGCGGCCTATCTATAGAAAGCCAGCCTTTTGGCTGCTGCTGCTAATAGGGGCCGGTATTGCTGGCCCCAGCGCTCGATTTTACCGGCTGTGGAGCGACCTCAGAGAGAGCGTACCCGACGTTAGCAAGGCCCTGACCTATGAGCGCAGCGGCACGATTACCCTGAAGGCCGACAACGGCAAAGTCTTGCAAAAAGTTGGCCCTACCGCCCAAGAAAGCCTGACCTTTGACGAAATTCCCGAAGTCGTCACCCAGGCGTTTATCGCCGCCGAAGATCGGCGCTTTTATGAGCACAATGGGGTGGACTATCGCTCGATTGTACGGGCGGCGGTAGCCAACGTAACCAGCGGCGGCGTAGTTGAAGGGGCCAGCACGATTACTCAGCAGCTCGCCCGAATCACGTTTTTAAACCAAGATCGAAGCTTTCAGCGCAAATTTAAAGAAGCTATCCTAGCCCAGCGGATGGAAGAAGAACTGGGTAAAGAGAAGGTGCTAGAACGCTACTTGAACCTGGTGTATCTGGGTGCGGGAGCCTATGGTGTGGCCGATGCCGCCTGGATTTACTTTGGTAAAACCATTGATGAAATTAGCGTAGCGGACATTGCTTTGATCGCCGGGATGGCTCCCGCGCCAAGCGTATATTCGCCACTAGTCAATCCAGAAGCTGCCCGAGAACAGCGCAACAAAGTGATTAGCCGGATGGAAGCTAACGGTGTGATCACCTCAGCTCAGGCCAATGAAGCCTATAAAGCAGATGTTACTTTAGAGCCCAAAGAACCTAAATATCTCTACAGTCAGTTTCCTTATTTTACTATTTACATCAAAAAGCAGCTCTCGCAAATCCTCTCTGAAGAAGAGATCGCAGCGGGCGGCTTAGTCGTCGAGACCTCTTTGAATACAGAGTGGCAAACGGCGGCTGAAAAGACTATAGAAGAAGTCGTTGAGGAGTATGGCCAGTGGCAAAGCTTTGAGCAGGCTTCGCTAGTGGCCATTGACCCCAGAACAGGCGAAATTAAGGCAATGGTAGGGGGCACTGACTTTGACGATAGTCAGTTCAACCGGGTAACGCAAGCCCAGCGGCAGCCGGGTTCTACGTTTAAAGCGTTTGTGTATGCAACTGCGATCGCAACCGGTATGTCTCCTTACAAAGGTTATACGGACGCTCGCTATGTGGTTGATGGCTACGAACCCAAGAACTACGGCGGCAGCTTTAGCGGCGAGGTAGATCTGCGCAGAGCCCTCACCAGCTCTATTAACATCGTCGCTGTCAAACTCTTGGTAGATGTCGGCTTCGATCCGGTGATTGCCTTAGCCCACCGGGCAGGCATTGACTCTGACCTATTGGGGGCTTACTCTCTGGCCTTAGGATCTTCAGAAGTTAACCTGCTAGAGCTGACGAGTGCCTACGGCAGCTTTGCCGCTGAGGGCAAACATGTCACACCTCACGGCATCACCCGGATTACGAACGCTCAGGGGGATGTGGTGTATGAGTTTGACGAAAAGCCGAGGCAGGCGATGGATGCGGACACCGCTGCGATTATGACCTGGATGCTAGAAGGTGTGGTCAATGGCGGCACGGGTGGCAACGCGGCTATCCCTGGCAGACAAGTGGCGGGCAAAACTGGCACCTCTGAAAAAAATAGAGATCTTTGGTTTATTGGCTACACGCCGCAGCTAGTAGCGGGCGTATGGATGGGCAATGATGACAGCAGTCCCACCGGAGGGGCGAGTCGGACGGCGGCGTTGGCCTGGTACAAGTTTGTCGATCAGTTTATTGATGATTTGCCGGTTGAGAAGTTTCCAGACTTGCCAAAGCTGGGGGGACGAGAAGGATCAATTACGGCCAAGCCGATTGCGCCTGGTCGAGTTACTGCTGACAAGCCAGGACAGCGCGATCGCGATGACGCTGATACTGAGCGCCGCCGAGCCGCCCCCGAACCTGAAGAAACTTACTATGAACCCAGCGAATACTCAGAACCTGAGCCTGTCTACGAAGGTGAGCCAGAACCCGCTTATGACGAACCGGTAGGCGCATCTTCACCTGCGCCTGCGCCTGCGCCCGCC
>JBAQZP010000058.1:0-9593 GCA_049791095.1 Phormidesmis sp.
AAGTCTGCCAAGCAGATCAGAAACACCTCTTGACGGCTTTCTCGTCAATTGCCAGTCAGCTCTTCAGCGCTGTTTGACTTGTCCGTATCTTGGAATTTGGAATTGCTGAGCGCCAAGGCCGTTCAGATGAAGGTCAATTTAGAGTGAGCGAGTTCTGGCAGGCGTTTATCCTCAGTACGTATCGAGCAGGCAACCGAGGACAACTATCAAATGTCAACTATGTTGGGCTCTTCCTAGCTTTTGGTGAAGCCGGAAAAAGGTCTGTCCGGTGGCACATGCTTTCCATTTTGACCAAATCCTCAAGCCATAATAAAGCGCTTGGCTAACAGGTCTAACCCAGCCCTGCCATACATCTGTCGTTTGAGCATCTTCAGCTTGTTATTTAACCCTTCGACCGGGCCATTGCTGACCTCTAGCGCCATGCTAGCTTTGACCGCTGCATAGTCTTAAGAAGTCCCTTCGCAAAAGTCTGTAGAGGTTTGATAGAACAGGCCAATGCCTTTAACAACCAGTCGTCAAACTTATCTGATTGTCGCTGTCTTAGAAGCTGTAAAAAGCCATCAGAAATCTCGACAATACTGGCTAAATCAGGATGTTGTTGAGCCATTTGTTGAAGTATGTCCGTCTCCTCTGCCTCTCTATTCTCGGGTCGTAAGACCAACAAAAAGGCGGCTTGTTTTGGGGTAAAGGGCGGTGCTTGTGGGTCGCTCACCTTCGGTAAAGAATGCGTCACGCGGACACAAGCGGGCGGTAAGCCTTGTGCTTTCCGAAGCCCTTTGATATATCGCTGAACAGTTCGCGTAGAGCTTTCATAGCCCTCCTTTTTTAGCAGGCTTATCAGCACGCTGGACACTCGAATGCCTGTATTCCACCAGGCTAAAATCTGTTGCTTATAAGGGTCAATGATGCCGCTGCCAAAAGTGCGATAGCGAGTGGGAACCTCTGAAAAGTCTGGTGCCGCCAAGTAGCGTTCTACTGTGCGAGTGCTCACACCGACTTCTTTTGCAATGGCGATATGTGTCCACATCTGTGTCCGTAGCTCTTTCATGGTTTGCTGTAGTTGCACTCGCCGCTTCTGATTTTCCAAGAGGCTCTGTTGAGCGGGTGCAGTGGACGTCGGCTGTGGTAGGACGACCACCGTGGCTTCTGATTGTGCGCTTGCTGTTTCGTGGTGCTGCGCTTTCTCTGCCGATATGAGTTCGGTTCGATAGCTTCTCAGTGCCTGCTCTAGGTAATCGCTCAAATTCTTGACTAGGTGAAAGCGATCCGCGACCTGTATTGCGCTGGGTGCGGCCGCGTCCATTGCATTTTTATATGTTTTAGAACGGTCACGCGAGAGTACTTCTATCCCGGGATGGGCTTGTAGCCATTCAATCAGTGTTTCTGCCTTGCGGTCTGCGAGCAGTGCGATGGGTTGATGCGTTTCTAAATCGACTAGGATAGTGCCGTAGTTGTGGCCTTTGCGAAAAGCAAAGTCGTCTACACCTAAGACTTTGGGCGTCTCGAATATTGGCAGCGGCAGGCGGTGCAGATGATTTAGCAGGGTGCTAAGTGGTCATGCAAAGTTAATTACAAATTTATCGCCGAAGCCTACCAGCATTTCTTCGACATGATTTTTGAGCGATTGAAAACTCTCATAAGCCTTGATATCTATCCACTCGTACTTCATAAACCGCCAAGCGATCTCAATCAGATTCAATTCCGGCGAGTAGGTTGGCAAGTCGAACAAATACAGCCCTCGCTTTGCCCACGCCTCGCGCCGTTGTTTCACCTGCTGACCGGTATGAACCGACGCTTGATCCATGACGATGACGGTCGGCTGCTCGACCTCGGGGAAAAAAGCCTCGATACAAGCGGCCACCACATCGCTGGTCACACTCTGCTCTGAGACATAGCTTTCCAGCCCTTGTTGGCGATGCATAAAGCCAGCAATTCTAAATTCCAACTTACAGACATGATTTTTCGACCATGTGGAACGAAGTCAATGGGTTTCAGGCTCGCCCATGATCTGCTCCGAACGGGAAATCAAGGTTTTTGAGTGTCCGTAGTCTGGAATTTGGAATTGCTGGCATAAAGCCTAAAACGTTTAAGCGCTTGCTCTTCTGGCTGGGTAGCCCGAGGGTCTCGCCGACCGATTGCCAAGCATAGGGAACCGGGGGTTCCAGCGTGAAGCCGGTTTCATCCAAGTAGTACAGCTTAATCACACCGGCGGCATCTAAGCGTTTGAGCACCTCCAGGGCTGAACGCTTACGCTCATACTCGGCCCTCGGGGGACGCTTTGCTGGCACCCGCCGCAGTCGCCGCCAACTCATCCCGAGAGCTTTGAGCACTCGCTTCACGGTGTCTAGACTCACCTCAATATCCCACGTCTCTTTGATTTTCCTCAGTACCGGTTTCAGTTGCTGGGGCGAGGCTTCCACCCACCGCTTGACTTGGGCTTTTTGCGCATCGCTCAGCTTGGGCTTGCCACCACGACCTGGGCGGTTATACAGTCCCGCGCCGCCTCCCTGCTGCCAGGCATTCAGCCAGTTATAAATCGTCTTCTGTTGGACGGGAAACACCGTCAGCAGGTCGCCCACTTCCAGCCCTTGGCTGTAGAGCCATACACAGTGGGCATGTTGGCGCACCTGATGATGGCGGCTTTGGCGGTACATACGCCGCAAAAGACTTTGAGTTTCGGGGCTGACGTTTAGCATGAGGGGCATCTGATTAAAGCGCAGGATTCCACTGCCTGGTAGCGACCCTCCTATTGTAATTAATCGTACCTACCTACTTAGTTCGCTACATCGTAGACAACTACAACCAGCAGCCCGATACGCGCACCGGCCAAGAGAGTCGAATGGCCCGCTGGTGTTCTGGGCTAACCGCGCAAGTCCAAGCGTTAGAAGAGCGAGAACTCGATCTACTTTTAATGCGCCAAGACCGCCGCCGTGTCTATCGAGGCGGCTACATCCGGTTTGCGAACCTGCTGTACAAAGGTGAGTATCTAGAAGGCTTTGTCGGTCAACAAGTCGTACTGCGCTATAACCCGAGCGATATTACCAGCCTATATATTTATCGTAGCCAAGGGGATCTTGATGTCTTCCTAACCCGCGCTCATGCCCAGAACTTAGAAACTGAGCGCTTATCGCTATCTGAAGCCAAAGCCATCAGCCGTCGCCTGCGCCAAGTCCGCCAAGAGATTACGAATGAGTCGGTGTTGTCAGAAATCCGAGATCGCACTCGATTTGTAGCAGATGTGCTGTCGGCGAACCGAGCGCCTGCTGTCTGCATATTCACCTGACTTCGGCAGGCAATCACACCCAACTTCGGTAGCTAAGTCACCCTCAACTTCGGCAGGGTAAAAACGGCAGGGCTATGAGAGAGATTATAGGCTGAAGTAAAATCAAAAGAAGAACAAAATTAAACCCATCTCAATCGACCTCCTTAATCGGCTTGACTTTGCTGGTGAGCTTACGCATTGATTCACCTTTGAGCACCAGCCTGAGAGAGTCATGAACGATGCGGTCGAGGATAGCGTCGGCCAGCGTCGGCTCCTGAATCTGCTGATGCCATTGATTGACCGGGAACTGAGTCGCAAACAGGCAGGAACTGCGGCGATATCTGTCATCCAGGAAGTCTAAAATCTCTCTGGCATCGGCCTTGGGCAACGGATCTCGCAGCCACTCATCCAAAATAATCAGCTCGAAGCCCGCGAGTCGTTTACGCAGTCTAGGGAAAGAGCCATCCGCTTTTGCGAGCTTGAGTTCCATCACCAGATCAGCAGTCTTGAGATAGCGCACCGTGTGTCCTTGCTTGCAAAGATGGTCGGCTAAGACACAGCTCAAGAACGTCTTGCCGGTGCCGTTGGGGCCAAGTAGCACTAAATTGAGGTGGTCAGCCAACCACTGACCCTGCGCCCATTCGAGGAACTGCGCCTTCTTCAAGCCCCGAGGCACCTCAAAGTCAACGTCAGCAATCGCTGCTCCGATAAAGAGCTTGGCCTGCTTGAGCCGTCGTTGCAGCCGCTGCTGTTGTCGGCGTAGATATTCGCGTTCAACTAGCAGGGCTAAGCGGTCATTGAAAGAGAGGTCGTGATAGGTGGGCTGGGCCTGCTGCTCTTGCCAAGCTTCAATCAAGCCAGTGAGCTTCATGTCTTTGAGCTGTTCAAGTGTTTGTTGCATAATGATAAAGAGAGAGATTAGCTGTAGTAGTTTTGGCCGCGTAAGTTGTCGTGGTCGATAACCGGTGAGTCTGACTCTTCAACGGCTATCGGCACCTCATCAAGATGAGCCTTCAAGATGGCTTTAAGCCGCCGCAGACCGGTCATCCCGAACGCATTAGCGCGACGGCAAGCAAACTCTAGACGCTGCGGGCCATGCTGTGAAGCCAGCCGTTGAAGCCCTTTGATAGAGCGAAAGGCTTGTTCTTCGTGCGCTCTTTTATCGAAGATGGCCTCTACCTGAGTTTTGGTATGCGGGCCGATGTGCTCGGCCCAAGCGACAAACCGTTCCCTCGACTGATGTTTATAGGCCCAGTGCTCGGGCGGCATATGGTCAGGCAAGGTACTGTGCCGATATTGGGCACTCGCCCGAGGATGCGCAGCAATTCGCCCGTGGTCGTAAAAGACTTCGACCAACTGCTCGCTCACCTTGACGGTGACCTCCCGGCGAGCGAACCAGTAAGGCACAGAGTAATAGTGCTTGGCCACTCCGATGTGATAGTCCACGTTTACCCGTGCCTGCTTCTAGGTGGCAAAGACAAAGGGATAGGCGGGCAGCGGTTTCAGCTCAGGTTGGTCGGTGCGCTCAAACAAGACGAGCCGCGAGAGGCCATAGCCTTTCATCGTGCGGTTGTTCAGCTTAATGAGATACTCGCGAATCGCGGCGTTGAGGTCGGTGAAGTTAGTGAACTGTCGGTGACGCAAAGGCGCAAGGATTTGACGTTCGACTTCCTGCACTGCCTTCTCGACTTTGGCTTTGTCCTTGGGTTTTCTCACGCGCGCTGGAATCACCGCAACGCCATAGTGTTCAGCAAAGTCGTGATAGCTACGATTGATGCCCGGTTCGTATCGACAGGGGTCGGTGACGCCTGACTTTAGGTTGTCGGGCACTATCGCTGCCGGGACACCGCCGTAGAACTCCAATGCCCGCTGATGCGAGCCTATCCAGTGGGAAAGCGCTTGACTCTCGGTCGCTTCGGCATAGGTGTAGTTGCTCGCACCAAAGCAAGCCACGAAGATCTCCGCTTGATTCACTTTGCCAGTCGCAGGGTCGGTAACTGGAACGGTCAGCCCCGAATAGTCTACGAACAGCTTGTCGCCCGGTTTGTGGATTTGACGCATTGACAGGTTGTGTCGTCCTTTCCACTGGTTGTAGCGGCGGCAGAAGTTGCCGTAGCTACAGCTCCACTCGCCTGTATTCAGTCCTTCCTGCCATAGCAGCGCTAGCGTGACGCCTTTTTTAGCCAGCTCGCGATGTACGTCGCTGTACGCGTTGGCTTCGCCTCTCCTACGGAGAATCGTTTCTGACGATGTATTCGTTTTGCGCTTCCCTTTCCCGAGCAGCATTTGGGCTTCGCTATCACTCAACTGCGCTAGCTGCGCATAGTCCAACGACTGCGAGGCGGCTCGCCTCAGGTAGTCTTGCACCGTTGAGCGAGCGACCTTACAACTCCGGGCGATCTCTGTTTGGTTGCGCCCTAATTCGTGCAGTCGGATGATTTCTCTGAACTTCTCCATTGGCATCTTGGCTCCTTGTGTCTTGGCTCCCATGCTTCGCGGCTCCACCTTTAATCGCTTTAGAAAAAAGCAGTGTAAGCGGGTGCCGAAGTTGGGTGTGAATAGCCTGCCGAAGTTACCGGTGAATCAGGTGCCGAAGTTGGCGTCATTCACCTGCCGAAGTTAGGTGTGAATCGGGTGCCGAAGTTGGTGTGATTTTGCATTAGACGGTAAGCGCCTAGCTCGGCAGTCATGTCGTGTGGTCGGCGAGTCTCGAACTGGCAAGACCATTAGTTGCAATACTACCCCTGTTAAGGTGAACGTTTGTTCTGGTTTTGGTTCAAAATCCTTGCGGTCGAAACATGGGGATGTTTGGGGTCAAACTTGTCCTTTTTCGGTTTTTTCTTTGGCCCTCTAGGCGAAGAGCTAAAGCGTTTGAGGTCAACCATCGCGGCCCATTGTTTCAAAGCCTCAGCAAAGCTCTGAACCGGCATCTGCGCAAAGGAGACCCAGATCGGGTCTGGTAGTGCAATCATCATGCCTCGAAAGGTGCCCTGTACTTCCTCGACCACATAGAAGTCGGATAGCCCCGCTTCAATTTTGCCCACCCCGTGAACGGCTTTAAGGGCTGCTTTAACGGTGGATAAAATATTGAAAGCAACGACGGCCATACAAAAGACAAACAAAGCGGCTCTGGGGTAGCCCAAGGTGTTCAGCTCACAGGAGAAGACATCGGTGATGACTTGAAACATCTTTTCCACACTCCAGCGTTCGAGGTAGAGGTCGGCCACGACCGGAGCGCTGGCAACAGTAGGGGGTAGGTTTGTGAAAACGGCCACTTCGCTATCGCCATGACGGGTCGGCTCGGTGAGCTTCACAACAATCCGCCGCAGGGTCAGGCAAGTGCCCTCATAGGTAACGGTCACCGGCTGTTCAAACACCTCGCCGGTAGCGGATGAACTGACGGATTCGAGGGGTGCTAACGCTGCCCACGGTAAGTTTTTGTGAGCGCGAATGACGAAATATGCCTGACGCTGGGCAATCCCAATCAGCGCCAAGCGCGTACAGAAGTTACGGTCTGCTATCCACACCTCGTTCGCTTGAACCGTTTCGATTAGTTCGGGCAGCAGCGAGCGCTCCTGGGCATGGGCATCTTCACACAGAAAGATATCGCTCACCAACCCCTGTTCCGGGTCAAGCACGGCGATTGACTGACCGGGCAATGGCCCTGAGCGCGTCGCTTGCAGTGGCTTCAGCCGGTGCTCGGTCGCACCCAAATGATTGCCATCGGCTATCCGGATGCGGTAGCCCGGTAAACAGGCCGTCTGAGCACTCCCTAAGGTGTTGACTAACGGGGCCAATTCCCGATGAGAGTAGCGCACGAGCGCCTGACTAATCTTCGGTTCTAGGGCATTGAGCTTGCCATACAGCGCTGGCTTGGATACCCCAATTTGCTTCTTTAGCGCTTTGTATGCCGCATTCACCGATGGATGGATCCCGCTCACCACCAAGCTCATCAGACCTACCACACTCGAAAACAACAGCTCCCTAGTGTATTGCTTCTCTGCCGTTCCCTCGAACAACTCATCGAGTTTATCGACTGAAAAGATGCGTTCCATCAGCGCCCGAACCATCACACTCAACGGACTAGCTTCGACAAACTGCTCAAAGATGGCGCTGATCATGGCCCTATATCCCCCCCATTACCAAGCTTTAAGACTCACATCGCTTGGCTGTACTTGCCTGTATATTACAATCGGCTAGTACAATTGGTGACCTTAACAGGGGTAGTTGCAATACCTATCGTCTCAAATACAAAATCACTCAGACGCCAGGAGAAGCGCCTCACATTCCCATCTTGTATTGGCACTGCCCCGAGAACCTTTCAGTTAGCCGCCTATTAACTGGCTTATTGGAGCTGACACAGCATCAAGCCACCCGAGGCCGCATCCCTGACTTGCGCGCGCGGGTGTATCAGGTTTTAGAGAGTTGCCAAGTAGAAATGATTATCTTCGACGAAGCGCAACGCGTGAGCGCTCAGGCGATGTCGGAGATAAGAGATATTTCGGACATTTTAGAGATCGCTGTGGTTCTGGTCGGTACAGACCGCTTGAACACAGTTATTCAGCGCGATGACCAAGTGTTGTATCGCTTCCTTTCGACCTATCGGTTTTCGCGGCTTGAGACTGAGGAGCTACAGGAGATGACCGCGCTGTGGGAAGAACACGTCCTGCCACTGCCTGAAGCTTCGAACCTGACCAACGACAAAGCGCAGCGCGTCGCCTGAAGGAGGAGGCGCGGATACATCGGTGTCTTGGATCAGATTCTATGTGAAGCAGCGATTCGGACGCTTCAGATGAGAAAGCCTCGGATCACGTTGCAAACGCTCAGACAGGTGGTGAAGGAATGTTCTTTGGTCATCAAGTAGAAAACCTAGCAGAACCGCCTTTACAGCATTCTCCACACCCTTGGTTGTTTCAAGTGAAGCCGTATCCAGAGGAAAGCTTCGGACATTTCTTAAGCAGATTTCGTAGAGCGAATCATCTCAGTAGTCACCATCTGTCGGCAATGCTAGAGCAGAGGCCATATATTGTGTCTTACTGGGAAACGCCCTCCCGCCGTCGCCAACCGGGAGCCACTGACCTACAGCGTCTGTCATGTCTAACGGGCGTAGCGGTAGAGCGTTTCAGTTTGATGCGATCACCACCCGGCACTCAGCTCCATTGGCCGACGCGGTTGTGTGCCGAGTGCTATACAGAAGTCCCTTACCATAAGCTGAGCTGGCAAATAGCTAATCAGTCCCGATGCGATCGCCACCAGAAAAGGCTTTTAGAGAATTGTCCACGGTGTGATAGTGCCTTTCAACTGCCTACTTATTGGCAAACAGGAGAGTGTGATCGCTGCCATTTCCCGTTCCAGAGCATGACGGCTGATCAGGGAGTTGAGTCAGCGAGCTAAGTGATGAGTCTGATAGACCAGCTAAGCCCGCGTCCAGTAGCGGGTTCATGGGTCTCTCTAAACTGTTGTTTAAGCTGCTTGAGTTGCTGTTCTTGTTCCAGAATGGGGGAGGGATAGTCCCATTGTCCGGGGGTTAACTTACGCAAAACGAGAGCCTGCTCATGTCTAAGGTGAGAAATATCTAGGGCAGCACAGGCTTTAAAGAAGGTGGGTTTGAGGGTCTCGATTTGGTGGCCGATTTCAGCGCGTTGGAGGCGTAGCGCAATCATCTGATTGATGGCGTCGTCGGGGCTGAGACTATCCGTATTCATGGAGGTTCTGGAGAGGTTTGTTGCCAACCATCATACGAAAATAGGTTGATGATCGCCCGACGCGACTGAGCCTAGCGGGTTTGTTGCTGTCTCAGCAATGAA
The DNA here is from genome assembly GCA_049791095.1 of Phormidesmis sp. Classification (GTDB taxonomy): domain Bacteria; phylum Cyanobacteriota; class Cyanobacteriia; order Phormidesmidales; family Phormidesmidaceae; genus Phormidesmis. The sequence continues at coordinate 9,070 of JBAQZP010000058.1, forward strand.
GCGCTGTTCTCTGACGATATGCCTTGCTAAGAGGGTGCGCTACGCCTATAAGTGGTGAGCCTAGCGATGGCGAAGCCCTGCTTATGGAGCGATCACCTGGTCTGCTAGTGCAGGAAATCATAAACTATGCAACATAGTGGGAGCCGGAATACCTTGATAGCCATTGCCTCGGCTCTAGAGACGTTTCATTGTTTGATAATTACTATACTAAGTAGGTTGGTCTAATCTTTTGTAGGATAGGGAAAGCAGATTGTAATTTTTGAAAACGATGGCTCTACCGCTACGAGTGACCCTAAGCCCAGAAGAAGAAAGTACCCTGCGCGAGCTGCGCATTGCCAGCAGTGTGCCGTATCGAGTGCGTGACCGGGCACACATGCTGTTGCTCAATGCCGACGGTCTGAACGCGCCAGCAATAGGGCGGCTGCTCAACTGCCACGAACACACGGTGAGAGCGGCAATTAAGCAATGGAAGAACGAGGGTCTTTACGGCCTGTGGGAGAGAGAAGGACGGGGTAAAAAGCCGA
>JBAQZP010000059.1:0-38583 GCA_049791095.1 Phormidesmis sp.
AGTCCCGTCAAGCTCTTCAATATGCGAGGTTTTCCCTTCAGCTCTGCGTAGGTTATTCTCATCACACTGCTCCGATTTCCCTGGCCAATTTTTATTTTACCGCGTTAATTCCCGATAAAGTCTAATAAACATATAGACCCCATAGCTGTTGCCACATTTTAACAAGACAGATAATGTCACTTTTTCAACTACCTGCCTGGTTAAGCTATCCAAAATGGAGATTTTTCCTGTCAATGGTGTTGATAGGTACTTTGAGCCAATCTACAGCTATTGCATTTGCTCAAACAACCACAGCTCCAGCGCAAACCTCATCGGTTGACAATCAGGCTAGGGCTAGCTACGACAGCAATGGTAATAGCATCGACATAGTTTCTAACCCAATTCAAATTGAGGTCGGCACTGAACTGATTGACCCTTTCGGCAGGTTACTAGGTTGTGATGGTCGCCCTCTATCAAGCTATGCAGGCTTCTCGATGGGACTGTACGAACCAGATGCGAGTGGTATAGAGCTTGGCAGTTTAGTCGTTCTTACCCCGACGCAGGGCTCTGATAGCATCCCGCCTAATATTGCTAATATCAATCCCTTTTCCTTAGACAGCGATCAAGGGATCTACAACTTTTTGTTAGATGTCAATGCACCTCTCTCAGGGCCTAGAAACGTTGGGAAAAAACAAACCTCTGTAGGTGCGCAGTACATTTTAGTTATCAACCCGCCAGATGCCTCTGAGTTTAGAGAGCGCCGAGTCAAGCTTGAGATTTTGGCTGTTACTGATAACAGCGCTAACAACACAAGCGCACTGAGCTATAAGGCAACTTCTTTAGATGGTCAACCTATTGGTACCGATGGTCAAACAGAAGTTATTCGCACAGTTGAGATTCGTAACGCGGTCTCTCAAGGGCTGATTTTCTTTGAGCTAGGTCTCAACGCCGCCCTTTGCGAAGGCAACCAAATGCAGATTACTAAGTCTGCTGACCGGGCTGCTGCACAACCCGGAGATGCTGTGGTGTATCGGCTGCTGATTCAAAGCCTGGTAAAAGCCGACATTGCTTCGGTGGTTGCACTTGATACCCTACCTATAGGCTTTGAACTCATTCCTGAATCAGTTTCGGCGCAGCTTGATGGCGGGCCTATTTCGATTGCAACCCGGCAATCGGGCAATGTGATTAGCTTTAGCACCACTGAAACAATCAGCGCCTCTCAGAACTTAGAAATTATTTACGCTACGCAAGTAACTTCTGATGCCTTGCGTGGCTCGGGCAGCAACAGCGTTATTGTGACTGCTGAACGTACAGATAACAGCTTCCAAATTCAAGATGGGCCAAGTGTTCATCGAATCTCTCTCGATCCGGGGATCTTCTCTGATTGCGGCACCCTTATTGGTCGAGTCTTTGAAGATAAAAACTTTGATGGAGAACAACAGGCTGGCGAAGCGGGCATTCCTAATGCGGTTATTTTCTTAGACGACGGCAATCGCGTGGTCACTGACGCCGACGGCTTATTTTCGGTGCAAAAAATGCTGCCTGGTCAACGCACGGGCACGTTGGATATTAGTTCACTACCCGGATACACGCTTGCACCCAACTTGCATTTTAACGAGCGCAACAGTCAATCGAGGCTGGTTAATTTGGCACCCGGTGGGTTGGTAAGAATGAATTTTGGCGTCACGCCCACATTTCAAGAGGATCAGGGGTAGATGGCTTCTACAACACAAATTAATCAAATTTTGCGGGTGGGCTTTACAGGCGTCGTATTAGGTGTTGGGCTACTTTCGATGGGTACTGCCCAAGTGCAGGCAGCTTCGAGCGAGTCGCCTATAGTTTTTCCGATGGAAGCTTATCAGGCAGGCCCAAAAGAAGAACAGCTACCCTCTGATGCCAAAAATAAGGCATTTGAGCCTAAGACACCTCAGTCGTACGTAGCTGTTGCTCCTACCTGGTTGCCAGAGACAAATTTTTTATCAGAAGGCGAAGCAACCGGGATTTCTCAAGTAGCGATCGCCCCCCTTCACCAAGCCAACCTCTCAGAAGACTTAGAAGACTGGCAGGCGATCGCACTCACGCCTCCTGAAGCCAAAAAAGAAACAGTCAGTGACAAGCTCCTTTCTGTTACGCCAACGCTGACAGCAGGTTTAAAGGAAAACTCCGAAGAAACGCCAGTTATTCGAGAACGTGCGCTTCCCGATCCAGCATCGCTAACTTGGTCTATTAACCCCAGTGAGCTAATTAGCGGAGACAGCTCCACGCGAGTTGCGATCGCGCCGACATGGTTCGCCGATTCAGAAAAAGACGCTGAAGCACCCGACTGGATTGAGCGGCTAAATGTTGGCACTACAATTAGCCTGGCTGAATTTCCTGGTGACTTTCGCGACCCTTCTTTTGAGCGTTGGATTGCTACAGCGCCAGGCTGGCTATTAGAACCTGCCGCAGACAGTGAAAAGCTCAATCTCAATTCTCTTGCGCTTGAAAGCCGTACGCTTATTCGCAATGTTCCGGTGCCTCGGCTAGCTGTCTCCGCTTCTGGACTGGCTAATTCTTCTGAGGTGGCATACGACGCTCGTAGCATCCCTCAGATTGCTATCACACCAGCAGACTTAGCTAATGCTGGAGAGGTTGCGATCGCAGTCTCTGCCAGTCAGGTAGAAATCCTTACGCCCCGCTCGGGCGAAGTCTTAGATATTCCCTCTACCCCAATAGCCTTACAGTTTCCAGTGGGTGCCAAAATTGCGCTGTTGGTCAATGGACGGTTTATCGACTCTAGCCAAGTCGGACGAACCGAAACCGATCCAACCACACAGCTTAGAATTCAAACCTGGTACGGTATTTCTCTCGAAGCTGGAGATAACCTGATTGAAGTGGTTTCTTCAGAAACCGGAGAAGTTTTTGCCAGCAGGCCCGTTATCGTTCGTGGTCAGCCCGAAGATATTACATTATTTGCACCCGAGACGATTCCTGCTGACGGTCGCTCTACCGCCGTTATCCGAGGCCAGCTTGTAGATGACGTCGGTATTGCCTCGGTGTGGAATACAACAGTAACGCTAAGTGCTAGCGACGGTGAGTTCATCGGAGCCGACCAAAACCCAGATCAACCTGGGTTTCAAGCCCCTGTTGTCAACGGGGAATTTTCGGCTGAATTGCAGTCTTCACTAACCGCTCACCTGGTGCAGCTACAGGTAAAGACGGCAGGGTTTGAAGCCTTTCGTCAAATTCAGTTTACGACGCCGCAACGGCCAAGCTTAGTGTCTGGTGTTGTCGATATTCGGCTGGGCGCGAGAGGGACTGACTTTTATGACAGCTATCGAGATTTTTTGCCCCTAGATGGTGACAATAGCTACGAACTCGATGTCGATACAGCCGTCTTTGCCACCGGAAACCTCGGCGAGTGGCTGTATACCGGGGCTTATAATAGCGATCGCACCCTTAACGAAAATTGTCGCGGCGAATCTACGCTCTTTAGAACCAGCGATAGCGACTGCGGCAACTCGTATCCTACCTACGGAGATGACTCATCTTCGGATATAGTTGCCCCTTCACTAGACAGCGTATATTTGCGCCTAGAACGTAACTCTCCTACCAATATCACTGGCATTGACTACGCCATGTGGGGAGACTACAGCACCGAAGAATTCGCCACGGCATCGCAATTATTTACGGCCACCAACCGTCAGCTTCACGGCTTCAAGGCCAACTACAACTTCGGCAATCTTGCCGTTACGGGTCTCTATGCCAACAATGTAGAAGGCTTTCAAAGAGACACAATTGCACCTGACGGGACTAGCGGTTTTTACTTTACTTCCCAGCGGAATCTGGTTCCTGGTAGTGAAAGCGTTTATTTAGAGCTAGAAGAACTGGAGCGGCCTGGTACGGTGTTAGATCGCAAGCCACTCACTCGTAATGCTGACTATGAAATAGACTACGACAGAGGTACCCTACTCTTTAGAGATCCGATTACTCGAACAGAAGTTGATGACTTTGGCCAGCTACTCGTTCGCCGGATCGTCACAACTTACCAGCATGAAGATGGTGGCAATACCGACATTCTGGCAGGCCGGGTGCAGTACAATATCGACCGCCCGCAAGGCCAGCAGCAGGGTCAGCAGCAAGGTCAAGAATCTTGGGTTGGCGCGAGCTACTTTACCGAAAATCAGGGCAATCGAGACTTTGAGCTTTATGGTGTAGATGCTCAAATTACCTTGGGTGAAAATGCGAGAGTTATTGCAGAGATCGCCGAATCTTCTAACAGTTTTGAAACCGCTGGTGATGTCAGTGGCACGGCCTATCGCATAGAAGCAGATGGCAAGCTAGGCAACTGGCTAAATGGCCGCACCTATTTCCGCTCTACCGATGCAGGCTTTACTAATAGCGCCACTACAAGCTTTGTGCCTGGTCAGACTCGCTACGGTGCTCAGTTAACCGGTCAATTAGGTCGCAATACTTCACTACGAGCCCAGTTCGACCACGAAGACAATTTTGGCACCGCGCCTCAGGTGATTACAGATGTATCGCCGCTACTGGCCGGATTGAATAATGAACCCGGTGCGGCTTTAGATAATTCGTTAACAACTTACTCCTTGGGGCTGAGTCAGCGCATTGGTAAAGGAACGGCGGAGGTTGATTGGATTCATCGCGATCGCACAGACCGGATCGACAACGACACCAACCTATCTTCCGATCAAATCAGAACCCGTTTAACCACCCCAATCGCTAATAAGCTCAGCTTAGTTGCCCAAAACGAGCTGAACCTTTCTTCTAATGTCGATCCTATTTACCCCAGCCGCACGCTCATCGGCTTGAATTGGGAAGCTGCGCCCTGGCTCAACGTAGGTGTCAACCAAATCTTTTACGGCGGTGGCGGCAACAATCGAGGCAGCGTTACCAGCGTTGATGTGACTGGTGAGCATACCTTTGCCTCTGACACCACCCTTCGAGGCCGAGTCTCGTCGGTAGATGGCCGTCAAATTGGTGGCACCATCGGCCTAGAGCAGGGGATTAATCTCGCACCCGGATTAAATTTAGACCTCGGCTACGAGAAAGTATTCTCTACCTTTGGCAATGCCACAGCCGCAGGCACTCAGTTTAGCCAGCCTTTTGCTAATAGCGCTTCAGCACTTGGCCTAAGCGGCGGCGAAAGCTACAGTGTGGGTCTCTCTTACACAGACAACCCAGACTTCCAGGCCAGCACCCGGTTCGAGCATCGATCATCAACGAGAAGCTCTAACACCGTGTTTAATCTTTCTGCCTTGGGCCGAATTACCCCTTCCCTTACTGTCTTGGGCGACTACCGTCTAGCTAATGCTGCCAACCAGCGAATTACGGGGCTTGGTACGACAAGCTTACTCAAGCTAGGCATGGCCTATCGCAACCCCGAAGACGACCGCTTTAACGCTCTGTTGCGCTACGAGCACCGCATGAATCCAAACACGATTCCGACAACCGCCAACTTAGGCGCTAGTACTGAGACTCAAGAGCATTTGTTTGCTGCTGAGGCTATCTACGCCCCGAACTGGCGATGGGAGTTGTACGGCAAATATGCGCTGCGCAACAGCCGTACAGCTATTAACGGGACTAGCGGAGATTTCTCTAGTAGCAGTACGGTACAGCTTGCACAGGCTAGGGCGACCTATCGATTAGGCTACCGCTGGGACGTTGTGGGTGAAGCTCGCTGGCTAGGCGGGCGTGGCTATAGCGAAACCGGTTTCTCGGTAGAAGCAGGCTATTATCCACTGCCTGACCTACGGCTTTCGGCAGGATACAGCATGGGCGCTGCTGACCGCGACTTTGGCGAAAATCGCAATGCGGGTGGCTTTTACATTGGCGCAACCGCAAAGCTCAGTGGCTTGCTCAATGGGTTTGGTACTCAGCCCAGCGCTCCTCCTCAGCAGCAAGAATCTGCTATTGGAGCCTCTCAAGCGTCAGCAGTACCCACCGAGGATGCTGCCAATGCTGACTTCACCGAGAGCGAGCCAGTATCATCTGCTCCAGAAACTTATCCAACTACAACAGAATTATAAAGCGTTTTTTCCATTCGCATTTCACCCGATAGTTTTCCTCTTCATCATTCGCCCAAAAGATGGCCTATCTCCCTCTTAAAAAGAATAGCCAAAAGCTACTTGCGGCCTGCGGGTTACTTAGTGCAATGTTGTTGCCTGCCGTCAGTTGGGCGCAAATAACGCCATTCTCTCCGCAGACAGCTTTTGTACAAATTACGGTCAATAGCTCGATGGATGGCCCTGTTCGGGCGGACTCGACGCTGACTTTACGAGAAGCTATTGAAATTGCCAATGGGACGCTGCCGCTATCTGCGCTTAGTGCCGCAGAACAACAGCTAGTCACTAGCCGACAGTCTAACTCAGAAATTCGATTCGATTTGTCGGCTGGCCAAACTGCGATTGAGCTGACTTCGGTGTTGCCTGCGATCGCCCAACCCAACGTTACAATAGATGGCACCACCCAACCAGGGTACGATGCCAGCCGTTCAGCCACCGCAGAAATAAAAATTCCAATTCCGGTAGTCACGCTTCGCCCTGCAAGCGACGTCGAAATTTTTAGAGGTCTGACTATCTCGGCAGACAATGTCACCGTGCGTGGACTGAACCTATATGGATTCAATGCCAGCAGCCGAATCACGCAAGCCACTCCCCCAGCCGATATTTTTATCTCTCACAGACCTGCACCGCTCAATAGAGAAAGTGATTTACCTTTGGCTGGTGACCTGCCTGACGATCCGCCAACGGGCGTTGTGATCGAGCAAAACTGGTTGGGATTGACCCTTGAAGGCATGTTGCCAGCGAGTCCTTCTGGCTTTGGGGTTTCTGTGTTTGACAGTGCAGGGACGACTATTCAGCGCAATCGCATTGAATACCACAATGGCAGTGGTATTATCACCGGGCGTCAGGCAGACAACACGCGAGTCTTAGAAAACATTATTGTGGGCAACGGTCTTTCGGGAATGCCCGATGCCATTCGTTTGGATGGGCAGGTAAAAGAAGGTTTAATTGCCGAAAATCTTATTTGCGGTAACGATGGCAGCGGCGTTTTCTTGTTTAAGCCTGATGGCGCGGTCACTATCATCAACAATGACATTCGCCATAATGGGCAGCGGCTCAGGCGAGCTGCCGTTTATCTGATGGGTGATGACCATCAGGTGATAGACAACAACATTACTGGACAAAAAGGAAGTGGCGTTGTGGTAACGGCCTTTGGGCAGGGGCCACGCACTCAAAGCCGGGGAAACAACATTACCGGAAATCGCTTTAGTGACCTGGAAGGGCTGAGTATTGACCTGAATGCGCGGCGCGATCGCGAACCTCAAAACTTTCAAAGAGGCGATGGCCCAAACCCTCAACGAAACTCTGGCAATCGCAGGCAAGATACGGGAAACAGCGCTGTCAATGCGCCTCGGTTTGATAGCGCTGAATTCTTTATTATCAACGGCAATGCTGTTCTACGCGGGCAAGCGGATCCGAATAACGAAGTTCAACTATACCGTTCGACTGGATTAACAGATGCTTATGGGCCGTTGACAGAGCCGGTTGAAACGACGATGGCCAATGGTCAGGGGAGTTTTGAGTTTGTGTTAGATACGGTGAGAGAAGGGGAGGTGTTTAGTGCGATCGCAACCGACCCCCTTTATGGCACATCAGAACCTGCTAGCAATAGCCGGGTGAGGTCGCTCAGTGAAACAGGTGTAGTAGTGAGTGCGATCGCCCCCTCAGCAGAAATGCCTCAATGCACCACACCGCCAGCACCGCCAGCACCACCAACCGTTCCCGCCCCCCCAGCAGCCCCTCCCATTCCGGCAATCATTCAGCTAGAAGTCCCACGAAATGTTCACTTCGGGCTAGATCAAGACTTCATTAGCCCCCAGAGTGCTGCTGTGCTCGACAAGATTGCGGCTGTCTTGAAGCAGTATCCCACCATCATTGTTGATCTGCACGGTCATACAGACTCGCGGGCCTCCCAAGCATACAACCAGGATTTAGCCCGACGTAGAGCAGAAAACACTCGCCGCTATCTTCTCAGTCAAGGGATTGGCGCTGAGCGGATGACCCTGCGCTCATGGGGTGAAACTGCGCTGCTAACAGCAGAGACAAATCGTACGGACTATGCTCGCAACCGTCGAGTCGAGTTTGTTTTCCAAGATGTCCGTGGGGTGGGCATCATCTTTGTCGATCAAGAAAGCGACTTGCAAATTGAGCCATGAATTTGCCTATCTGCCTGTTGCGACAAGATTATTTGATTAGCCAAGAGATAAAAGCGGGAATAACTTACATATCCCTCTCGATAGATACCATCTTTGCCAAAAGGATCGCCGTTGACTTATGAGTAAAAAAGGATGCTTTAGCGCTTTAAGTGTACTCACATTGTTGAGTTGCATGGTTGGCCCTCATATACCGGCTGCCTACGCGGAGGGAAGCAATGATTTGGTCAAAAATGGAGGGGATCGGCCCTATCTAGAGTTTCGCCCTAAAGACTTCAACACCAATATTCCCAGACAAACCGTTATCAAGGTTTATGCCAAGGCAGGCGAGGTCATTAACTTAGGATCGAGTGCGGTAGGTATAGGGGCTGGCAAAATTAACTACCTCAGGCCCAATGGAACATCGGGAAGTTGTGGAACGAATGGACTCATTGCTAATAGAACTCAAGAGCAAAACGGGCCGGGCAACGCAGACGGCTTTACGCCTTGTACGGTGACCGTCCAACCAGGAGAAGGCGGTATTTGGGAAATTGATTTTGTGAGTCCTAAGGAGAGCGGTGGAAAAGAACCGCCGAAAACGGGGGGTACGAGCTGGACCTCTCCTCAGCCCAATGACACAAACTACGTTTCCGCCTGGGATGTTACTGTAAAATCCAGTGCGGGCGTAGCAATCCTAGGGCGGGTATATGCCAATTACTACGCCTTCAATATGGGTAAGAACTCTCTTTCTTTAAGTTCGCTCTTTTATGTATTGACGCAAAGAGGCTATAGATACCGGGTTGACCTTAACGGATTAGACCCTTACGGATTTATCTTTTTCTCTAACCGCAACGGTTTTTATGACAAAACAACCAGCGATCCCATATTTCGCTCTCTTCAGCTTGTAGATCCTAATCCAGGTTTTTTACCTTCAAACTATACTTTTCAAAATCCCAACGCTGCTGATAGTGGCCCATACGTTACGAACAAGACGTTCATCAATGTGCCAGATCCTAGTATGCCAAGTATGGCTAATTCGCCCAGTGGCTCGACCTGGCTTTACAACATACCCTCAGCACCGCCTCAACCCACTAACTTCAAGTTTGAAGGAGAAGAGGGCACCGTAGGGCAAGCGGGGACGAATCCTTTGGGCGGAACCTTTTCTTTTGATAGTCCGCTGGCAAATAGCTACTCGATTACGTTAGATCTCAATAATGATGGTATTTACGGAAGTGGCAATGATCGAACCCTTGTGGGCAGAGCTGACATTGGTTCAAACAGCATCGATTGGGATGGATTAGATAGCAACGGCGCTCCTGTACCCGCCAGTGATGCGGCCTATAACGTCAGGATTAACCTGTATGCAGGAGAAGCTCACTTCCCGATGATTGACGCAGAGCAAAATCCTAACGGCATCAAGATTTTGCTAGAAAATCCGCCTGCAGGCGGCAGCAGCAGCGTTAATCTTGCTGATATCTACTATGACGACCGTAGCACAGGTACAGACTACACAGTTTGCGATAGCACCGAAACTACGACACATACTGATACGAAAGGCTGCTATGGCAATGGGCCTACTCCGCGTCAGGCGCTAGATGGTGTAGATAGCTCGGGAGGTGCTCATCGGTTCACCAATGATTTTGGTGATCGCAGAGGCATCGACACTTGGGTTTATTTCCCTTCTGCCGATCTGGTTGTAGCTGATATGGTCGTTCTTAAGGAGGCAGATTTGGTGGTTGATAAAACGGTCGATTTGGCTAGTGCAAATCCTGGTGACGTTTTGACCTATACCGTCACGGTAAGCAATGACGGCCCAAATGATGAACCCGGCATTACTTTTGCAGATGTTGTTCCACCCGAGCTAGAAAACGTTAGCTGGACATGCGCAATTTCGACTGACCCTGGTAACTGTGCTGTAGAAAGCGGCACGGGCAACAATATCAACACTACTTTAGATCTTAACAACGGTTCTGTTGCTACTTTTACGATAACGGGGTCTATCGCATGGACAGCCTCAGGGAGTATTGGTAATGAAGCAGAGGCACGCCGCAACAAAGATATTACCGATCCAGACTTAAGCAACAATCGAGACAATGCGGTCACCACTATTAGCTCTGCACCTGCTGCCAAAGTATTAATCGTCAAACGCATTACTGCTATTAATGGACAGCCTAGCAATCCTAATGATGGCACCGATTTGAGTCGGTTTGTAGATGATACGGTTTTGCCCTATGCGCCTGATGATAACCATCCTAACTGGCCTGTTAACTATCTATTAGGTGAGCTAAGCGCAGGCGCGGTGAAGCCTGGCGATGAGCTGGAATATACAGTGTATTTTCTGAGTTCTGGTACCTTAAATGCGAGCGATGTGAGGTTGTGCGATCGCCTCTTCCCAGAACAAGCTTTTGTAACCGACGCTTACGGCCCTGGGGTCGCTGCGCAGCTAAGGCTGGGAACGGGGCCAGTGATAGATTTGACAGCGGCTAGGGATGGGGGCGATCGCGCCGAAATCATCCCTGCCAACAGCTCAGTACCCATCACCTGCAACTTACAGGGCCTGAACGATAACGGCACCTTAATGATCGATATTACCGGCGCGAATGGAACGGGAAATCCACAGCTTACAGAGCTACCTGCCTCCACAAGTGCGGGTAATCCTAATGATGCCTATGGTCTTTTCAGATTTAGAACGATTGTTTCGCCATAGCAACTGAGATATCTCAATCGCTATTTGAGAGCCCTGCAAGAATAATCTCTCGCACTCTACCCTTCCTGCTTTTATCTTGACCTGTTTTGTCGCCTTACTATGTCACAACAATCCTGCCGTTCTAGTTCTAATATGGCCGACAGCAACAGATCGAATATAAAGGGTCGCTGCGAGATCAGACGGTTATTACTGACAGCATTAGCTGCCGGAAGTGTCTTGCTGCCAGCCGCCATAGTTTGGGCAGCTACCCCAGGCACCGTGATTAGAAACCAAGCAACCGGCAGCTTTACTGACCCTAGCAGCGGCAACACTCAAAATATTGAATCTAATATTGTGGAAGTGACCGTTGTGGAAGTGGCAGGCATCACCGTAACTTCCACAGGCTTTACAGAAGCGCCTAGCGGTGTCGCGGGTGCTGGCCCAAACCAAGACGACGGCACTATCAATACCGAAGATGTAGTGTACTTCACGTTTAATATTACTAACGTAGGTAACGATCCGACCCAGTTCTTTATTCCGGGAAATGCGACGGTTACCAATGGAAGCATCAGCGGCCCCATTCAAATTATTTCTTATGATACTGATGGTAGCAGTGAAACAACTTTGCCGACACCGATAGACATTCCAGGTTCTGGGATTACAACCGGTGCGGCTTCAGCCTTAGGACTGCCTAACGGTTCTATTGCTCCTAATGGCACAGTTACCGTGCGCATACCTGTAAAAGCAGATGCCGGGCTATCAGATGGAGACTCAATCACAGTTGTTTTGGGCGATACGGACGCAGGCAACAGAGGTAATCAGGTCTATAGCGATGGCGGCAACAACCGGGATCTTTACACCGAAGATAATCAAGATGCGGATACGGTTGATGTTGCAGCAACTACAGTAACTGAAACAGAAGCAGCGGGCACTCCTACCAACGGCGATGCTACTTTTCACCGGCAAGAGGCCAGTGCTACACAAGCTGTTGCTGTAACGCTGGTGACGCCACCCATCGGCGCTACTCCCTTTATTTGTGACACTACCCTCTACATTGTCATTGGTCAGGGCGGAACCAGTCCTTTTTCGCAGCTTAATAGTATTAACCGTACTACCACGCCATTTACCTTTGACCCAATTGGCCCTCAAGTTAGCGACTATAACTATAACGCGCTAGCCTACAACCCGGTCGATAACTTTCTATATGGCATCGTCGAAAATGCTACTGCTAGCAGCCCATTTCCGGTCGGCACCGTGCTCAAAATTGGCGATGATGGGGTGCCGATTTCTTTGGGACAGCCGCAGGGAGATTCGTTTGGATATAATCCAAATGCTGGGACGTTTCTGGCCGATGGAACCTATGTCGTCGGTAGACAAACCAATCCTATTTTCACGATAGATGTGACAACAACGCCTCCGACCGCAACGAATAGAGGTGCAGTTTCTGGGGCTCGATTTGAAGATATTGCGGTAAACCCTTACGACACAACCGCTAACCGGATCTATGGCATTGATGATGTTAGCGATCGCCTCGTTTACTTCGATCTCAATAGCACTGGCAGCGGCGTTACTTTTGCTATCTCAGGCGGAAATAGCACAATCAACCACAATCACGGTTCTCAGTTTTACGATGTTTTTGGTAACTTGCTCTATCGCAGTGGTTCTACTAATGCACTCTATATCGTCGAGCCAGACGGATCGGATCGGCTGTTAGCAAGCACACCTACTGGCGGCTCTCATGACGGTGCTTCTTGCTTTGCGGTAGGACTCTCAAAAGAAGTTAACGATTCTCAACCGGTACCCGCTGGGCAAAACGTAACGTATACCTATCAAATTGCTAACGCTAGTGACATTGCGATGACGGTGACTTTGACGGATGACCTGCGCTCAGTGAATGATTATCCTAGCAGTCCAGATAATGAAAGTATTACCCCTGTAAATGGCATTTATACAGGGGCTGTCACGACACCATCCGGAACGGTAACGCTGAGTGATAGTAACCAAACTATCGTTATCTCCGACATTTCACTGGCCCCACAGTCAATTACGCCGGTATCGGTAGTAGTCAGGATTCCGCCATCGGCAGTCCCAGATACTTATTACAACCAGGCAACGCTGACAGGGTTGCCCCCCAATTTTGTTTCAACCGTACAGTCTGACTACCCCAAGACAGAACTCTACGAAGATCCAACGCCTGTAGCTGTGACAGATCCGGTTGCGAACAACCCAAATGTGCGACTAGTAAAACGAATCATTGCTATTAATAGAGGACTTGCTAACGAGCAATCCTTCGAGGCTAGCTTTGTAGATGTGGGAACACCCAATGATGACGACAATGCTGTTAATTGGCCTGGGCCACCGATAGCGGCCACCGTCGGTAGCGGCATGGTAGAAAGCTATATCAGTGGTATTGCGAACGGGGCTGTGAGCAGCCAAGAAGTTAGCCCTGGCGATGTGCTGGAGTATACGATTCCCTTTTTATCGGATGGCAATGCGGCGGCTAGGGATGTTTTGGTTTGCGATCGCATCCCCACCAATACCACTTTTGTTGCCGATGCCTACAACAGTTCTGTGCCTGCTGCTGTAGGCGACCAACGCGGCATTTTAGTGAGCATCGGCGGCACCAATACCACGCTGACAAATGTCAATGACGGTGACGAAATCCCCAACTCTGGCGGCAATGACAACGGCATTGGCGGCTATTACTTTCCCGCTGGCATAGAGCCTAGCAGCACCTTTCCTGGACTTAACTGCGGCGGCTCCAACAGCAATGGTGCGATTGTAGTTGACCTCAGCGATATTCCTAACGCTACCAGTGATGGTATACCTAACAACTCCTATGGCTACATTCGCTTTAGAGCAGTCGTCAATTAGATAGAATTAGGGAATCTACTTCTAACAAAATCGCGCCTTTTCAAGGAGTCTTGTCTTGTCGCCCTTAACTTTGAGTGAGCTGTATATCTATCCAATTAAGTCGGCGGCAGGAATTGCGGTGACGGCGGCGAAAATGACGGCGCGAGGGCTGCAATACGATCGGCGATGGATGGTGGTGGATGCGAACGGTAAGTTTATGACTCAGCGCCGGTTTCCACGGATGGCGCTGATTGGCGTTGCGATTGGTGAGTCATTGCAAGTTACGGCACCGGGAATGGCCGATCTATCAGTGCCGTTGGTGAGTGAGTCCGGTGAACTGGTGGAAGTAGAAGTGTGGGGCGATCGCACCCAAGCCATTGCCGTTTGTGCTGACAGCAAGCAGTGGTTCACCCAGTTTTTAGGCGCTGACTGCCAACTGGTGTATATGCCAGATCACTCACTGCGGCCAACCGATCACGGTAAGTTTGGCGAGAAATCTATCGTCAGTTTTGCCGATGCCTACCCTTACCTGCTCATTTCTGAGGCTTCGTTAGCGGCACTTAATCACAAGTTAATAGAGCAGCAATCGCCGCCGATTACGATCAAGCGCTTTCGGCCTAATTTAGTGGTAAAAGGATGCGATATGCCTCATGCAGAAGATGCCTGGCGGCAGATACGGATAGGCGAAGCGATGTTTGATTTGCCGAAGTTGTGTGCTCGCTGCTCAATTCCAAATGTGGATCCGAGGACGGGCGATCGCAGCAAAGAACCCACCAAAACCCTATCGACCTATCGCTATTGGAATAGTGGCATCTGGTTTGGCCAAAATTGCGTTCAACATCTAGATAGCGGCATGACGGAACTTAGCACCCTGCGAATCGGCGATGCCATAGCAGTCGTCGTATAGAACACGGCGGCAAATCCTTCATTTGCTATACAGTGCAGCGGCAGCGATGTGAGATCATAGCGATGAATGCAGCCGAGGCTCGTTCATTTGTACGCTCTGGCGGTCGGCAGATTAGCTAGCGCGTAGCCATACCTGTTAGCCGTAAATATGGAGAAAGCACTGATCAAGATGGCGATTAAAACGGTTTCCACAACCCCTTTTGACGATCAAAAACCGGGCACGTCAGGACTACGTAAGCAGGTTCCTACCTTTCAGAAGCCTCATTACCTGGAAAATTTTGTTCAGTCTACCTTCAATAGCCTGGAAGACTACGCAGGCAAAACGCTGGTACTCGGTGGCGACGGTCGCTACTTCAACCGCCCTGCCATTCAAACTATCCTTAAAATGGCGGCAGCGAACGGCGTCGGCAAAACGTTAGTCGGCCAGGGCGGTATTCTCTCTACACCCGCAGCCTCCTGCCTGATTCGCAAATATGACGCCTTCGGGGGCATCATCCTTTCGGCCAGCCACAATCCCGGCGGCCCAGAAGGTGACTTTGGGGTGAAGTACAACGTCTCTAATGGTGGCCCCGCCCCCGAGAAAGTCACCAGCGCCATCTTTGAAAATACTAAGTCCATTAGCGAATACAAAACTATTGAGGCTGACGATGTTGACCTGGACAGTTTAGGAACGAGTCAAGTCGGCGAAATGACGGTGGAAGTGGTTGACTCGGTTGCAGACTACGCTGAGCTGATGAAATCCCTGTTTGACTTTGACAAAATTCGGACGTTGCTAGAAGGCGATTTTCGCATGTGTATGGATTCGCTGCACGCGGTCACTGGCCCCTATGCCAAGGCGATTTTTGAGCAGGCGTTGGGTGCAAAGGCAGGCACCGTGACCAATGGCGAGCCGTTAGAAGATTTTGGCGGTGGTCACCCTGACCCAAACCTGGTGTATGCGCATGATTTGGTAGAGACGATGTTTGCTGAAGGTGCGCCGGATTTTGGGGCGGCTTCGGATGGGGATGGCGATCGCAACATGATTTTAGGCGACAACTTTTTTGTCAATCCTAGCGATAGCCTGGCTTTGATTGCCGCGAATGCAACCCTAGTCCCTGGCTACAAAGCCGGTCTTGCTGGCGTAGCTCGTTCTATGCCCACCAGTCAGGCAGCCGATAGAGTCGCTGAAAAATTAGGCATTGATTGCTACGAAACCCCGACTGGCTGGAAGTTTTTTGGCAACTTGCTAGACGCCGATAAAATTACGATCTGCGGTGAAGAGAGCTTTGGTACTGGCTCTAACCATGTGCGCGAAAAAGACGGCCTGTGGGCGGTGCTGTTCTGGTTGAACATTTTGGCTGAGCGCCAGCAGTCTGTCGAAGAGATTGTGGTTGAGCATTGGCAGACTTATGGACGCAACTTCTATTCGCGGCATGACTACGAAGGGGTCGATAGTGCCAAGGCAAATGAATTGATGGCAGGGTTGCGATCGCAATTGCCTTCTCTTCCTGGTACGACCCTGGATGGCTATACCGTAGACTACGCAGACGACTTTAGCTACACCGACCCAATTGACGGCAGCGTTAGCGAAAAGCAAGGGGTTCGCATTGGCTTTACCGATGGTTCGCGGATGGTTTTTCGGCTGTCGGGAACGGGTACGCAAGGGGCGACCTTACGGCTTTACTTAGAAAGCTATGAACCAGATGAATCAAAGCATCGCTTAGATCCCCAAGAAGCTTTGAAACCGCTGATAGTGCTAGCAGACAAAACGGCCAAGATTAAGACGCTAACAGGTCGCGATCAGCCTACGGTGATTACCTGATCGCAGGCCGTTAAATAGTCGTTTGAGGAAAAGGGCACAGTGATCCTGTGCCTAAAGACAGACGACGGGTGTAGACAATGGATTTGATTCTATGCAAACAACTGCTGAATACTACTGCGCCTTTTGCGGAGAGCCCAGTACCACCTTTATCGACTTAAGTGCGGGCAGTGCCCAGTCTTATGTAGAAGATTGTCAGGTCTGCTGTCGGCCTAACATTCTCTATATTTCTATTGATGAAGAAACGCTAGATGTGACTATCCAGACAGATTATCAGGAATAAATCCTGGGAAGCTGATTGAAAGCGCCTGTGATTGTACTGTGGCCTGATGAGGAATTGATACTGGGCTATTCAGCGATCACCGTTAGCGGGCAACCATTGCCTGGCCGTTAGTTGAGCGATTTTCATCAAAGATATGATCCGCTCTAAAATTGTCTGCTACGATTTCATCTATACTGCATACCACTCGTGCAGTGCGGCCATCTGAAGAGAGCGACATGAAATATTGGGAATTTCTGATCCAAAAAGAAGGCGATCAAACCTGGCTGCCATTAGAAACGCGGCAGGTAGAAATTTTGGAAGGCCGTTATCGAGTGGTTGCGCATACCGATCGCACAGATACGCCACTCGAAATCCGAGTTGGTCAGCTAGCGACCGATGAAGCGCCGCCTCAAAAAAGAGTCAAAAAGCGAACTAGTCGCACGAATGAAACGGGCCTGGTAGTGGTAGTGCCTTTTATGCATCTGAAGCCGGGGCAGTGGGCATTACAGTGCAGCAGTCTGGATGCGACCGATGGCGCGGTTGGCAAAGCCTGGCAATACGACGTCCAGCTTCAGGTGTTTGCCCATACTGAAGAAGACTGGTCGGCAGAATGGCCAGTTCCCAATGATTCAGAGACGGCAGCCAGCGCCATCTTAGAAGATGAAAACAGGTCTGGCCCGACTAGTTTGATGAGTGCGTCGCCTTTGCTTCAGGCTAAAGCAGCGCTAAAAGCGCAGTTACAGCGTCAAAATGGAAATGGGAATGTAGCCAGAGCGAGCGACGCCCCCAGTAAAGAGACTAATCAAGATCCTGGGCAAGAAGCTGTGGTTCCATCTGAGGGTGGCTACCGCATCTCGCTGAGGCAGCAGGCGTATTTGGCGCGTCACAATCAGCCGATGACAATTGTGGGAAAGGTAAATGCGTTTTCGGACGGGATGCACAGCGGGAATAGCCAGCTTTGGATCCGCTTGCAAAATCCAAAGACGGCGCAGGTGATTATGGAGGCGCATCGGCCCTTGAGCCTGGCGCGGCTACCGGCTGATTTTAAGGTGCAGATACAGCTACCGGCAGAAGTGACCACTCGGATCATTTTAGGAGAAGTGTCGCTGCGGCTGGCGGCGGTAGAGCCTGGCGCTCAGGCAAAAGTGTTAACCTCTACGGCCTTTACAATTACCGCTGGAATTGCTCAGTTGTTGGATGCGATCGCCGCGCAAGCCACCAACGCTTTTGAAGAAGCGCCAATCTTTCCAAGTTCTACCCAGGTTCTACCCTCAGCAGAGGCAAGCTCAGCACCCGAGATTTCAGTTCCTTTGCTAGATCCTACCTACAAAAGCGTTGCTCCTGCTGTTGGCGTTGTGCTACCGTCGCAGTCGAACCTTATTGCAAGTGACCCGCCGATAGCGGATAATTTTGACCCTGCTGTGGAAGAGGGCTTAGGCGATCGCACCCTCCCGCCCCTTGAAGCACTGCCTCTTGAAACCCCACCCCTTGAAGCACCGCCTCCGGAAATACCTGCTGCTGAACCCGGCCCGCCGCCGCTCTCATATCCGCCAATGGTGTCGCAACCAGCGCAGTTTGTCGGCACCAGCATTTTAGAGGATGATTTGGAAGCTGACGAAATCGCCGCCGTGCTTGAAGACATTGATCAAGACCTGCTCGCCGATGGCTCTGATTTAGATACGCTCGAACCGCCAGGCATAGAAGATGCGATCAAAGCTCAACCCTTTGACCCCCCGACCGCCCAGCAATCCGCTAAACAGACGATAGAACTGCCTGGCGAGAGCATAGACCTGGTCGCACCCGCGCTATCTACTTTAGAATCTGACCCAGAGCCGCCAGCAGAAGGGTTCAATCGCAAAAATTCTAGACAATCGCAAAAACAGGTAGAAGCTAGTATCGATTTTCAATCCCTCAAGCTCAAAGACCACTTCTGGAACAGGCTTTCTAATCTGACGCATACCAGTCACCAAGAAGCTACCAAAATAGCTGAGGGTATGAAGGCGGCTGGCGTCAGCCGAGATAGCTCGGCTGGATTACCCACTGCACCCAAGTTTGCCTCAGATGACAGTGAAGTGGTCATTTACGATGAGCCTGTCGCCGCGATCGCGCCGCCCAAAGCCCGTTCAATGCGTCGGCCTGATCTCAGACAGCCTGCGGTAGGGCCCTCTGGCAGCCAACAGTATATTAGCCAGTCAGAGGGTCGTCGCCAGACTGTTAGCCAGCAGGCAAATGTTGCTAATAAAAGGATTGAGCCTAATTCAAATGACCTGCCAGAAATGGCGCTGCCTGTGATCAGCGTGCCAATGGGCGATTTGGTGGCAGGCGAAAGGGTGACGATTACGGTGACGACCCGGCCCTCTGCTTATAAGCCCTTTATTAAGCTATGGATGATTGATCGGCAGAGCCGCAGCCTGGTGATAGAACCTAAGCTCTTGACTGGCCTGGTGCCTGATGCGCTAGGGGACTTGCAAGCGTCGGCAGAGTTACAGGTGCCGCTAGACTGCTTGGATGTGCAGATTGCTGCGATCGCAGTCGATATGGCCACTCAGCAAGAAAGCGGTAAAGCTATCGTTAACCGCCACATTGTCCCCGCTAACCAGTTACCCGCCTCAGGCTTTAGCCGCCCGCTCTGACAGCCAGTAACCGGCGGCAATGCCGATGAGGCTGCAAACCAGATCGCCAGCGTCCAACGTGCGGTAAGGCGAAAACCCTTGAAGCAGTTCTTCGACAACCGTAAACAAAGCAAACAGCAGCGAAAAGACGGGTAGCTTGTGCCCCCCTCGCCTGAAGTTTTTCTGGCGGCATAAGCTGTGGCCCAAATAGCTGGGAATGCAGTACAAAACGACATGACCAACTTTGTCGTAATTAGGAATATGCGCCAGCCATTCTAGCGGCAAGCGATTAGCATAGGCGGCATACAAAGTGATTAAAAAGATTGAGCTGTAGCCAATAGCCAGGAAGATTAGCTTCTTATGGCTTTTTTTAGATGGGTTAAGGGGGGTATTCATTAGGATGAAGATGAGTCGTTAGGATAAAGCTGAGCTTGTGACGTAGCTACAGCGTCCTAGCAACCGAAATCCGACATATCAATCAAACCGATTGTTTATTTACGCTAGCTCACAAACAGAAACCAAAAATCTGAAGCCAAAAATCTATGGAAATTCGATCTGCTCATACCCGACTGTTTGTATCCGATATTGCTGTCTGCGCAGCGTTTTACCGCGATGTGCTCAAGTTCAAAGTCATCGTTTTGCAGATAGAAAAAGGATACGCTGAGTTTGAAATCGCTAATCTGCGTCTGTCTTTATTTCGCCAGCAGGAAATGGCTGAGATTTTACGCACTAGCGGGCTCCCTCTAGCAGATAACTGCCAGGATAAATTTGGTCTGATTTTGCAGGTACATGACCTTGATGGGATTTACCATGAGCTGCGCAAGGCCGACGTAGACTTTGCAGAACCCCCCACACAGAATGCAGAATTCGCGCTTAAAGTGGCCTATTGCCGCGATCCAGAAGGAAATTTGATTGGCCTATTTGAATCGGTGATGTAGGTGAAATGACGTTAGGCGCTGAAATAATATTAGGCGCTAAAAGGTGTGGTTAGCCATGATGCTGAGAAACGATGCGGTCGGCGATCGCACCTAATTTACTCGTGATTTCTCGGCAAAGCTGCATAGGCATAAAGGCTATGCTAGGGACATAGTTCGTAGAAGGATTACTTTTGGTAGGTGCCACGAGTAGGCTTTGGCGCGATCGCCACCTTTAAAAACATTCCCCTCAAACAATACTCATGGCCATCCCAGTCAGCTCCAGCAGTCAAGCCGGTATTTCACTCAGCGCCCCTACCAGCGCCCCTATCGGCGTTGAATGTAGCTTGTGCAATGACCGGCTGCTACGACATTTTAGGCAGGGCAAGCTCTACCTATTTTGCCCTAGCTGCTGGCGAGATATGCCTGATTTATCAGCGGTTCTATCGGCGGCGCGACACCGTGATCAGCCCGCGATCGCACCTGTTGATACTATCTGCCAGCAGCGCCTACCTGCTACTGGCACACACTGCCTCCAACGCGAACCTGTAGCCGCTGGCAATCCCGACGCTCGGCTACTAGTGGCTAACCAATGCAAAGCTCAAGGTGAGCCTAGACAAAGTGCTTCAAACCGAAGAGCCCGTGACCCATTCCACTAACATCCTGACACCGTAACCAGTGGCACCAGGGCTGTTGTAACCATTTTCCTTTTCTGACCAAACTGGCCCGGCGACGTCGATATGCGCCCAGGGCGTTTCTTTGACAAACTGTTTGAGAAACAAAGCTGCGGTAATTGATCCACCGGCTCGCGGCCCTGTGTTTTTCATATCGGCAACCACAGACTTAAGCCCTTCAAAGTATTTTTCTTCCATGGGCATCTGCCACATTTTTTCGCCAGAGACGGCAGCAGCGGCGCTTAAGTCCTGCGCTAGCTCTTCGTCGGCGCTGAAGAGGGCGGCGATGTCATCACCGAGGGCAACGACGCAGGCCCCGGTGAGAGTGGCCAGATCGATCATGGCATCGACGCCGAGTTTGTCGGTGTATACCAAAGCGTCGGCCAGGGTAAGGCGACCTTCGGCGTCGGTGTTGTTGACCTCAATGGTCTTACCGTTGGAAGCGGTCAAAATGTCGCCAGGGCGCATGGCATGGCCGCTGACCATGTTTTCGGTGGCGGCGCTGATAAAATGCACTTCTACGTCGGGCTTAATTTGCCCGATTGCCTTAGCGGCCCCCAGCACTGCCGCCGCGCCGCCCATGTCGATTTTCATCATTTCAATGCCCGAGCCGCCTGTTTTCAGGTTTAGCCCACCCGAGTCAAAAGTCAGCCCTTTGCCAATAATGGCCAGCTTTCGCTCAGCTACGCCTTCGGGCTTGTAGGTGAGGTGAATGAACTTAGGCGGCAGGTCTGATGCTTGAGCCACGCCTAAATATGCGCCCATGCCCAGCTCTTCACAGGCTTCACGCTCTAGCAATGTCAGCGTCAGGCCGTGGTCACGGGCAATATCAGCGGCGGTGTCGGCCAGCATCTGGGGGGTAACAACGTTAGGCGGAGCCGCGACTAGCTCACGGGCTAAAATAACGCCTTCGCATACTAGCTGGGCCTTTTTAATGGCGGCGTCTTCACCGGCAAAGGACAGCAGATGGCATTGCGCTAGGGCAACGGTGTTTTTATCGGGTTCGGACTTAAAGCGGCGATCGCGATTGAGTGCCAAAATAGCGCCTTCGCTCAGGGCTTGGGCCGTGAGCGACTGGTTATTGTTCCATACGGGGAAGCTGATGCCGAGGGAACGGCTTTTTGCCTTTTGACCCAGGCGAGCCGCGATCGCAGAGCCCCGACGTAAATCTTCTAGGGCCATCCCGTCAGAGCTACCCAAGCCGACGACCGCAATTTTTTTGACGGTCGAGCTGGGGCTGAGGCGAGTAATCGCGGTAGTGCCCACTTTGCCTTCAAACAGTTCCTCATCAATCAGCGTTTGTAGCAGTCCGTCTACCTTGTCGTTCAGGTCTGATAAAATTCCTGTCAGTGGTAACGACTCTTCTAAAAGACCGATTACTAGGCAATCTCCTGCCCAAGTAAGACAAGATTGATCTGACGCTATAAAATCCATTCCCGATTCGTCTTTAATCTAATATTCCCGTTCTATAGTATCTACTGATTCTGCCGTTTTTCTTCTCTCGCCTGCTTTTACTTTGAACTTGGCGTTAGGTCTGTCTGTTAAGCAATACGCAGGAAGCACCGCCTAAAGTAAAAGGCCAGTTCAGAGAAATTACGGATAAACGACACAGAGAGGGTGCATTCTTTACCGGGCGATCGCGCAACTTCCCCCTCACCATGAGTCGATTTTTCTGCTAAAACTTCAGAGAAAGTATCTAAAAAACTTGATGTATGTTGAAAACGCTAAAGAGCAGGTGGCCACTGATAGCGCTTTCCGGCGTCAGCCTTTTTTCGATAGCTTTAGTAGTAGCGGTACTCAAAACGACCGATGCCTTCAACCCAAATCGGTCTATTGTTGTCAATCCCAACGTCAGCGTAGAGCAGTCGTCGCAGGCAGTAGAAGAGTCAGCCGTGCTAGGGCTGGTCAGGCAAACGCCTGCGGCAAGACGTTCGGCGCTGAGTGCGATCGCTCAAAAAGAAACAGGCGTTGAGGGCTACCGGGCTCGCTACATGCTGGCGACCGACCTGATCAATCAGGGCCAGGGCGCTGACGCCTTGCTGCTGATGGATGATTTGGCTAGTCGCTACACCGATATGGCACCCTACGTGCTGCTACGCCAGGGACAGGCTCAGGCAGCGGCGGGGCAGGCAGAAGCTGCGATCGCCACCTGGAACCAACTGATTACTCAGCATAAGGGCAGCGGAGCCGCTGCTGAAGCTTTATTCCAGCTAGGCAACCAGCCTACCGATCAGGCCGCTGTCTATTGGGACACGCTGCTGCGCGAAGTTCCTAGCCATCCTCGCAGCGTCGAGGTGGCGCTCAAGCGCATTGCCACGATGGCCCAACCCGCTAGCAATGCGATCGCCCCTGCCACCGACCTTGACGAGTTCTCTTTGCTCAAACAAGTTGCCTACTATGGTCTAAATCATCCGCAATATAGCAGTGCTTTAGATCGGCTCACCAACAAATATGCGGCTGCCCTCACCCCCGAAGACTGGGCCGCTGTTGGCTTTGGCTATTGGGAAAATCAAATATACAGCCAGGCCGGAGAAGCTTACGCCAATGCGCCCGCTACGCCAACCAACCAATACCGAATGGCGAGAGGAAAAGAAAGAGGCGGTAAAACAACGGAATCTATTGCCGCCTATCAGCGCCTCAGCCAAACATTTCCAGAAGCCTCTGAAACGGCTGAAGGCTTGTTAAAGCTGGCTAATCTTTTACCAGCCCCGGCAGCTATGAGTTCCTTAGATCAGGTAATAGAACGCTTTCCGGCGCGGGCGGCAGAAGCCTTGGCCATCCGCGCCAAGGTGCTAGAAGAGATGAAAAGCCCAGAGTCGGCAAAGCAGGCGCGGGCGTCTATTCTTTCTCAGTATCCAAATTCGGAAACTGCCGCCGGAATTCGTTTAAGAAATGCTAAGGAGCAGGCTAAAAAAGGGGATTTTGAAAGTGCTATAAAGTCGGCACAGCAGCTAGTTTCTACTGCGCCCGATCAAGTCGAGGCCGCCGAAGGCGGGTTTTGGTTGGGCAAGTGGTCACTGATGCAAAACCAGCCGGAAGTTGCTCGCAAAGCCTTCGAGCAGGTGATTCGCGACCATCCAGAGTCTTACTACGCTTGGCGCTCGGCGGTTCATTTGGATTGGGCTGTGGGTGATTTTGACTCGGTACGCAGCTTTACGCCCGATATTGCAATTCCATCCAGGCGATCGCCCCTGCCAGCAGGCTCTAGCACGCTACAAGAGCTGTATTTGCTAGGGCATGATCAAACCGCCTGGGCGCAGTGGCAAACTGAGTTTGCAGACCCGAGCGAGCCGACTGTCTCTGAGCAATTTACCGACGGGCTGTTGCGGCTGGGGGTGGGCGATAATTTGGTCGGTATTTTTATGGTGGAGAGCTTGGACTGGCGCGATCGCCCCGAAGACATCAGTGAGTACAAGCTGCTCAAAGAAACCCCCGAGTACTGGCAGGCGATCTATCCATTTCCCTATGCTAATTTGATCATGAGCTGGGCGCAGCAGCGATCGCTCAACCCTCTGCTGGTATCTGCCCTCGTCCGCCAAGAATCTAGGTTTCAGGCCGACATTCGATCGGTGGTGGGGGCGGTTGGCCTGATGCAGGTGATGCCCGAAACTGGTGAATGGATAGCTCAACAGACCGGTCGAACTGGCTACATCCTAGATAAACCAGAAGATAACGTCGAATTTGGCACCTGGTATCTCAATTTTACGCATCAAGAGTTCAGCAACAACTCCCTGTTCGCTGTGGCTAGCTACAACGCTGGCCCTGGCAGCGTTTCGGGGTGGATAGAAGAAGGCGGCTTTACCAATGCAGACGAATTCGTCGAAAAAATTCCCTATCCAGAAACTAAAGGCTACATTAGCTCAGTATTTGGCGGGTATTGGAATTACCTCAGGCTGTACAATTCTGAGATTGCCGCCAAGATTGAAGATTTATAGCTTCCCTTTAGTCACTTGCGGCCCGTGATTATGGATGAGACGATCTGTTGATAGGATAGTAAGTGAATTTACACACTGCGCATTTGCTCATTCTATGTCTCATTGACTATGGGGATATCGCATGTGGTAGTCGTTGGTTTCATGGAGTATCGTGACTAAATTTAGTGCCCCGCAGCAAAATCAACTTGCACAAATTGGCGCTTTCTTGCGTGACAGCCGAGAAAAGCAGGAAAAATCTCTAGAAGATATTGCCATTCGCACTTATATTCGGCCTCAGTTGCTTAACGGCATCGAAACTGGCGATCCTGATGTTTTGCCAGAGCCTATTTTCGTGCAGGGGTTTATTCGTCGCTACGCTGAAACTCTTGGGCTCAACGGCATTGAACTGGCTCAGCAATTCATCGTTACCTCCATTCCCTCAACGCCTCGCCCCGCTCAAGAGGCTCCCCCGACCGATAGCGCTACCACGCGACTGGCTCGCCCTGATGCTGAACGACAGAGCACTGGTCAATCCTCTAATCCGCTGGCCGCTGCGGACTCTATGACAGCGATGAACGGTGCTAAGGCGAATGCACCGATGTTTAGCTCCGGCAGTATTGCTTCTGCCGAGGCTATTAATGCCTTTGCCGCTGACCTGCCATCGAACGACGACAAGATCGAGTTAGCGCCTGATTTGAGCGATCGCACAGCAGCCTCCCCAACCTCAGTAGAACCTTCTAAAGAACTCCCTACAGAATCTCCCATTGATACTGCCGATACGGTTAACAGCTTCGACAGCCACCGTGACGCCAACACGACTAACGGCCTGGGCAACGATCATGGCTACGCCGCTACCGGGTTCGGTGCGAGCGAGTCAAGCGAATCTACCGAGACTGAATCTATTGAGCCCACCAAATCAACCGATTTAGATAGGCAGCTCCAGGCTCAGCTAGATGAGATAACTCACGCTGTTCCCGAGCCACCTGATCTTGAGCCAACCATTCATTCCACAGCAGCGGCAGACTTTTCTAGCTCGATTTCAGATTTTGACGGAGCCAACTTAAACTCGCCCTCTGACTCGCCTTCTGACCATCTCTCTGCTCAGCCCTTTAGAGAGACCGAAGAGACCAAGACCTCCGCCACAGATACTGATCTAGATACCGTCAGCCTTGGCCAGTCAGATCAGCCGTCAGCTTCGCTAGCAGAACAGCAATTGAACCAGAATTTGACCGGGGCATCGAATCTGGAGAGTCCGACGAAGGATAGTTCGCCCGCTCCCAGCAATGATCAATTCGACGATGATTTACCAACGGTATTTACGACAGAATCGACAACGCCTATTGTCACCGCTAGCTCGGCAGTCGCCACGCCGCCTCAGTCGCTAGAGCCCGTTGGGGTCGAGTATGCGCCAGCGCCAGGGCCTAATTTAAAGCCGTTTATTATTGGCGGTATTGTCGCTGCGATCGCAACCGCTGGAATCATTTTGGCCAGCATGTTGGGCAGAGGCGATCGCCAGCCCACCGTCGCCGACAATACTAATTCCATTGAGCAGCTCGAAGAGGGCACCCCGACAGAAACCCCACCAGAGCCATCTGTCGAACCAGAGGCCGCTGCCCCACCAGTCAGTACAGCGCCTGTATATGTAGAAGCCGAAGCCACTGCCGAAGCCTGGGTGAGTATCATTGCCGATGGCACCCCTGTTTTTGAAGGCACCCTCAAGCCCGGAGATACTCAGGTATGGGAGGCCCAAGAACAGCTCAGCGTCTACTCTGGTGACCCCGGCGCTTTGCAGCTATCGCCCAACGGAAAGCCTGCCGAAGTGATGGGCGATCGCGGCCTGCCAGGAGAAAAAATCTTCTCTGCACCCTAAAATCCCCTGATCAATGCGTCTATCTCGATACAATAGTTTCGATACCTACCGCCTACCCCGCCTATGACGCCCCCTGCTGATCTTGAGACGGCAACTGCTGCCAACCTCTCGGTGCTAGAAGATGGGCCAGATGAACCTGCCCGCGAGTCTTTCTTAGATGAAGTGCCCGGTGACGTCGAGATGTCGCTATTCGACCATCTTGACGAGCTGAGGCAGCGAATTTTTTATGCTCTAATTGCGGTTGTCGTTGGCGTTATTGGCTGTTTTACAGGCGTCAGACAAATTGTTGAGCTACTGGAAATACCGGCTCAAGGCGCAAAATTTCTTCAACTTTCACCCGGTGAGTACTTTTTCGTTTCGATTAAAGTAGCTGGCTATAGCGGCATCCTTTTGGCTAGCCCGTTCATTCTTTATCAAATAATCCAGTTCGTGCTACCGGGGCTGACCCGCCGAGAGCGTCGCCTGATTGCGCCGGTTGTCATTGGCTCTAGCGTACTCTTCTTTGCCGGACTAGCCTTTTCTTACATAGCGTTAGTGCCTGCCGCGCTCAACTTCTTTATTAACTACGGCGCAGATGTAGTCGAGCAAATGTGGTCAATTGACCGCTACTTCGAGTTTGTGCTGCTGCTGATGTTTAGCACCGGGCTTGCTTTCCAAATTCCAGTTGTTCAGCTCTTACTTGGCCTGTTAGGCATCGTAGGTTCTAAACAAATGCTCTCTGGCTGGCGCTATGTGTTGCTAGGCGCGGCTATTTTAGGTGCTGTACTTACACCTTCTACTGACCCTATTACTCAAAGCCTGCTGGGGGGCGCTGTCTTATTTTTGTATTTTGGGGGCATTGGCCTGGTAAAGGCTATCGGGAAATAAAAAAGCAGCCGTCATTAATTCGCTTTAGCTGAGTCAATGACGGTTGGATAAAATCTATTTTTGTTAGGCGAAAGTACTTTTCTAACGACTACTTTCGATTGCCTATAAAGGTGAAACTGAACCGTTTGTAATATTTAGCTTTTATCGCGATGGTCAACTAAAAGTAGATGCTTAGGGTGTCTATAGTGATACCTTTTTATGATGCTTTGAATCGTACAAAGGTATTGGTGCTTTCGCTCTGTTGTCCAAACAAGCTATCTAAATAGATGCGGCTGACTTGTCTTTCGGTAACGCCATTCTGCATCAAAAACAGCGATATCGCTGCACAGAATAAACGGTCTTGACTCCATCCAGAATGAACGTCCAGATAGTGCTTGACGGAATGATGGAGATCTTCAGGAATTTCGACTGATAGGCTAACGGATTGTTGCACCACAAGGCTCCTCTTATAGGGTTGAGAACTGTTTTAGGGCTGAGAACTGTTTTAGGGTTGAGAACTGTTTTTAGAAATGGGATAAATTCAAGCAGGTTAAGGCGTTTCGCTGTGGGGTTTTATTGTGAATCAAGATTCTAGAAATAGCAATCGTGGTTGGAGGAAAAACAGTTTTATAAAAAGTTTATATTTTGCTAAAACCCCAATTTCAGCGGCTTTTTCGTTACGTAAGTTTATAAACTTGCCTGAGTGATTCCTCTTTGCCAGGCTGATTCAATAATCCACAAAAAACAGTGAGATCACCTATCTACGTTCTAGCCTGTGGAAAACCTGGAGAAGACCTGTGGAAAACCTGTGGAAAGTTTGTGGAGAAGTTGGCCATCATACTAAGAGTTATGAATTTATCGCTTGGACGACCGCTCAGCCTTGCCTTAGGTTCCTGGAAACCCGCTTGTGACTAGGGCCTCAGGAATTTTGAATCGGTGATTGTGGGTCGGTGGTTCTCAACCCTGTTTTTTAACAGCCGCAGGATGCTGTAAGAAAGATAAAGACATCAAAGGGCTCATTAGCGAAGTTATTCACAGCCTTTGCAGAAAACTACGCAGTTGAGCGGCCAAAGTATTGATTTAGCCGCTGTAAAATTTCGCTGACTTCGGCAGGTAC
The DNA here is from genome assembly GCA_049791095.1 of Phormidesmis sp. Lineage (GTDB taxonomy): Bacteria > Cyanobacteriota > Cyanobacteriia > Phormidesmidales > Phormidesmidaceae > Phormidesmis. Next base: position 28,629 of record JBAQZP010000059.1, read on the forward strand.
CCGTCGGATGACTTTACGGCTAGCGACATTAACGGTGACTAATGTGACCTGGGCGCTCACACAAACATCTGGTTTGACCGCTTGGCCCGCCTCGCCGTCGGGCTGAGTCGTCACAATTTCGTACAGCCAGTTCAGCCGAATGCCTTTGATCGGAGCTAATCGCGTTTTTACGATCGCTTTTGCGCCCAAGGTCAGCGGCTGGCGGTAGCGAATATTCAACGCGACTACTGGCAAGTCATATCCCAAGCTCACGAGGCTTTCAAACGGTACGCCGATGGCTCTCAGGCACTCTATCCGCGCTGATTCCAGCCAGGTAATGTAGGTGCCGTGCCAGACCACGCCGCTATAGTCGGTATGGTGAGGTTGCACTCGAATGGGATATTCAAACCAGTCTGGGAAGGAATCGGCCATCGGTTTCTTTCGGTTTGTTGCTAATTGGTCGCAGTTGTTGTCGTTTGTTCTTAAAGTTTATAGAACATACACGTCCCGAGCAGACCTCATGCAGGTCAATTACAAGCTCGCATCCAATTATGATTGAGAACATTTTGCTGGCGGATTCTGGCATTGGCAACACCCGAGACATGATGAAGGTGTTGATGAAAATTCCTCGAATTGAGCGATCGCGCACCACCATCCTCCATGTTGTCCCCTCCCAATCTTCGGCCACGACCATGGCCCAGCAGTGGGAAAAGGGTGGCAGAACGCTAGCCGAAGCCGTTAATGAACTGAATTTAGATCCTTCACGGGTCAACGCGGTTTTACGTGAGGGCGAACCCAAGGATCTTGTCGGGAAAGTCGCTGATGAGGTCAATGCGGATCTGATTATTATGGGCTCTAGAGGGCTCAAAGGGCTGCGGGCTATTCTCGGTAACTCTGTGAGTCAGTATGTATTCCAGCTATCGTCGAGGCCGATGCTGCTGGTAAAGGATGATTTGTATGCGATCGCCCCCATCAAACGCATCCTCGTCGCCATTGATAAGTCTGACACGGCCAAGGCAAGCCTAGGCATTGCTATCGATTTAGCCCGCGATATTGAAGGCAGCGAAATTATTTTGGTGCATTCGGTCTCCAAGCTAAATGCTAATTTAGAAGACGCCATTCGCGACAATCCTGAGAACGATCCCGTCTTGGCCGATGCGGTCACTAAGGTACGCAGAATGGGCATTAAATACCGCTGCGTGGCTCCGGAAGGAAAACCGGGTGCCAGAATTTGTGAACTGGCCGATCAGCTTAACGTGAATCTGCTGATTGTGGGCTCGCCCGACAGGCGGCCTAGCATTGCCAAGGGTATGCCTGATTTGGACAAGCTGTTAGGTGAAGCCCTTTCTGACTATGTCCGAGTGTACGCCAACTGTCCGGTGCTGCTGACTCGTATGGACGCGGCATAGAGTCGGTCATACGGATCAAAATCGCTAGTTCCTTGGTCACATAAACTGGCAGGGCCTTCGCACGGCTGCTTGTAGGGTGGCTTCGTAAATGGGTGCTTCTACTTCAAAAGCGCCAAAGCGCTCTAGGTGAGGGTTAATGATTTGGGCGTCGAAAAGGAGGAAATTGCGCGATCGCAAATGCTCGACCAGCAGTACCATCGCCACCTTTGACCCTTCCGGAATCCGATAAAACATCGATTCACCAATAAACGCGCCGCCCAGCACAATTCCCAAAAAGCCCCCGGCCAGCTCATCGCCCTGCCAGGTTTCAAAACTGTGCGCATATCCCGCCCGGTGCAGCCGAAAATACACTTCCTTTAGCTCCCTTGAAATCCAAGTTGTCTCCCGGTTAGAACAGCCTTCTACTACTGCCTCAAAGTCTCTATTGATTGCAGAGATAAATCGCTGCTGGTTTAGCGCTCGTTGTAGCGACTTTGGATAGCGAAAGCGGCCATCTAGCGGAATTAAAGCTCGCTTGCTGCTGGAATACCAGTTGAGCGATCGCCCGTCTTCTTCAGCCATCAAAAAATAGCCTTGAGCATAGCATTGAAGAATCTGGGGAACCGAATAAACCATAGGGCTATTTTAAGATGTTAACGACGGCTATGTAGAGAGCATCGGCGTAAAGTAATGCCAACTTTCACCCACCATTTCTTTATCAGCCTTTAGCCTAAAGAAAGCAAAACAAGCCGCTCCTTTCGCTAACATGTCCGACCCTTCAGAAAACGCTGCCAAGCCAGAGCCTATCGAATCGATTGAGCTACCGCCACCAGAAGATGCGGTAAAGGAGGGGCAGTGGTTGAAAAAAACGCTGCACAATTGGCTAGACGAAGAATTTTTACCAGAACTGGTAAATGAGCATATCGCCGCTCGCGCTGCTCAGGTTTTTGTGCGCCAGCGGATGGAAGGTGAAAACAATCTGAACGCGCTGGTACTGGCGATTCTCACCGAAATGCAAGGCTATGACTTCTCTAAAAGCTTCTACAGCGAATTTGCCGTTGCCAACGCCGTAGGTGATTTACTACTCGACAGTCTCGGTATCGAACGCTGCTGCGGTAATAACGAATAAAAAAGGTATCCCATCCTGAAGATGAAATACCCTTTTCTGAAAGTTTTTTGTCTTATTACTTTTGCCTTACGACTACCAGTCTACTGCCAGTCTACTATCAGCTAGATCTTTACCAGCTAGATCTTTACCAGCTAGACTTCTACCAGCTAGACTTTACAACGCCGGGCAGTAAACCTTGGTGAGCCATTTCGCGCAGCGCGTTGCGGCACAGGCCAAAGTCACGATAATAACCGCGAGGACGGCCCGTTTTCCAACAGCGATTGTTTAGCCGAGTGGGGGCGCTGTTGCGAGGTAACTGCTGAATTTGGCGATGAATCGCTAGCTTTTGAGCTTGGTTAGGTGCTGATTCAAATTCTTTTAGCAAAGCCTCACGCTTATCCGCGTACTTTGCCACCATCTTTTCGCGCTTTTTCTGGCGCGCAACCATACTTTTCTTAGCCATGAGGCAGGATTCTAGATTCCAATAACACAGTATTCAATACTAAACGCTGCTGCTAGTTTTTGCAAACCACCCAAACAGTTGCTTATCGGCGATTTGTTTCATTAGCCTTCGTTGGGGTGGCCTTTGCCTTACCAGCTTTAGTCTTTTTCACCTTTGTCTCTTTTGCTTTCGCTGCTTTTGCCGCTTCCTTTCTTAACTTTGCCGCCCCAGGGCACATATCGAGCAAATCGCACGTCATGCACTGCGGATTTCGCGCCGAGCACACCGCCCGCCCATGATATACCAGCCGTATCGACCAGTTCTCCCAATCGTGGCGTGGTAGCAGCTTCATCAAGTCCTGCTCAATCTTGGTTGGCTCGGTATGTTTGGTGAGCCCAAATAATCCAGAGATCCGCTTCACATGCGTATCGACAGTGACCCCTTCATGAATATCAAAAGCGTGAGCAAGCACCACATTGGCCGTTTTACGAGCTACACCTGGCAAACTTGTTAGCGCCACCATCGTATTCGGCACCTCGCCCCCAAACTCAGTCACAATTTTGTGGCAAGCCGCTTGAATGTTTTTTGCTTTATTGCGATAAAATCCCGTCGAGCGCACCAGTTCTTCTAGCTCAGAGATTTCCGCTTTTGCCATTGCAGCCGCGTCTGGGAAACGCCTGAACAGCGCTGGCGTCACCAGGTTTACTCTGGCGTCCGTACATTGCGCTGCCAACATGGTGGCCACCATTAGCTGCATAGGCGAGTCATAGTCCAGCGAGCAGGGGGCTTCTGGATAGATGATTTTAAGCCGCTCTAAAAGCTTCAGGGCTCGCTGCTTTTTCGGCAGTTTTTGGAAGGGTCTTAGCGGTGGCGGCAATAGATCTGGCAGCGGCACCGGGATGACCGCATAGCCATTTGACTTGCTAGGGGGTTGCCAGGGTGTGATCGCCCCCTCCCTCTCAAAAGAATTTTCTAAGGGGCTCTCTAAAGGCGTATCAGGGCTCACTGTCGCAGATTTTGTAGAACTTCAAGCTGGGTAGTGTCGCGAATGATCAAGAAAATGCCCAAGCCCAACAGCAAAAAGATGCCGGTTTGCATGACGTTCTCTTGCAGGCGCATAGGCAAAGGCTTGCCACGGACTGCCTCTATTAGCAAAAAGGCAAGCTGACCACCATCCAGGGCAGGCAGTGGCAAAATATTGATAATTGCCAGGTTAATGCTAATAATGGCCGCGAAGGGGAATAGGCTTCTACCATCCGTTTTGGCTAGCCCCGCGCCCTGCTCTACGATTTTGACCGGGCTCCCTACCTGCCCAGCCATCGACGAAAAGTTTGTAAACAATGCGGCCATACCACCGGCAACTAGCTTTGTCTTATCTTGAAATTCCTTAGCAGCAACCGTCAGCACTTCTACAGGGCTATTCGCCCGGCGGTAAGTGACTGTACCATTAGGTTGCAGCGCCACACCTATGACAGCATCACCCGTTTGCGGGCTTACTTTGGGCGTTACACTGACAGTCAGCTCTTTATCAAACCGTTGAAGCCTCAGATCGACTGGCTTGTTAGGGCTATCTTGAATAATTTTGATCAGTTCTTGCTGAACCGTTTCGTCGCCTTGCAAAATCTGACCGTTAGCAGCCAAAATCACGTCACCCGCCTTTATGCCTGCAACTTCTGCGGGAGTGTCTTTCATTACTTCGGGAATAAACACGCCAGGCTGAAGGTTAAAGCTCTCTGGTACGCCAATGCTGCCAAACTGAACGACAAACACCAGGTAGGCAAAAATCATATTGGCAATAACGCCTGCGCTAATGACAATTGCCCGATCTAGCACGGGGCGATTGCGAAGCAAGTCGGGATCGTTGGGTGGGATGCTGCTGTCAGGATCGTCGTCCGGAAAACCGACAAAGCCACCTAAAGGAATGGCTCTGAGTGCATACTCAGTTTGGGAGCCCTGAAATTTCCACAAAATGGGGCCGAAGCCAATCGAGAAGCGATTTACATGGATGCCCTGTAACCGCGCTGCCGTGAAGTGGCCCAGCTCGTGAACAAAGATTAAAAGGGCTAAAACCCCAATGACGGCCAATACACTCATAGAAGCGCTACGTTAAGTTAACTTTTGTTATTGTACAGGGCAGGCATAGGTAACGTGTGGTTCCTATAGCGTAGGGCTAACCGTCCCTCTGTTAGGAGATGTAGGAAATTAGCTAATTATCGTTTGGTTCAGGTACGGTTGCAGCACTTCAGGCACTTTCACGGTGCCGTCAGGCTGCTGGTAGTTTTCCAAAATCGCTGCCATGGTTCGGCCTACCGCTAGGCCCGACCCGTTGAGGGTATGGACGTAGTGAGTGCCTTTTTTACCGGCTTCTTTAAACCGGATGTTGGCCCTTCTGCCTTGAAAATCCGTGCAATTAGAGCAGCTAGAAATTTCTCTGTATTTGCCAGCAGAGGGAAGCCAGACTTCGAGATCGTAGGTTTTGGTAGCGCTGAAGCCAAGGTCACCGCTGCACAGCTCTAATAAACGGTAGGGTAGCTTGAGCTGCTGCAAAATATCTTCGGCATCACGGGTGAGCGTTTCTAGCTCGTTAAACGAGGTGTCGGGATGGACGAATTTGTACATCTCTACTTTGTTGAACTGGTGCAGACGGATCAAGCCTCGGGTGTCGCGGCCATAGCTGCCTGCTTCTCGGCGAAAGCAGGGGGTGTAGGCGCAGTAGTTAATCGGTAGCTGCTCGGCGTTTAGGACTTCGTCGCGATGCAGGTTGGTCAACGGGACTTCGGCGGTGGGGGTCAGCCAGAGGTCATCGCGATCGCACTTAAACCCATCTTCTGCAAACTTCGGCAACTGCCCCGAACCCTGCATAGAATCCGAATTGACTAATATCGGCGGCATAATCTCCGTGAACCCAGCGCCGATATGACGCTCCAGCATAAAAGACATCAGCGCCCTTTCTAGCGCCGCCCCCGCGCCCACCAGCGTCACAAATCGGCTCTGCGCTATTTTCACAGAGCGCTCAAAATTCATAATCCCTAGCTTTTCGCCAATTTCGTAGTGAGGCAGTCGGTCATCGTCAGCCGGAATTAGCTCATCGCCCCAGCGCCTGACCTCTACATTGTCATCTTCGCTTTTGCCCTCAGGCGTAGAGTCGCTCGGCAAATTGGGAATCGTCAGCAAAATCTCTTCAATCTGTGCTCTGAGTTCGCGCTCGCGTGGCTCTAGCTCACCAATATCCTGCTTAATCCGATTGCCTGCTTCCCGCAGTGCCTTGACTGACTCATCGTTAGGACTGGCTCCTTCGCGAATCTTCTGTCCTACAGCCTTGCCCACCTCATTACTCTCGGCCTGCAATTCAGAGCGCGTCTTCTCAATTTCACGCACTTTAACATCCAGTTCGAGCAGCGGCTGCAAATCAACAGTGCCTCGTTTTTCCAGCGCCGCTTGAACTTTGGTCGTTTGATTGCGAATCAGCTTGATATCCAGCACAGTCTTAATTCCTTATTCTCTAGGGATTCTGGTTCCCATAAGCAAGGGTAGCAGGTTCAATTACCCTGCTACCCTCCTTCTAGCTTTTTATGACTACTTCATTTTCATTGCTATTTCATTGGAAACAGGCTCGGACTAATACGTTTCGTCAGTCCACTGTTTCGCCAGTTCACTACTGAACCTGCTGAATTTCGGCAATTTCAGGAATGAACTCACGCAAGCGACGCTCAATGCCCATTCGCAAGGTCATCGCCGAGCTAGGACAGCTTTCACAAGCACCGTTTAGGCGCAGCTTTACAATCGGGCCATCAAGTTCCACTAGTTCTACATTGCCACCGTCAGCCATTAGATAAGGGCGTAGCTCATCGAGGACTTGTTCTACGTTGGGTCTGGTCAAGGCAAGCGTAGCCATTTTGATTATCTCCGCAGGTTTTTAATTGCTGATCTAGTGTAACGGTTCTACTGATTAATTAACGCGGCTGCGCGGTTCGGTTAGCCCGCCTGCAATTCATCTAAACGAGCTAGCACTTCTTGACTGTGAATTGCCGGACGCACGCCCAAAAAGCGCTCTCTTAAAATGCCTTTAGGATCTATCAGGTAAGTATGCCGCATCGACATTGGCTTCATCCAAGAGCCATAAGCGCGGCTGACCGCACCGTCGGGATCAGACAGTAAGGGAAACACCAGTCCCTCAGAGTCACAAAATTCTTCGTGAGAAGCCACGTCATCGGCACTTATGCCAACAATTTTGGTGTTACGAACCCGGTAGTTGGGCAAATCGCGCTGAAATCTCTGTGCCTCCAACGTGCAGCCAGGCGTAAAGTCGCGGGGATAAAAGTACAGGACTAGCCACTCGCCTGCATAGTCGGCCAACGCAATTTCGCCATCGTCACTATTGGTTGGCAGTGTAAAGGCAGGTGCGGGCTGGCCTATTTCAGGCTGAACGCCGCCAAGTGCGTAGGCGGCTGGCGTAAAGGTTGGTATCAAGCAAAGCAAAGCCCCTAAGCAGAAAGCAAAAGCTGCTGCTCTAGTCAGGGATAAGGCCGTTCGGCGAAGCGTCATAGGATGTATTAGGAAAGCGCTGCTTCAAGTCTATAATGCGCAGGCGGTGAGGGTAAGCAAAGAGGCGCTAAAACAAGAGGCGCTAAAACAGGGGGCGCTAAAACAGCATGAAAAAATACTGGCGCGAGAGCTGGGCGATCGCAAGGCGAATTTTGACTGAGCTATTTCGGCGCAAGCGTAGCCTGATTTCCTGGATGATGTTTCCGGCGCTGATTTTGATGCTGAACGGGCTGATCACCGCAGAACGGGCTGATACGACTGCCAGCACTGCCTTTCAAGTTGCAGCTCCGCCCACGCTGGTAGGGGCGGCCTTGTTTTTTAGCTGCTTGGGTGGCGGCGTGGCTACTGTCGTTTCCGAGCGAGAGCAACAAACGCTAAAGCGGCTGTTTTTATCGCCTTTGAGCGGCGTGTCTTATTTTCTAGGAATTTTTCTGGCGCATAGCGTAATTGGTGTGGGTCAGACGCTGGTGATTTTTGCGATCGCATCCCTTGCCGGAGCCACCTTTCCTGATGCCGCCTGGCCTTTAGCCATCCTCATTATCGGGCTCAGCATTTTAGCTTACGTGGGTCTAGGCTTCATGCTAGGCACTCAATTTGCCCGCCGCACAGAAGACGTGAGTGCTCTGATTGCAGCCTTCGGCGTCCCGCTGATGGTACTAGGCGGAGCCTTTCTCCCGATCTCTTTGTTCCCTGATTCTCTGCTAAAAATCGCCCGGTTCAACCCTATCTACCATATGACTGAAGCATTAACCGACGCACTGCTCAATGCAGAGAGTCCCTTAGGCGATGGCGGCGGACATTTTTGGTTTTTAATGATCTTCGCCGCCATCATGGTCGCGGTTGGCTGGGTTTGCTATCGGCGAATGCTAACGATGGAGCGTCAGCTTTAGCGAGTGTGCCACAGTCCTGATTTCATAACCGATATGCCAGCGACTGTTGTTCTACCGGCAGCTTCCGTATTCGCGATTGAAAATCCGCAGGTATCGGGAATATATGTGGCAGCGCGGCTGCGATCGCCCGCAGGCTTACCAAAATTTTGCACCCAATAGCGCCCATAGTCAGAACTCCCTGTCGCATCGAACAGGCCAAAGCCAACCTCAGTAAATTCTGCTTGCAGAATGTTAGCGCGGTGTTCCTCACTGCTCATCCAGCCTTGAAATACGCTACGAGCAGCTTTTTGCCCAGCCGCTAGATTTTCTCCAGCGGCGGTGAATTTATAGCCCGTCGCTTCAATTCGTGAAGTCAACGTCGAGCCATCTTTACCGACATGGCTAAAAAAGTTTTGCGTTGCCATCTCTTCAGCGTATTTTTGGGCCGACTGACCTAGCTGATAAGAAAACTGTAAAGTGCCTACGCCTGCACTTTGGCGAGCTTGGTTAGTAAGCAGTAATAGCTCTGAAAAGAAGTCATTTAACTGGGCACAATCTGAGGCGATCGCGACAGCTTCTTTGGCCTGCGGGCCACTATCCCTAACCACCGGCTCACGTTGAGTGCTGCTTCCTTTGCCACAGCTTACAGTCAAAAAGCCCACGAGTGCAACACTCCACCAGGTCTTCAATCTCATTGAGTAATTCCAGATTCAATAATGTCAAAGCAATAGAGCACCCCACAGCTAGCCACCACCAACACAACAGCTAAAAACCGCTGCTATGGCTGTCGCTAAAAGTAGGTAGGTTGTTAAGTGCGTGGTCAAAGCAAAAAAGCTTTAAACGCGCCAAATTACCTGTGAAAAGTGACTTTAAAAACGAAACTTCAGGAATAGATGAAACTTCAGGAATCGAGGGCTATCCCTCAGCGCTGCCAAGGTCACCAAGTAATAGGAGTGGCAACAGACGACAATAGGGCAACGACAAGCAGTACACGGATAAACTAAGCGGGTTACCCCCTTGCGTAGGAAGGTGGCTAACCGTTTTATCTAGACGAATGGCACCAGGATGTGAGCTAATTGATAATCCGCACTAGCCCAGTGGGGTAGCGTAGTGACTCAAAAAAAAGTGAATGACTTAATCCAAATCTTCACAATCTCATTACGAACTTTAAGCGGCGGTGAAGCTCGCTCACATCCGAATATATGACTACCTATTGAGGTGTCCGTAATACACACATCAGGGAAAATACACGCAAACAGATACTGCCTACAGCATGTCGAGTTTATGTTCGTACTGATTGATTAAGACGACCATACAAAAAGACTCAAGCAATAGATCGTGAAATCTCATGATTCGTGAAACCGCGCTGCCCCTTCTACCAAAAATCGCTACCTTCGGCGCAGGCTGCTTCTGGCACACAGAAGAAACTTTCCGCAATCAGCCGGGCGTGAGCAGCACGTCAGTCGGCTATATGGGTGGTCACTTTGCCAACCCTTGCTAGGGCGTGTCATCAATTAGGGGGACGAAAAAATCGTCAGGCGTTTTTATCATAAAGATGCTGACATCAAAAAGGAACGATGACAACTCGACGATATGCCCTGCGCGATGACCAATGGGAACGGAT
>JBAQZP010000060.1:0-171035 GCA_049791095.1 Phormidesmis sp.
ATTGAGTGCAAGGCACTCAACAAGATGACCAAGTTGGGAATGCCTGACAGCTACCCGGTTGAAGCTTAGAAAATGACTGCTACAGGGTAACCCTGTCTATTTCTCGATTCATGCAACAAAGCCGTCAAAAATTACAGTATCTAAAGACGGCCAATGAAGGGTAAGATTAAAAGCCTTCTAGCTCTTTGAAGCTTCCCGGTAATTCCACTCATTTTCATCAGTATTTTTACGTTTTTTTTAGAAACAAACTATAAAACTGGCTTCAAAGTTGTTTTTATATGCTTACAGGCCAGTGTTTATATCGAGAAATTTCTATGCCCCTCCTTCACAAAAGGAACTATCCGGTAAAGATACCTAATTTGCTGATGCTTACCCAAAAGTGAACGCAATGAACCACCCGCTTAAAGGCAACCCGCTTAAAGGTAACATTCAGCAGAGCATCCAAATCTTAAAGCTAGTCTGGCAAAGCGCCCCTCGCTGGACAGCCGGGCTCTTCGTTCTTTTGCTGTTGCAAGGGCTGTTGCCTATCGCCTTTCTCTACATCAGCAAGCTCGTTTTAGACAGCATTAGCCCCAGCCTCAACGCCCCTAATATAGGATCGCTTAGCGACCCTTTCAACACTTATCCCTCGCTTGTGCCGCTGCTGTTGCTTGCAGGTGCGATCGCCCTCCTCAGCATTGGCCTTTCCAGCATTACCGAACTCGTCAACACCGCCCAAAGCGAAAAAGTCACCAATGCTATTCAAGACATCCTTCACGAGAAATCAATCGCAGTAGACTTGGAATACTACGAAAATCCTCAGTACCACGATGCACTGCAAAGAGCGCAGCAAGAATCTTCCTTTCGCTGCAATCAAATTTTGACCAGCCTGGCAGATGTATTCAAAAACGGCATTTTGCTCACTGCCCTGACGGGGTTATTGATCTCACTGCATTGGGGTATCGTCGCCCTTTTAGCAGCCGCTACTCTCCCCGCGCTATTCATCCGCGTAAAATATACCCGCGTACTTTACCAGTGGCAGCGAAAACGCACCGCTCTGCAACGTCAGGCTTTTTATACCAGTCGTTTGCTGACAAACGAACAGTTTGCCAAAGAAATTCGCTTATTTAATCTGGGCACTTTCCTCAGAAGTCAATACCGCAAATTACAAACTCAAATTTATCGAGAAAAGGTTGCGATCGCCCTCAAACAATCCTTCTATAGCTTCAGCGCTCAGCTCTTAGGCGGCGGCTTTCTGCTAATCGGTTATGGCTACATCATCTATCAAGCCATCAAAGGAGACCTTACCCTCGGCGATTTGGCGCTTTACTATCAGGCCATGCAGCGCGGCCAAACCGCCCTCAAACAGTTTCTCGGCAGCCTTTCTCGCCTGTACGAAAACAACTTATTTCTCAAGAACTTCTTCGAGTTTCTAAACCTGACACCCAAAGTGCTAGAACCCAGTCATCCTAAAATCTTACCTGCTATTTTCCAACAGGGGCTCGTCTTTGATCGAGTCAGTTTTCAGTATCCTGATACCCAGCGTCAGGCCCTCCGCGATATTAGCCTGAGCGTTGCCCCTGGTGAAACCATTGCCCTGGTGGGCGAAAACGGTTCTGGCAAAACCACCCTAATTAAATTATTGTGCCGCTTGTATGACCCGACGGCTGGCCATATCTATTTAGAAAATGCTGATATTCAAGACTATGCGATCGCCGATCTGCGCCGTCAAGTAAGCGTAATTTTTCAAGACTATGCCAAATACCATCTGCCCGCCCGCGACAACATCGGCTTTGGCAACGTAGATCAACATCAAAATTTTGAAAAAATTGAAGCTGCCGCCTGTCAATCCGGTGCTGACGACGTTATTCGCAAACTTCCTCATGGCTACGACACCGTACTAGGCAAACTCTTCGACCAGGGCGAAGAACTCAGCATTGGCCAATGGCAAAAGGTCGCCCTGGCCCGCGCTTTCCTGCGCGACTCACAAATTATCGTCCTCGACGAACCGACCGCCGCCATGGATCCCAAGGCAGAATATAGGGTCTTTCAAAACCTTCAGCAGCTAGCTCGCCATCAGGCCGTTATCCTCATCAGCCACCGCATGTCTACCGTTAGAATGGCTAATCGAATTTATGTGATGGAACAGGGAAAAATTGTTGAGTGCGGTAGCCATAGCGAACTCATGACCCATCGAGGACTTTATTTTCAAATGTTTGAAACCCAGGCGGCAAAATACCGCTAGCAAATGGTTGCGCACCTGTCATCGCTGACACAAATATCTTTCAATCCTTATGATTCAAACAGCAGTAGCATCAACAGTATCCGCACTATCCAGTCCTAAAATCATCAATAGCACAAGTGCTGAATTTACCTTTTTACTAAACGTTCTAAAAGTCTTTTTGAATCAAGCGCCCGCTACGGTGCTTAACGATGAAATTGCCGCCTTAAATTGGGCTCAGCTTTGGCAGTTCATTCACAATCATCATTTGCTGCCCGTCGTACATCAGGTCTTACATCGCGCTAATCTGATGCAGGCCCTGCCCAATAGAGCAATTCAAACGAAGGCTCAGCAGCAGATGGTACAGCGCAATTTCTACTTGAGCATCAACACTCTTAATTTGCTGGATGCTCTTCAGCCCGAAGGTGTTCGAGCATTACCGTTAAAAGGCTCTTTGCTAAGTCTTCAGATTTATGACAACTTAGCCCTAAGAGAACCGGGTGATATAGATTTACTGATTGACGATAGGGATAGCGATCGCGTCCTCACCCTCCTCAAAGACTTAGGCTACACCTGGCCATTGGCTCAGCAATGGTCACCCACCCAACAAAGGCTATACATCGCCCAGCAAGGAGAAATTTCTTGCTTTTCTAAAGAAAAATCCATCTCAGTCGATCTTCATTTTCGCTGGTCTGGAAACCCTCAGCTATTCACCCTCGATTTTGAACAAGCTTGGCAGTCAGCTACAGCACTCACCGTCAGCGCTGCCCATACCGTGCGCGTCCTTTGCCCAGAGCATCAAATGCTTTACCTCAGCGTTCACGGTGCTAAGCATCAATGGTCACGCCTGAGCTGGCTGTTGGATATCGCCATGCTAATTCAACAACCGCTCGACTGGACTATTGTGCAATATGAAGCGGAGCGTCTGAACATACAGCGGCCCATACATCAGGCTTTAGCGCTAGTCGAAGACTTTTTGGGGGCTGTCCCTGCTACCGTCCCTGCGATCTATTCTAAGCAAGGTCAGCCACCTGCCACCCAATGGCTGATTGACAGTGCGATCGCCAATCTCCAAACCGTTCAGCCACACTCACTCACGGGACACTTTGACTCGCCACCGGCTACCCCCCATGAGATCTTTTACCAGACGCGCTATCAAATGAAGCTGAAGCCCAATCTTGCCTACAAACTGACCGCTGCCAAACGCTTGTTGTTTAGTGCCAGAGACTGGCAAGTTTTGCAGCTACCTGAGCCGCTCTGGTTTCTATACGTTGTTTTGCGTCCCTTGCTTTACTGTTGGCGAGCGATCGCCTCACAGCGTAATTTAGAAGCTAATGAACAACATTAATGTGATGTGCGATCGCAATACTACTGTGAACGCACATCCAAAGCATCTCGCAATCCGTCCCCCACATAATTTACACTCAGCACTGTCAAAAAAATGGCTAGCCCCGGAAAAATGACCAAATAAGGCGCACCAACAATGTAGTTTTGCGAGTCGAACAGCATTCGGCCCCAGGTCGGCACATCGGGCGGGAAGCCAATGCCCAAAAAGCTTAGCGTCGATTCGGTAATGATGGCATTGCCCACACCCAAGGTTGCCGCCACAATTACCGGGCCAATCACGTTTGGCAAAATATGCTGCCAAATGATGCGCATTGGGCGAGCACCCAGTGACCTGGCCGCCTGCACAAACTCAAGCTCTTTAGTTGCCAAAAAACCAGCCCGCACCAGCCGCGCCGTAGACATCCAGGTCAATCCCCCAATCACGACGATAATCAACAAAAAAATTCCTAGCTCTGGCCCGGCTAAATCTCGCACCGGATCGCGAAAGAGATAGATGATCAGCAGTAATAAAGGTAGCTGTGGCAGCGACAGGAATAGATCTGTTAGCCGCATCAGAGCGTTATCTACCATGCCGCCGCAAAATCCAGCGACTGTACCGATCAAGGTTCCTAACGTGATGGAGACCAACATGGCCGTAATGCCGACCGCGATGCTGACCCGTCCGCCCCATAGCATTCTGGCAAGCTGATCTTGACCGAGTGGATTGGTACCTAAGGGGTGCTGCCAGTTCGGCGGTGCGGTCGATTGAGCAAAGTCTATTTCGCTGTAGGAAATGGGGTAGAGCAGCGGGCCAAAGATGACGCTGGTGATGATCACAAGGAGAATAAGGGTGCCTAGTATGGCTATGCGATCGCGCTTAAACCGCCGCCATTCTCGCCATTTCCCCGCCTTAGCATCCGCAGACTGAAGGTTATCAGCAGCAGCGGGATTGGAACGGACGGCATCAGGAATCGCTGACATAGTTAGCCAAAGGAATTAACACTTGATGGCTCGATGGTTAGAGCTGTCGCAATAGTAAACGACTATGGTAAAACTATCTGTTCCGTAGCCTCTGCCCCACATCAGCGGTGTCTTTTGCAAAGCGCCTTAGTTCAGTGTGCTCAGTGACCTCCCACAGATTATGCCGTTCACCCAGCACATTCCTTGCAGCTAGCATTCCAGTTAGCGTTTCGAGGGCCATATCAGGCTGCCGATACAGGCCCTGAGCGCCAGCCGTTTGTAAATTCTCAAAACCTTCTAAATAATCTTGTACCAGGCCCAAATACCGATAGTAGGCATTGTCATATACCGGATATACCTGCTGCTGTCGAACCACGACTCCGCCCTCTAGCAGCGAGGCATCCGTCACCAAGCCCAAACCGGCCAACTCCTTGCCCGCCAAACGCACCAGATCATCATCTCCCATTTTTGACAAGTCATCGCCTGCTGCGCAAAAGTATTCCAAACTTAAACAGGTTTTGTGCGGGTCTTCTGCCATCGCCGCGCTCCAGTTTTTAAAGTCTTGAATACGGCTTACTTTAAACTCAGGGTTTTGAATATAAAGGCTGCTGTCTTCAAATACAGACTTAGCGTTTATTACCAGCGATACCACAATTAAATCGCGATACTTTAGCTGCTCAGCGGCTTTTTGCACAGCAATCGGCGCAGGCGGATCTAACCGTTCTATCAAATCCACTATAGGCAAACTAGAAATACACTGGTCAACAGCAGCTTCAGAAAGCTGAGCATTTTCTCCCTGGCCTCGCTGTATTAAAATTTGTCGTATGCGCTTGCCCGTATGCGCTATTTTCACCACCCGAGCATTGGTTTCTACAGCAGATCCGGTATCTTCAATTAGCCATCGACACTTCTGCCACATCATACCCGCTCCTAATGCCGGGTAGTCAAAGATATCGGGCGCTGCTGCCTGATTTTTCGCTAAAAGAGAATCTGCTACCAGATTAAAAAGAGAGCGTTTTTTGGCTATTGAGACTGCTAAATCTGAATGAATAGCAGCGCTGGGAAGGCCCCAAATCTTTTTGACATAGGGCTCAAAAAAAATGCGATGTAAATGAGAGCCAAAACGATTTTTTAGCCAGTCTTCCAGGGTCTCAAGCTGCTGTTCTGGATAGAGCTGAGCTTTTGCTTGTGTGGCTAAATAGCTTGTTGCAATCAAGGTAGAATCAATTGGGCCAGTATGTTTGAGCGCGTTAGTTATTGAAAGTGGATAGTCAAACAAACGATATCGATAGCAAATGCGCGATCGCGGCGGCACCTGCACAAAACAATCTCCTAAAATCTCGTGCCAAAGCTGTTGAACCACCTGTATCTGCCAGCTAAAACCATGTGAACTAAAGCCATAGTTACCCAGATCAAAGCGGTGCCCTCTATAGCTTTCGGTGCGAGCAAAGCCACCCACTTTCTCGGCAGATTCTAGCACGGTGACACAATGGCCATTTTTCGATAGTTCGTAAGCCGCCGTCAGTCCTGCAGGAGCCGCGCCAATCACAACCGTCCGAGAAACCATAAGGTAAATGCTGAAGGAAATACTGATAGCTTATGGATTCATCACCCGCAACATCAGTATAATTACTAGCTTTAGCCTATCAAATTTGTAAAAAATACTACACCTAATTGTCTAGAACTTATCATAAGCAACGCTTCTTGAAAGCTATCATGAAGAAGGGCTTTGTGGTTAAAGCGGTAGAATAGGAAAAGCTCGACGGGAGGAAGTCTAAAATGGTTCAAACGCCAATCAAGCCGCTGACTTTAGAGGCATTTCTGGAACTGCCAGAAACTAAGCCTGCTAGTGAGTATGTTGACGGTCAAATAATTCAAAAGCCAATGCCGAAAGGAAAACACAGCACGCTTCAGATAGACTTTGCAGCGCTCGTCAATACTATTGTCAAACCTAAAAAAATAGCTCGGGCCTTTTCTGAACTTCGCTGCACCTTCGGTGGTAGTTCGATTGTTCCAGATATTGCAGTTTTCACTTGGGCTCGAATTCCAACTGATGGAGATGGAGAAATTGCTGACATATTTCCAATTGCGCCAGATTGGATAATTGAGATTTTATCGCCACAGCAAAGCTCAACGAAAGTGACGAAAAAGATCCTTCGCTGTCTAAAATATGGCACTCAGATGGGATGGCTGATTGACCCGGCAGATAAAGCTGTTGTGGTTCATAGATTGGGGCAAGAAGCGGAAATATTCGATGAGCCAGAAGCGACATTGCCCATGCCGCCCTTCATGAATGAGCTAACTTTCACGGTCGCAGATCTTTTTGCACTGCTGATGCTGTAGCGCTAAAACTGGCCGTTGAGCGCGGCTACGCAGCGATCGCAGATCGTCGGATCGGCTGCCGACTCACCCACATGCACCGAATAGTTCCAGCAGCGATCGCACTTCTCACCCGCCGCATCCACCACCGCAATCGTCGTTCCCTCCACTTCTTTGCGATACTTCGCACCCGCTAACGCCTCCAGGCTATCCACAATCTCCACTTGCGAGACCAAGAACAAATAGCGCAGCTCGTCTACTTGATCCGAATTATCAGACATACTCTCAGTCGGATTCATCGCCATCAAGGTATTGCGCAACTCATCATCCGCTACAAACAGCTTCAGCTTCGCCTGCAAAGAAGATCCAATAGACTTATCACTGCGAGCCTGTTCCAAAACAGTATTGGCCTCATCGCGCAGTCTGCGAAGTTTGTTCCATTTATCAGTTAGCCCAGGCCGCTGCCATTTATCCTCTAATGTCACCCAGCCCGATTCAAATACCGACTCAGCAGCGGTGTCGTAGGGTAAAGACTGCCAAATGTCTTCGGCCATGTGGACAAGGACGGGTGCGATCGCCTTCGCCAAATTCTCAATTGCCACCGCCAGCACCGTCTGACAACTCCGCCGCCGCACCGAATCCGCCGCGCTAATATACAGCCGATCTTTGGCAATATCTAGGTAAAAGTTCGACAGATCCACCACACAGAAGTTCTGCACCGTCTGAAAAAACTGAAAGAACTGATACGACTCAAACGCCGCCTTCACATCTGCAAACACCACCGTCATCCGGTGCAGCATATACTGATCTAGCTCTGGCAATTCCTCATAAGGCACCGCGTCTTTTGCCGAATCAAAATCATACAGATTGCCCAACAAAAATCGCGCCGTATTGCGAATCTTGCGGTACACATCCGACATCTGTTTGACATTGCGCATCCCCAGCCGCATATCGCCCGAGTAATCGACCGAAGACACCCACAGCCGCAGCACGTCCGCGCCATAAGGCGGCTCTTGCTTTTTGTTATTGCCCCCTTCAATAATCACCTGCGGGTCAACGCCATTGCCCAGCGACTTACTCATCTTGCGCCCGTTTTCATCTAGCACATAGCCATGCGTCAACACCTGACGGTACGGTGCATGGCCATTACAAGCCACGCTCGTGAGCAAACTCGACTGAAACCAGCCGCGATGCTGGTCAGAGCCTTCCAGGTAAATCTCCGCTGGGTATGCCAACTCCGCCCGTTCTTGCACGACCGCCGCCCAAGAAGATCCCGAGTCAAACCACACATCCATCGTGTCTGTGCCTTTTACATAGGTCTTACCGTTGCTGCGATACGGCTCGGGCAGCAGCTCTTCTACGCTCATCTCCCACCAGGCATCCGATCCCTTCTTGGCCACAATCGCCTGCACATGGGCAATCGTCTCCTGCGTCATCAGCGGCTCACCCGTTTCTGCTTCGTAAAACACCGGAATCGGCACGCCCCAACTCCGCTGCCGCGAAATGCACCAGTCCGACCGCTCCGACACCATTGCCGTAATCCGGTTTTTACCCTGCGCCGGAATCCAAGTCACCTCGTCAACCGCTGCCAGCGCCTCACCGACAAAACCCTTTACCGAAGCAAACCACTGCTCAGTCGCCCGATAAATCACCGGCTTTTTCGTCCGCCAGTCATACGGATACTTGTGCGAATAGGGCTCGTGCTTTAGCAAAACCTTCGCCTCGCCCAACGCCTCAATAATCACGTCATTCGCTGTCTTCAGCACATTCAATCCTTCAAAGGCACCCGCCTCAGCCGTAAAATTACCTCGCGCATCTACCGGCGACAAAATCGGCAATCCTTCCCGCTGACCTACCAAAAAGTCTTCTTGGCCATGCCCCGGTGCAGTATGCACCAGCCCCGTACCCGACTCGGTGGTGACATAATCGCCGCCAATCACGATGGGACTGACCCGGTCGAAAGCGCTGTCTTTTGTAGCTAAAGGATGGCGATAGGTAGAACCTGCTAGCTGATCTCCCTTCAGCTCTGCGACGACGCTCAAACCACTGCCAAACGTACCTGACAGCCTCTCAGCGAGTTCCTTAGCCACAATTAAATACTTAAACGGCTCGCCCGACGCACTCTCTACTACTGCATAAGTCAGCTCAGGATTCACCGAGACGGCCACGTTAGCCGGAATTGTCCAGGGCGTCGTTGTCCAAATGGCCACACCCAGACTATCTAAATAAGGAGAGAGCACATCTTTTGCCGCCGCCGCCGCACTCTCCATCGGGAAAGCAATATAAATGCTGGGCGAGACGTGATCTTCGGGATATTCCAGCTCGGCCTCGGCCAATGCCGTTTGTGAAGACGGGCTCCAATGCACCGTCCGCAAACCGCGATAGATGTGGCCGTTCGCAACCATTTTGCCAAACACCCCAAGCTGCGCCGCCTCATATTCTGGCTGAAGCGTCAGGTAGGGATGCGCCCAGTCGCCCCAGACGCCATAGCGTTGAAAGCCCTCACTTTGCTTCTCGACGGTCTCCAGGGCAAATTCTTTTGCCCGCTGCCGCAGTGAAATCGGCGTCAGCTCTCGGCGCACCTTAGACTTCAGCTTTTGCAACACCTTTAGCTCAATCGGCAGTCCGTGGCAGTCCCACCCTGGCACGTAGCGCACCTTTCGGCCCTGCAAGGTCTGGTACTTGTTGATGATGTCTTTGAGAATTTTATTGAGCGCATGGCCCATATGCAGATCGCCGTTGGCATAGGGCGGGCCGTCGTGAAGGATGAAAGGTTCGCCAGAATTTTTCTCGGCTAGCTTTTGGTAGAGTTTGTGCGATCGCCAATACGCCTGCAGCTCCGGCTCGCGCTTGACCGCATTAGCCCGCATACTAAAGTCGGTTTGGGGCAGCAAAACCGTTTCTTTATAGCTTTTGGCTTCTGTCTGGTCTGTGTTTTGGGCGCTTTTAGAATCACTCACGGTTGTCACTGGCTTTCGGTTGAAGGAGCTTTCGTTAAAGGAGTCAGGAGTTAGCAGTCAGGAGTCAGGAGTCGGCAGTCAGGGGGCAGGAGTTAGCAGTCAGGGGAGTTGGCGGTAGCTTTTAGATTAGGTCATTCTGCCTTGAAGTTCGATTCGCTTCAAGTCAATCGTCCCAATTGCTTTCTTCCCACTGGTTTGAGTCGGCATCTGTCTCTGAGCCAGAATCTGATCCTATGTCAGATTGTGGGACATTGGCGTCTGGCATATCAGAAGCTGAAACATCGGCGTTTGGGGCGGGCTCTGGTGTTTCGCGCCTCACTGATGGCGGTGGCTCCCGACGCGGAATTTCGATCACGGGCTTAGCAGGTTTTGGTTTTGTCACAGAAGTAACCACGTCCTTGACCCACTCCGCTAAAACTAAAGGTGTTGCCAGTAACCCAGGTTTGGTTTTCGCTAGCCGTTGAGAACCCGCTGAAGGATCTGTATCCGGTCTTTTGGGCGCTGATCTCGCTACGCTAAATCCCTCATCAGAGACCTCACTGGTGCCAGCACCAAAAGTCTCCTCCCAATCATCACCCCAGTTATCACTCTGGTCTGACTCAGGCATTTCAGCAACACTTGCTTCGTCAGTCAAAGCTTCTGCGGGTTCAAAGGCGTTTTCTTCAGAAGCAACGTCCTCAGTTTCTGCTGATTGAGTGTCTACTTCAACTTCTATGGTCTCAGCAACCGCTTCTGGCTTAGCAGCAACCGCTTCCGCGTCTTCCAGTTCAAAAGCAGTCGCCTCAGAGTCCTCTATGTCGGGCTCTTCTATCTCAGGTTCATCTATCTCAGGCTCTACAACGGCAATTACCTTAGCTTCAGCCGATGGCGGTGCAACATATTTGAGCCCGTCAGCGGTATCCTCGACTTCTGGTTCTAGCGTCAGCATCAAATTGTCGGTTACCTCATCAGCAATCCCATCCTCTACAAATTCGTAGTCATAAGCAGGACGCCGCCGAGGGTCTAATCGCTCGGCCCGTTTTTCTAAGCGGATGGGCACTGCCGGGGCTGGGGCAATCCGGAGCTGATTTACTTTGTTTTTTGCCCAACCCGTCACTACCTCGGGCGTCAGCACAATCGGCGTTTGCTGATAAACCGGCGTTTTTTCACGGCGCACCGTCAGCGTTTGCCACCCTAAACCTAGCAGCAAGGCCACCGCTGCCATTTGTCCTAGCAACAGCGCGCCCGTCATTTGCCCGGCGCAAACCCATAGCACCAGCGCATAAAACATTCCTAGCCCGCTCCACAAAAAATCCGAGCGCCGATGCACCTCGGGGTAAAAGAACGCGGCCATATAAAAGGTAAAGCTGCTCAAACCTAGCAGTATGGCTAGAGTGTCAGTCAGTAGAGTTTTTGCGAGCATTCGCCGGGAAAAGGGGAAAGGTCAAAGGATGGTTTGCTTTCCTATTGTGGAGGATAAAGGCCGTCTTGCGCGTTGCTATTGAATTTGCTATTGAATTTGCTGAAAGCACAAATGCTACCCTATAGGCAACTTTAAGCGCCCAACTTATGTACTCTCCGCCGCCGCCGCGATCGCCCAAAGAAACCCTACCCACGATGTACGATCTGCCGAGCGAATACCCGGAGGAGCCCGGCTTGCCAGACGAATTTCACGATTTTCAACCGCAGCTATTGCGCGAAACTTGCCAGCCGACGACCTATCCAGCCGAGCAAGTCTTTATCGGCAGCGACTTAAACATCTATTACGATAGCCGTCACACAGGCTGGCACAAGCGCCCTGATTGGTTCGTGGCACTGGGCGTAGAGCGGGCCAAACAGCAGGGTGACCTGCGCTGGAGCTACGTTATCTGGCAAGAAGGCATTAGTCCTTTCTTAGTTGTAGAACTGCTATCGCCTGGCACTGAAGCGGACGATCTGGGTCAAACACTGCGTGAGGTCAATCAACCGCCGACAAAGTGGCAGGTTTATGAGCAGATACTGCGCATTCCCTATTATGCTATTTTTGACCGTTATGAAAATCAGTTTCGGCTGTTTCAACTGGTGGGCACTCGCTATCA
Organism: Phormidesmis sp.; assembly: GCA_049791095.1. Taxonomy (GTDB): domain Bacteria; phylum Cyanobacteriota; class Cyanobacteriia; order Phormidesmidales; family Phormidesmidaceae; genus Phormidesmis. Next base: position 11,823 of record JBAQZP010000060.1, read on the forward strand.
GGCGATTCCGCTCACAGAGCAGCGCTATTGGTTTGAAGAGTTGGCGCTGGGTCTGGGCGTGTGGCAGGGCGACTATAATGGTGTAGAAGGACTGTGGCTACGCTGGCAAGATGCAGACGGACAGTGGGTGTCTACAGACAAAGAGCAAGCAAGGCAGGCACAACAGCAAGCGCAGCAGGCGCGGCAAAGGGCAGACAGGCTAGCAGAGCGGCTACGAGCATTAGGAATCGACCCAGAAGAACTTTAAGTTATTCCAAGTCATTAAGTGGTGGCCCCGACGGGTGGGGCTATAGTCTACTATGAATGACTGATCTGGATTTTCCGGCGCTTTCGCCCCGTAAACACAACCTAGCTATGAGCAAAGGCACACTCTTCGATAAAGTTTGGGACGCCCATACCGTTGGCGTTTTGCCCTCTGGCCAAACGCAGCTATTTATTGGCCTGCACCTGATTCATGAGGTTACCAGCCCTCAAGCCTTTGCGATGCTGAACGAGCGCGGGCTGAAGGTGATGTATCCGCAGCGCACGATCGCCACGGTAGATCACATTGTGCCGACTGAAGATCAGTCACGGCCCTTTGCTGACCCCATGGCGGAAAAGATGATGGCTGCTTTGGAAGCGAATACCCAAGAACATAATATTCGCTTTTTTAATGTGGGCTCGGGCAGTCAGGGGATTGTGCATGTGATTGCCCCAGAGCAGGGGTTGACGCAGCCAGGAATGACGGTGGCTTGTGGGGATAGTCATACTTCTACGCATGGGGCGTTTGGCGCGATCGCCTTCGGTATCGGCACCAGCCAAGTCCGCGACGTCCTCGCCTCGCAAACCCTCGCGCTTGCCAAACTCAAAGTCCGCCGCATCGAAGTCAACGGCCAGCTCCCCAGCGGCGTCTTTGCCAAAGACATTATCTTGCACATCATCCGCAAGCTGGGGGTCAAAGGCGGTGTGGGGTTTGCCTACGAATTTGCTGGGAGTGCGATCGCCCACCTTGACATGGAAGGCCGCATGACCCTGTGCAACATGTCCATCGAAGGCGGTGCCCGCTGCGGCTATGTCAACCCCGACCAAACCACCTACGACTATATAAAAGGCCGCAATTTTGCCCCCAAAGGCGATGATTGGGATCAAGCCGTCACCTGGTGGGAAAGCCTACGCAGTGCCCCCGACGCCGACTACGACGACATCGTAAAATTCAACGCTGCCGACATTGCCCCTACCGTTACCTGGGGCATTACACCCGGTCAGGGCATCGCTGTTAACGAAGCGATTCCAACGCCAGACATGATGCCCGACGACGAGAGGCCGATTGCCGAAGAAGCCTACCGTTACATGCAGCTTTCGCCAGGGCAGCAAATTGAAGGCACCAAAGTAGACGTGTGCTTCATTGGCAGTTGCACTAACGGCAGAATCAGCGACCTGCGCGAAGCCGCTCAAGTTGCCAAAGGTCGCCAAGTTGCAGCAGGCGTCAAAGCCTTTGTCGTCCCTGGCTCGGAGCTAGTGAAGCAAGAAGCCGAAGCTGAAGGGCTCGACAAAATATTTGAAGCCGCCGGATTTGAATGGCGGGAACCGGGCTGCTCTATGTGCCTGGCAATGAACCCAGACAAACTGCAAGGCACTCAAATTAGCGCCTCCTCTTCTAACCGCAACTTTAAAGGTCGCCAGGGATCTTCCTCCGGTCGCACTTTGCTCATGAGCCCAGCGATGGTCGTATCTGCCGCCGTAACCGGTCAGGTAACCGACGTTCGTCAGCTCGCACCTACTGTCTAAAAAATCTGTCTAGAAAATCTGTCTAGAAAATCGCGTAGGTTTAATCAACCGTTCTTGTTCTCTTAACCTATTCTTTGCGTTGAGTTAACAACTAGCCTTGATACTTTTGGCATAGCAGTAGAAACACCCAACAAGCTATCAGACCTATCGGTTCGTCCGCCGTCTGCTAGCATACATTTTCTCTAACGGTGCTAGCTGCTATCGCAAAAGCCGCAGCTAACGGAGCCATCTGTTTTGTCAATTGACACCTCTACTCAGAGCAATCCCAATCAGTTCGCGACATCGCTAGAGCAGCTTTATCAAGAGCGATCGCTCATCACCTACACGCCCGCTCGCAGTATCCCGCTTCAGTCCCAAAATCTCTACGTTGTCTACCGGGGCGTCGTTCAGCTTCACACCATCCACGCCGACGGCAGCGAGACCATTGTCGGTCTCTGCGGCCCTTCGATGGCTTTTGGCAGCGTATTCAGCAGCGTTGATCCCTACTGGGCAACGGCCCTTACCGAAGTCGATATTCTGCCACTGTCTATCAGCGAAATCGAATCTTCCCAGGCGCTTACCGTTGCCCTTTTCCCTCAAATTGTGCGTCGCTTACAGCAGGCCGAAGCCTGGCTGGCTATTTCTGGTAAGCGCCTCGTGGCCGACCGCTTACAGTGCCTGATCATTCAGCTCGCCCAAGAATTCGGTCATGTCGAGCCCGGCGGCGTTCGCATTCGCCTGCGGCTGACCCATCATCAGCTTGCGACTATCATTGGCACCACCCGCGTCACTGTTACCCGCCTCCTAAGAGATTTTAAAACTGAGGGTTGGCTCCAAATTCACCAGCGTCAGCTCATTGTCAGTCCTCAAGTGGCGGGTTTGGATATTTACAATGCTCGGGTCGCCTGAAGGCAAACCAGCAGCGGTTACGGCCTGAATACAATTCCCTTGAGAATGCGCTAGTTGGCCTGGGCTTCTAGTTCTGTAATCAGTACTTGAAGCTGATTGCTATCGGCCTGATACTTTTCATTGCAAAAGTGACAAACGGCTTCGGCACCATTGTCTACTTTAATCATGTCTTTGAGTTCGTCAATGCCGAGTAGCTTGAGCGCGCCTAACATGCGATCGCGGCTACACCTACAGCTAAACTGCACAATTTGAGAACCCGGCAGCCTTTCCAGGCCCATGTCGCCCACTAGCTCTTCAAAAATCTGTGGCAGCGTTTTACCCGCTTTCAGCAGCGGCGTAAACCCACTCAACGCCCCCAGGCGTTCTTCTAGCAGAGCAATCAATGCCTCATCTTTAGCTGCCTTTGGCAATACTTGCAGCAGTAAACCGCCCGCCACTTCCACCCCATCTGCGCCCACAAACACGCCCAGCACCAAAGCCGACGGCGTTTGCTCAGACGTCGCTAAATAGTGAGTCAGATCGTCGCCAATTTCGCCCGAAACCAGCTCTACCGTGCTGCTATAAGGATAGCCCCGGCCAATATCTCGCACGACGTAAAGATAGCCCGCTTTGCCGATGGCTGCCCCCACATCTAGCTTGCCACTTGGGCTAGGCGGCAGCTCCACATGCGGTTTTTCCACATAGCCGCGCACCGTCCCATCCAGGCCCGCATCTACCAGCAACCCGCCCAAAGGGCCATCGCCTTTAACTCGAATATTCACCCGCGACTGCGGCTGCTTCATGCTCGAAACTAACAGCAGCCCCGCCGTCATCGCTCGCCCTAATGCCGCCGTCGCTACATAAGATAGTTCGTGTCTGCCTCTTGCAACCTCTACCAGGTTCGTCGTCGTTACCCCCACCACACGAATGCCGCCCTCTGCTGCGATCGCGCGAACCAACTGATCTGCCATATCTACCCAATACAGTCCGTAATTTCCTTTATCTATTGTAGGGTCTTGTCAATCAGGCAGCAGGTTTGATGGTGAGGCCGCGCCCAAAAAAGCGCCTCCTAATAAAATTTAGGAGGCGCTGAAGACAAAGAGAATAACGCAGGCTTAGGAAGGTTGCTTAAGGTGCAAGCGCATAGCCTCGCAGCAAACTGCCAACCGTCTTCGCCGTAATTTTCATCTGCGTGATCGGGTTGGCGGGGACGACGGTTTTGTACAGGTAGCTGTCAAAGGTCAGCTTTTGCACGTCAATATCCGAGCACATTTCTACAAAGGCTTCGCGAGAGGCATCGCTGCGGTAGAAGACGCGCTGCAAAATATCGAGCACTTTGTAGGTAAGACCGTATTCTTTGTCCCACTGTTTGATGTATAGCTTCAGCTCATCTTCGGTGAGGGCACGCTCGCCGCTGTTGGAATATTTCACAATGGTCTCGGCGCACATGCGGGCCGACTTGGCCGCAAAGTAAATGCCTTCGCCCGAAGATTTGGTCACGGTACCAGCAGCGTCACCCACTAGCGCCACTCGGCCCACGACGCGCCGGGGTCTAGGGTGCTCTGGAATCGGGTGAGCTTCGACCTTAATAATTTCGCCACCTTCTAAACGCTTGGCCGCACGGGCGCGAATGCCGCGCTGCAATTCTTTAATGCGCGCCTGGTTGGGGCGCATGGTGCCTGTACCTACTGCGACGTGGTCGTATTTAGGAAATACCCAAGCGTAAAAGTCGGGAGAGACATCGTCGCCGACGTACATTTCGGCCAGCTCTTCGTAGTAGGCCATTTTGTCTTCGGGCAGGCGAATGCGCTCTTGGAATGCGATCGCATAGTTATAATCACCCGCGTCAATGGCCCGAGCAACCCGAGAGTTAGCCCCATCTGCGCCGATGACCATGTCTACTTTGAGAGTCTTGGCTTCGCCTTGAAGACCTTCTTTGGCGTGATCCGCGTAGTGCAGTACGTAGGGCGCTGTGTCACTGTCGGGGATTTCGAGCTTGTGGACGGTGCCGTTGATCAGTTTAGCGCCGAGCTTGTGGGCGCGATCGCGCAAAAAGCCGTCAAGCACTTCACGGCGGCACATGCCAATGTACTCATCCTCGTTCAGCGTTTCGCCAATGTTCACTTCTACGTTAGAGGGCGAAATCATTTTCATTTTGCGCACCCGCCGATCGATAATCTCGGGGGGCAAATCGAACTCGTCTACCATACATAGCGGAATAGCGCCACCACAGGGTTTTGCATTGTCTAGCTTGCGCTCAAACAGGTAAGTCTCAATGCCTGCTTTAACCAGTATTTCTGCGGCGGAAGATCCGGCAGGACCTGCGCCTACAACTGCGACCCGAAGTGCCAAAAGCTTATGCTCCACGTAATAAATAAACCTATGGGAAGAATCGTATCATTGCAGCTCTGGGATAAGTCGCTGCAAGGCCCAAATATGAAGCATATTGCAACACTGATTTACATTCTGAAAGGATACGCCTGCTCGCGGCGCTCAAATCGCTGGGGCGTGCTCTAGCTGGCAGTAAGGGCGGCTGTAGCACAAAGGCGGCTCTAACGAGTGCTGATGCAAAAACTCAGGATCGCTTAGCACCTGCTCGGTCGGCCCAGAAAACACGATTTTGCCCCGACTGAGCACCACTGTAGAGCTGCACAAGTCCAGGGCCAGATCCAAATCATGGGTGGCAATCAACTGCGTGATCGGCAGACGGTGAAGTAGTTTAATGAGCTGCCGTCGTGAATGGGGATCAAGCTGGGCAGAGGGCTCGTCGAGTACCAGCACTTGGGGATCCATCGCCAGTACACCTGCGATCGCCACCCGCTTTTTTTCCCCGCCCGACAGGTTGCTCGCCGTTCTTTCAGCGTAGCGTTTGGCCTCTAGCCCCACTGCCGTCATCGCCTGTGTCACCCGCGCTGTTAGCTCTGGGGCTGCGACCCCCTGATTCAAAGGGCCAAACGCGACATCTTCCCAAACCGTTGGCATAAATAGCTGATCGTCCGGGTTTTGAAAAACCAGTCCGACAAAGTTGCGAATGGCCTTTAAGTTTTCAGGCGTCATTTCTCGTTCACCGACGACAATACTGCCGACCTGGGGTGACAAAATTCCATTCAGGTGCAGCAGCAGCGTTGACTTACCTGACCCATTGGCCCCAATTAAGGCCACCCGCTCGGTCGCCTTAATCGATAAGTTAATCCCGTCGAGGGCCTGAGTGCCCTCTGCGTAGGTGTGGCTGAGCCCGACAATAGAAATTGGATTGTGGTGCATTGTGTAAAGTTAAGCCCTAGCTCAGCGGCCATGGCAGATAGATCGCCTGTCCTAGCAGGGTAATGAGTGCGATCGCACTCAACGCGGCAACATCCTTTGCCCCACCCGTTGGCAAATCGCCGCTTTGAGGCAGTCCGGTATAGCCTCTAGCCAGCATGGCCTGATGAATCCGCTCGCCGCGCTCGTAGGTGCGAATGAACAAAGCCCCAAACATATTGCCAACGACCGAACGCTGCCGCCGCCCCGAAGACACGCCCAAATTACGAGCGGTCGCGGCCTGACGCATCGCCGTAAACTCATCGATTAGAACACCGATGTAGCGATACATAGAGGCTAAAATTGCCACCAGCAAAGGCGGCACCCGAAGCTGCACCAAAGATTGCAGCAAAGCCGGAATTGAAGTGGTCAGCGTCAGCAGATTGAGCATCAGTAAGCACAGCGTAGCTTTGAGGGCCACACTGCCCAAAATCACCAGCCCCATGCTGGTAATTTGCACGCCGCCCCACTGCCAAACCACTTCACCGCCCCGGTGGAACAAAGTCCCCAGCAGAACCGTGCCGATAAAGGCAAACTCAATCACCACTCGTTTCAGCAGCACTATCAAGGTAACGCGGCTCACGAGCATGAGACAGAGTACGGTAACGGCGTAAACGCTCCAGGTCAACCAACGTCCGTTGGGGGTGAAGGCGATCGCCAACACCAACAAAGCAGCGCAGAGCACGCGAGTCCGTGGCGCTAAAGAATGCCAGAAAGTTGACTTGTGAGCGTCAACATCAAACTGAAATACCCCAAGGTGCAGTAATGCCATCCAATAAATTCGAGCTGTAAAGTTGAGCGGCGGTTTTAATCTAAAGAATCTGTCTCGGATGGCGACCCTGACTGGTTCACCAGCAGCTTACCCGCGCCCCAGGCCACGCCAAAAGCAGCCAAGGCCCCAACGATACCGGCAACCGGTGTAGCGACCATGGGCGGCACGCCTCGGAGTGCATAGCCATCAAAGACCGCTGCAGAGGGCAACTTTTGAGCCGCTGGCTCTGGATGTGCTCGGTCAATAAAGCCTAAATCTTCAGCTACTCGCTCTAGGCCATCCGGGTTGGAGCTGGCAAAAGGAGAGACAATAGCCGCAATCAGCAAGGCAATGCCTAACCCACTGAGAAAGAATGCGCCGTATTGCATTCGAGAAGAACGATTGCTCATTATGTAGAAATCCTTAGCTTTTTAGGAGAGACACTTTTAAGAAAAGACGCTTTAAAGAGAAACCTGGTTTTGACGTCTACGCGGCGGGTCAAAGATCAAATCGGGGCGAGTCCGCCAGACATAGCCGACAGCCGCAACAGTAATGAGTGCTTCACCCACACCAATGAGTGCGTGCCAGCCAATCATGGCAGTCATCGCTACGCCCAGCGGCACAGTTCCAGATAGTGCCAGCATGACGGCTACGATGGCGGCGGCGGCAACGACGCTCACCCAAGAGGCGACAGCCAGGCCAACCGCTGTCCCTAGCCAGTGGTCGCGGCCCAAGCTAAACCGAATGGACTTGTAGAGGTAATACCCACCAAAGGTTCCAATGAGTCCCATGACGAAAATGTTAGGGCCGAGTACGGTCAGCCCGCCGTCTTGAAAAAGGACGGCCTGCACAATAAAAACAGCGATCATCACCAGAGAGCCAGCCCATGGCCCTAATAGAGCGCCCGCGAGCGTCCCCCCTAGTAAATGGCCGGAGGTGCCCCCTGGGATGGGGAAGTTGATCATTTGAGCGGCAAAAATAAAGGCCGCGCAAACACCCATTAGTGAAACGGTGCGATCGCCATAAGCCGACTCTACCTGCTTGAGTGAAACGGCGATCAGGGCGATCGCAATCACCCAGCCTACCAGGCTGACGGGCAGACTCAGGAAACCATCTGGAATGTGTAAAGCCAGATAAGGATGAAGCGCCCTGAAAAAAGCTTCAGCGGGAAAAATACCCTGAAATAACATAAGCAATAGCGGTGAGTTGACGTGTTTAGCAGGAGCGATGGCTCCTTTCATTGCTTAATATTTAAACGTTTAATGTTATTAAATGTTTATTTCTAAGTATTTATTCGGATTTTAGTCATTAAACAGGACGCTTGATCGTGTGGCAATGCCCTATGGGGGGATAGACGGGCAGGTGGACAAAGCTAAACCGGCTGCGAATCAGTTGAGGGGTGCAAATTCTGTGATAATTAAGTACATCTGTTCTTTCTCTACTACCCTGCTAAATGGCCATCAAACCTTCCCAAATTCAAACGGTGTTGAGCCGTAAGCGGGCTGATTTTGCCAGCTTTGATGAGAGTACGTCGGGCTATTTAAAACAGTATTGGGCTGCTTGGGAAGATTGGATTGCCCTGGCCGATGTGGGCCGAGAAGATTGGATTGGCGAAGCTCGCGATTTGGGGGCAACGCCGCTAGAAGCAATTGGCGCTACAGACCATGGAATTATTCGCAGTGGCCTGGCCTGGAATAACCGAGAGCAAAGCCTGATGTGGGTAAAAGATCAGCTCACGAATGTGACTACCTTTGCGGTTGATGGCTCTCAGGTTTTTCCGCAAAAGGACTTTTCGATTCCGATTGCGCTGGTGCAAATTGGCTGGTTCGAGAATCACCACTGCGCTGAAGGCCGCTACGAAAAAGACATTCTGCTCGATGTGATGACGCCAAAAGATTTGGTGGCTGACCGCTCGCAGCCGATGGATCGGTGGATTAACATGCGCCGATTTTCGATGGAGACGCAGCGGCTGACGCGCTACATCACGACGGCTAAAGATCGGGCAAAAAAAGAAGGCAGAGATCCCGAGAAATGCCTGGTCTTCTTTGATGGCTCGCTGGTGCTTTCGTTTGCGGCCATGCTAGACGAAAACTTGCGATCGCCCTATATTGACCAGATTCTCACCCTCTTGCGGGCCAGCGAACAGCATCAAGTGCCCCTAGTCGGCTATGTCGATACGGCTCAGTCGAACGACATCACCACGCTGCTGCGCCACTTTCACGAGCTAGAGAACACGCGGGCGCTGTACGATGCCAAGCTGTTGAACCGGTGGATGCAGTGGGGCGATCGCACCCCGCTAATGAGATGCGATCGCGGCGATATTCTCAATGCCTACGCTGAGATGAAAGATCGAATCGCCTTTACCTATCTCAAAACCAATCAAAACTATCCTGCCCGCGTCGAGCTGCCTGTGTGGATTTGGGAGTCAGGCCGGGCTGAAGCTGTGATCAATCAGGTGCGCGCTGAGGTGATTGTTGGCAATGGGTATCCCTACGCTATTGAAACGGCTGATCAGACAGCGGTGTTACAAAGCCGCGATCGTCAAATTTTTTACCGCATTTTGCAAGACTGGGCCGAGCAAGAAAACCTTCAGCTTCGCCTATCTCAAAAAATGATGAGTAAATCTAGACGCCGTTAACGGCTTGCTTTTGTAAAATGACGGCTGCAAAAACGGCTAAAAAGGCTAAAAACTGAATATTTACATACATCTTCAGCCATTTGGCTTAGATTATCCGTGAATATGTTTATGTAAGCAGAGAAAAGGTATGTGATCGTTAATGCCAGATCCGTAGAAACACTACCCTTGTCGGATGTTGATGCCCATCCTAAATTGAAGTGACCCTCCTCACAGCCTGTTACTCCTTTGGCGGCAGCCTTTTAGTGAAAGCAGGTCTTTTCAATATGGCTACGGCATGTTGTTCAACAATAGGAAACGCTATTCGACTCGGTTAGAACGCCATACATTTCCAAAAAAACTTCCTAAAAGTCGGCATCGAGGGTACAAAGGTAACTTAAAAATTGCCTCATATCAGCCTGGCATTTGGTCAGGTTTTGCTGTGGCGGCTGTCTCGGTTTGGCTTTTGCTCATCGGTACTTGGAATATTCTAGAGCAGCAAAGTTATAACTTGCTGCATCGCGTTCGTCAGGAGTTTTTGGATACGCCTGTTTGGGACGATCGGGTGGTGGTGATTGCTATCGATGAAGCGAGTGTAGAAAGTCTGGGTCGATTTCCCTGGTCGCGATCGCTCTATGCAGATTTACTCAACACGCTTCAAATCGCACAGCCTGCGGTGGTCGCCTTCGATATTTTGTTTCCCGAATCGACCGATCAAGATCTGGCGCTGGCTAAGGCGATCGCGACCAATGCCAATGTGGTTTTAGCGGTTGGCACCGACCATCAGGGCAACGCGCTCAACGTCACCCCGACGCTGTCTCGGCCCGCCGCTGGCTTCTTTTTGACCGGTCATGCTGGCAATTATCCCGACACCGATGGCGTCAGCCGTCGCATTCGGATCCACGGTCAAGAGGCAACGCCTTCCTTGGGGGCAGCGGCGCTTCAGATGTATGCCGAAACCATGGCAAGCACTACCCAGGCGATCGCGCCCAATCATTCTTCTGCAATGCACAGCGCCCGGCAGCATCAGTCGAAGGTACATTCGCCCTCAGCTTATTTGGCCTTTGATCAGGCGGGCAATCAGGCAGGCAATCAATTGGAAGCCCATGAAACGATCGCCATTGCACCGGATGTGCTTGACTCGGATGTGCTTGACTCGGATGCGCTTGACTCGGATGCGATCGCAAAGCCAATGATTTCAACCTCGCGTCACCAGTGGTCAAAACCAGCAGTTTCTGCCGCACCTGTAGAGTCTATGAAAGAGTCTATGGAAACTGCCCTTCAGCGATTTTTTCGTTATTTCACACCCAGCGATTCAGACCTGTGGATTAACTGGCCGGGTGGGGTGACTGCGGCCCGTCAGGAACTCAACCCTGGCGACTTGCAAATATATTCCTACGTCGATGTGATTGAAGGCCGGGTAGCACCAGGGGTGTTTCAAAACAAAATTGTGCTAGTGGGGGCGACCTTGGCCGGGCTCGATCCGCTGCGGACGCCTTTTCATGTCGATCCGCCCGTTAGCGGCGTCTATCTCTCTGCTGCTACGGTCAATAATTTGCTCAATCATTCCTTTTTGCAGCAGCCTTCTACAGGGCAGGTCATTTTTCTGGTCATTGCTTTGTCTTTGGTGAGTAGCTGCTGTTTGCGCCAGCAAGGTTTCTATCAACGACTGGCGGCAGTGGTGTGCTTTCCGCTGCTGTGGGGCGTTGTGGCCTATGTCGGTTTTTTGCAGGGCTGGTGGTTGCCAGTCGCTGCCCCAATTAGTACGGTTGTCTTGAGCGCGCTAGCCCTGCAGCTTCAAGAGCAGCGAGAAAGGCAGCAGCTCATGGATTTATTTTCGATGAATGTGTCGGCAGGGACGGCTGAGCTGATTTGGCGACATAAGGGGGTGATTTTGCATGAGGGTGAGCTAGCGCCGCAAACGCTGACGGCGACTGTGCTGTTTATGGATATTCGCGGCTTTAGCAGCATTGCCGAAACTCTGCCCTCTCAGCAGCTTTTACCCTGGCTCAATCAATATTTTGAGACGATGACCGACTGCATTATGGCGCATGGCGGCATGGTCGATAAGTATATCGGCGACGCGATTATGGCGGTGTTTGGTGCGCCGGTGCCAAGGACGCAGTTAGCAGAAGTCAGAGCCGATGCGATCGCTGCCGTCAGCGCCGGGATTGAAATGCACGAGCGGTTGCGATCGCTCAATCGGCATCTCATCACCCAAAACCTGCCCACCATCGAGTTCGGCATTGGCATTCACACGGGCGCGCTGATTGGCGGCACCGTTGGCAACCGTCACCGGCTCAACTACTCTCTGTTTGGCGATACCGTCAACATTGCGGCTCGACTAGAAGCGCTTACTAAAACCTTGCCTGAGGGCGCACCTTTCAAACTGCTGCTGAGCGCAGATACCTGTAACTACGCCCAGTCCAATTTTCCGGTGCGGCGCTTTCACGCTACCAAACTCAGAGGGCGCGAGGGCCACACCGAGATGTACACCCTCACCGAGGCCGCCGACCAGCCCCCGGTGGATGTCGCCGTTGCCGATGAGGCGGCGCTGCCCCCTTTGATTGCTCGGTTGGCCTAGCGCAGGTTGGCCTAGCGCAGCACTTTACCCATATAAGTGCCCCAAAGCTGAGCCGCCTGAGCGCTGCTGCCGTAGGTGGGTGAGTTGTCGTCATTGCCTAGCCAAACGCCAGTGACCACCGCTCTTTGCGGCACAAAGCCAATAAACCAGACGTCCACATTGTCGTTGGTGGTGCCGGTTTTGCCGCCTTCGCCCAGTCCCAGGTAAGCATTACGGCCCGTGCCGCCTTGGACGACGCCCTGCATCATGCCTACCATCGTGTTCGCCACGCTGGCATCAATTGCCTGCACGCTGGCATCGGCGCTTTGGCCAAAGTCATAAATCACCCGGCAGGTAGAGATATCGCTATTGTCGGTGCAATCGCCGCTGTCAATCACCCGCTGAATGCCGTGGGGCCGGTTCCAAACGCCCTCATTGGCGATCGCGCCAAAAGCACCCGTCATTTCTAAGGGGGTGACTTCACTCTGGCCCAGCACCAGGCCAGGCACCGGATTTAGCTCAGATTGTATCCCCAGGCGTTTAGCCATATTCACTACCGCGTCTAGGCCCACGGCCTGTGCCACGCGCAGGGCAATGACGTTTTCTGAACGGGCAAGGCCAGCGTACATATCCAGCGCCCCTCCGCCCGAGCGACAGCCCGCTACGTACGATCCCCAGTTTAAATCGCTACAGGAAAAGGTCTCTCCAGGCGAAATCCCTTGCTCTAGCGCGGCAGCGTAAGCAAATACCTTAAAGGTAGATCCGGGCTGACGCAGCGCCTGACTGGCTCGGTTAAACTGACTTTCCTGATAGTCTACGCCGCCGACTAGCGCTTCGATTTCGCCGTTGGTGCTATTCAGCGTGACCACCGCCCCCTGCGAAAATCCGTCCTGAGCGCCCTGATTGTAAACGGTGTCGCTCAGGGTTTGCTCAGCCTTGGCTTGCGTGTTTAAGTCCAGACTGGTCTCGACGATGAAGTTGCCCTCTCGGGCTAGGGCCTTTCCCAGGACATCGTCTAGCTCGTCAAATACGTAGCTGTAAAAGTAGGGGGCTCTAGAGCTTTGGAGTTGCTTGCGGGCGTCAGGGCTGATTTCAATGCGCGATCGCCTTGCCCGTCTGCCTTCATCCGCGCTAATCATGTTCAAAGACACCATGCGCTGAATGACGCGATCGCGATATTCCACCGCTGCTCCATAGTCCTGCACGGGGTTAAACGCATTCGGCGCGGGCAAAATCCCGACCAGCGTCGCCGATTCCCCAATCGTCAGCTCACTGGCCGACTTGCCAAAATAAAACTGCGCCGCATCTTCAAAGCCATACAGGTTATTGCCCAGGTAAACCCGGTTCAGATACAGCAGCATGAGCTGATCTTTGCTGTAAAAGGTCTCTAGCTTCAGGGCGACGACGGCCTCACGGACTTTGCGGGCGGCGCTATCTTCGGTGCCCACATAGTCGCGGTAGGTGTTGCGAGCCATCTGCTGGGTGAGCGTACTGGCCCCTTCTCGAATTTCTCCGCCGACCAGGTTAGTTCTCAGCGCTCGCGCAATCCCAAAGGGGTCTACGCCAATATGCCAGTAGAAGCGAGAGTCTTCTGAGGCCACCACCGCTTGGGGCAAGTAGGGTGAATATTCCTTGAGTCGCTGATTTTCTCGGTGGGCAATATTCGGCAGCTCGTTGAGCGGAATGCGCCCGCCATCTTCGCCTTCGGCGGTAATTAACACTGGCCCCTGTACCGACTCTGGCAGGGGGTTAATCGTAATTTTGGGCCACTGCAAGCCGACAATCCAAAAGGCCAACAGGCCGGTAAAGCCGGTCGCGCCATATAGCCCATAGCGCACGACGTTCATGTACCAGGGCGGCGGATCGACGTAGCGCACGGTGACGGCGTCTGCCAGTTCTTTTGGCCCCAAAGTCAAAACATCGCCGTGGCGCAAGGGTAGTGACTTGATTCGCTTTTTGCTGCGATAGATGCCGTTGGTAGAGCCTTTGTCTTTGATGACGAAGGGATTGCCGGGGCGAGTGCGATCGCGCGTCAGTGACAAATGCGTCTGGCTGACAATCGGGCTGCGCACGACAATGTCGCTCGCCTTGGATGAGCGCCCCAGCAGGTAATGCTCACCTACCAGGGGATATTCGCTGTGCTGACCTGCCGCTTCTATTTGCAGCTTGGGCACCCGCGCATTCGGCTTTAGCGGAATTTTAGAAAAATCTACATTCGCCTGAACCGTATGAAACGCTTGGGTAATCGAGCCCAAAAAGGTTTTGGGCGTGGACTGTCCGCCCTCTTTGCCCGGCGGCTGGCTAGAACCGGATCTTCGATTTGATTTTCCAGGTGGCTTGGGTGGCGGAGAGGTCATGTGCGTACAGAAAAAATGACGGCTCGGTGGCAATGGCGATCCTAGCGAAATAATCGGCTAGCGGGCCATTCAATCAAAAATAAAGCAGTAACTATAGAAGCCAACAGCCTGAAGAGCCCGGATTCCGGTCAGTCATCGTCGGCTCGATCGACTAGATTTTACGTCTGGGCCAAAGAAGGCGGCCCCCAGCAAACAGATAATCCCGATGTTGATCCATACATCTGCCAGGTTGAATACAGGAAACCCGGTGACCGGGAACGCTTGTAAAAAATCAACAACGGCCCCCGACAGCAGGCGATCGATCCCATTGCCAAACGCCCCGCTCAAAACAAAGCCGTAGCCGACTGCCTCGATGCGATTGGGAAAGCGCGCCGCGCTGCCGTAAATGGCCAGGGCCAGGCTGACAATCATCGACAGCCACTTGAGCCAGTCGCCATTTTCGCTAAACAGGCTCCAGGCCGCGCCCGAATTGGTGACATAGGTAAAGTGCAAAACGCCTGGAATCACCACCGTGCTATCGCCTAAGCCAAAGTTCCTGACCACCCACTGCTTTGTGAGCTGGTCAAGAATAATGCCCGCGATCGCCACCAGCCAAAAAAGTACGTTGCCAGGTCTCATAAATAGAGGTGATAAATAGATGTCATTAATAAAACAGCGCCCGCCGCAGCCCGTAGGCAATTAGTGCGATCGCGCAAGCCACCATCACCTGCCCCGGAATCTGAAGCACCGAATAATTCATTATGGCGCTTAGCAGCGACGAATCCACCGTCACCCACCGAAACAAATAGCCAAACACCAAATAGCTCACCCCGCTCAAATGCACCACCAACAGACCGCACAGCGCCGCAAACCCCAGCCTCTCTAGCGTCGCCTTCGCCTGAAACGCCAGCGCCCCACATAGCCACCCTGCCGGAATAAACCCCAGCAAATAGCCAAAGCTGGGCTCGCGCAAATACCCAACCCCAGCCCCCTGGGCAAACACTTCAAACCCAAACCGCTCAAACAGCACGATTCCCAGCATTACATAGGCAATCTGCGACAGCGCCGCCGCATTTTTACCGCCCATACAGCCCGTAAACAGCGCCGCTCCTACCTGAAAGGTCACGCCCAAAGAATAAAGCTCCAACCCACCGCCTTCTAGCCGCCACAAAGAGCCTGGCACCTTAAACACAAATGCCTCTAACCAGGTGCTGCCAATCGTCAAAATTAAACCAATCAGCGCCCAAACCAGCTCAGATAGAGCAAACACGTAATCCTTTTTTCGCCCCTAGTATCACCTGTTGCTGCCGTTCTGTGGTTACGTGAAAAGGTGACGTGAAAACTATAACCAGGCATATAAGTATTTTAGGCTAGTTGGGCATTCATCCTGTGGCTCATCTGGTGAAACGAGCGCCCGGTTTCTTCGGTCTTTCTTTGGTTCTTCTTTGGTTTTTTCTAACGAACGTAACTTTTGTGCAACGCTAGCGAATGCCGATTAGCGCAAGCTTTACACTTGTTCTCATTAGATCTTTTTCTTGCATAGCCCTATGTTTCCGACCCATCGCCCTCGCCGTTTGAGATCGCACGAAAATCTCCGTCGCATGGTGCGAGAAAATCTCGTGACCACTAACGACCTCGTCTATCCGCTGTTTGCCGTCCCTGGCGATGCCTTCTCTCAAGAAGTCAAGTCCATGCCCGGCGTCTATCAGCTCTCTGTCGATAAAATTGTCGAGGAGGCCAAAGAAGTTCACGGCCTGGGCATTCCTGCCGTCATCTTGTTTGGCATTCCTGCCGAAAAAGACACCGAAGCAACCGGCGCATGGCACGACCATGGCATTGTGCAAAAAGCCACCGAAGCCATCAAAAAAGCGGTGCCTGACCTGCTGGTAATCGTTGATACTTGCCTGTGCGAATATACTGACCACGGCCACTGCGGCTATTTGGAAGTCGGCGATCTTTCTGGGCGCGTCCTCAATGACCCCACGCTAGAGCTGTTGAAAAAAACGGCCCGCTCGCAGGCTAATGCCGGGGCAGATATCATTGCCCCCTCTGGGATGATGGATGGTTTTGTCCAGGCGATTCGCACTGGTTTAGATGAAGGCGGCTTTGAAGATCTGCCAATTCTTTCCTATGCCGCTAAGTATTCTTCTGCCTACTACGGCCCCTTCCGCGACGCGGCAGAATCGGCTCCTCAGTTTGGCGATCGCCGCACCTATCAAATGGATCCGGCCAATGGCACCGAAGCGATTAAAGAAATTGCCCTCGACATTGCCGAAGGCGCAGACATGCTGATGGTAAAGCCCGCTTTGGCCTATATGGACATCATCTGGCGGGTAAAAGCAGCAACTAACCTACCGGTGGCTGCCTACAACGTCTCTGGCGAATATTCTATGGTCAAAGCTGCTGCCCTCAATGGCTGGATCGATGAAGAGAAAGTCGTGATGGAAACCATGATGAGTTTCAAACGCTCGGGCGCAGACCTGATTTTGACCTACCATGCTAAAGATGTCGCGCGCTGGTTAGGCAACTAATCCGCTCTAAGCAGTTGGGTGACTAACATGCGCCCGACTGCTTGGAGAACACTGTCGCCACTGTCTGCACTAATAGCTTCAGATCATACAGCGGTGTCCAGTGCCGCTGATAGTGCAAATCCAAGTCTACGATTTCCTCAAAATCTTTAATTTCTGAGCGTCCGCTGACCTGCCACTGCCCCGTCAATCCGGGGCGCACGTCTAGCCGCCGCCAGTGACGCTCGGTGTAATGCTGTACTTCATCCTCGGTAGGGGGCCGGGTACCCACCAGGCTCATATCGCCGATCAGCACGTTCCAGAATTGAGGAAACTCATCCAGGCTAGTTTTTCGTAAAAACTGACCGATGCGGGTGATTCTGGGGTCTTGGGTATTTTTGAAAATTAATCCCTGAGCTTCGTTAAGGATGGTGACTTTTAGTTCGTCTGCGTTGCTTACCATGGAGCGAAATTTCCAGATGCGGAAGGGTTTGCCCTGTAAGCCGAACCGCTTTTGAGAGTAGAAGATGGGGCCAGATGAGTCCAGGCGGATGGCGATCGCAATCGGCATCCACAAAAGGCTTAAAAGGCCAAGCCCAACTAGCGCCCCCAAAACATCTATGGTTCGCTTGATAAAAGAGCGCGTAGAGACGTGGGGTAGATGGGAAAAAGGGGGCTGGTAAAGGCTAGCTTGAGAGGAACTGTTCATACAAAAAGCAGATATGGGCCGAATAATAAATCTATTCGGTGCAACTACTTAACCTAGACTGACAGAATTATCGTAAGTGCCTTGATTTTCTAAGCCTATTTGCCTAAAGTTTCGGAGTTTTTTGCGTTGTGAGGTGCCTCAGCGCCGTTTTTGAGACTTTATCCATCGATTCTAGCAATGTGCTCTTCAGCAATGAGCTTTGCACCAATGGGCTCTTCACCAATGGGCTCTTCAGCAATGGGTTAGAGTAAGGCATAATCGCGCACCCAAAGTTATCAATGGCACCATCGGACGCAACGCCAGCGCCTGTTTCGCAGGATTTGTATCAGGAAGTGCTGGCGGTATGGCTAAAGCAACTCCAAAATGATTTGCCCGATCAGCCTGCCGCTACGCATCAGGCGATCGCACTGTGGCTGCTGGGCGAGCCAGGCCGCTTCGATGACATGACGCCGGTTGATATTAAGCTAGCCCGCAAAGCGATGGACTATCGCTATCGAATTTTTGTTTCGCGCTACTGGGGCTTGCCAGCAGAGCGAGCGTATAAAAGACTGTTACAAAAGCTGAGCAGCCTGTTCCTGATTCGCAGCAAGGTTCGCACCTGGATTGCGTTGAGCCGCGATCGCCAGCGAGCCGTCAAAGATGTGCTGCAAGAGGTGATTCAAGAAATGTTGCAAAGCGATCGCTATATGCGGCAGCAGGCCACCTGGATTGGTCATTGTACGACAAGGGCCAGCCTGCGCAATCTGCTGACCCTTGCCACGGTTGAAGAGTACTGTCTGCGGCCTATTCGCAATCAGCCGCTGTTGGTGTACCGCTTTGTGAATTATTTGAGGCGATCGCAGCGCGGCGGCATGACCCAAGTGCCTAGCGCCGAACTTATTCAGCTTATCTCCGAAGAAATCGGCACCGACCAGGCCGACGGCACCCTCAGTCTGCTAGATTTTGAAGCGCTTGATCGCTACGACATGCAAAAAGACTTTGAAGCGCAGCAAGCCGCCCGCGAAAGCGTCAAGCAGCAGTTTGCTGACTATCTAAGCGAAAAACTAGGCGAAACTGCCGTGCAGTGGCTAGCGCTGCATCTCAAAGGCTACGCCCAAGAAGATATTTCCCAGCAGCTTGGTCTCAACGTCCGCGAAGCCTACCGCCTGCGCGAAAAAATTAGCTATCACGCTATCCGCATTTTCACCCTCAAAGCGCAGCCTGATCTGGTTTTTGCCTGGCTGAAAACCTCTCTAAAGCAGCATAACCTGGGGCTCACCCCCACTGAATGGACAGGCTACTACAGCGCCCTGTCTGATACCCAGCAGCAAATGCTAAATGCCTTTAAGGCAGGCTCTTCTGTCACAGACATTGCCAAAACCTTTGATCTCACTGAAAAGCAAGTCACCAGCCAATGGGCCGAACTCTATCTCAAAGCTCAAGAAGTCCGCGCTGCCCAAAGCGGCTAGCCTCGGAAGTGCCAAATGGATGTGAAGCTAGGGCTACGTTTTAGAGGCCCGCCGGGCATCCATTACTCGGCCAAAATTTAGCTTAAACTCGCGCAGCCCGACTAAACCACCGGGCTCACTATCCCAGGACGCCGATAGCACACCGTAGGTCAGTCCCAGGACGCCAAGTCCAAAGCAACCCATTGTCACCAGCAGCACCGCCACTGGGGCAATTTCCACAATTTCCCGGCTGCGCAGGTAATAGGCCAAAAAGAAAACGCCAACGCCTAGCAATACGGGTGCGATCGATAGCACCGCCATTCGCCGCAGCATTCGATCGCTTACCTCTTTTGGCACTGAGCCGCTATTGCCTTTGGTGCGATCGCGCCGATTCGCGGACTCGCTTTTCGCCTTCGCCGTTCTGGCCTGCCGACGATTGCCCGCTAAAATTTCGTCAGCTCGCGCCTGAGCCCGCGCCGAAACGCTAGAGCCAGCATCCTCTGTCTTGGCAGCTTTCTTTGTATCCTGAATGGATTTTGTGGCTTTCGCTTGATCCGAAGCGGCTTCTTCACCCAAGCGCTTACTGGCTTTTTTACTGGCTTTTTTGCGCTTAGGTTCAAATGGCAGACCTGCCCGGTCGGTGTTAGCGTTCTTCTCAGATTTAGAAGCCATTTTTAACCCCCGCAAAAACCGTGATGAAACAATGCTATCAGCGGCGAAGCTGAGCCCAATCAAAGAGCAATCCTTTAGCGACGAATGCCCAGCTTTTTGATCAATGCTTTGTAGCGCTCAGGGTCTTGCTTGGTCAGGTAAGCCAGCAAGCGTTTCCGCTGACCGATCATCTTTAGCAGGCCGCGCCGAGAAGAGTAGTCCTTCTTATTGGTTCTCAGATGCTGACTCAGGGTGTTGATGCGATCGGTCAGCATCGCAATCTGGACATCAACCGATCCCGTATCGGTCTCGTGGATCTGATTGTCGGAGATGATCTCCTGCTTTCGTTCTTGTAGCAAAGCCATACGCTTAAAAAAATGAATAGACGAACTAAATGACCAAAAAAAATCTGTACACAGAGGTCTTTTATACTACCACAGCCAAGCTCTGCTCAATCATCTGCCGGTACTGGCTTTTCTGCTTCATCCCTTTGATCTCACCTGCTAAAGCCTTCTCGTTAAACAACTGTACCGTTGGCGTCCCGGTGATCCCTGCCGATTCTGCAACCGCAGCATCGGCCACAATGTCAATTTCGACGTAGTAAATTCTATCGCCAAATTCATCAACGACTTTGCTCAAAATGGGCTTGAGGGTATGGCAGGGGCCACAGGTCGGCGAAGCGTATTTGACCAGGATGGGGCGATCGCTTTCATGGTAAAGCTTTCTGAGCGCATACCCGCCGACATGACGAGTCGCCTCAGGATCAAAGACATCCAGTTGCTGTGGCTTTGCTTTGGCAGCGACTTTCTCCGGCTCTTGCTGATGAAACTCCTGAATCAAATTATGCTCGCTTAGCCAGCGCTCAGCCAACAGCGCCACCATACAGCCGGTTCCTGCTGCCGTCACTGCCTGCCGGTACTCATGATCTTGCACATCGCCTGCGGCATAGACGCCCGCTACACTGGTTGCTACCGATCCCGGCTCGGTCAAAATGTAGCCCGCCATATCCAAATCTAACTGCCCTTCAAACAGCGACGTATTTGGCTTGTGCCCAATGGCGTAAAACAGCCCCCGCACGGGCAGTTCACTGTCTTCTCCGGTAGCGCTATTTTGAATCTTCAATCCCTCTAGCTGCTCATCGCCATAGACATCAGTGGCCACCGTGCTCCAATGCACCGTCACCTTCGGATTGTTCAGCACCCGATCTTGCATGGCTTTACTGGCTCGCATAGTTTCGCCCCGCACCAGCAAATGCACCTGAGACCCGTACTTGGTCAGATACACTGCCTCTTCTGCCGCCGAGTCACCGCCCCCTATTACTGCCAGCGATTCGTTCTTAAAAATGGGTGTCGCTCCATCACAAATCGCGCAGGCCGAAATTCCTTTGCTCCACAGCCGCTGCTCGGAAGGCAGCCCTAGCCGCCTGGCGGTCGCCCCTGTGGCAACAATCACCGTATGCGCTTTGACCTCGCGCTCTTCTGAGCGAATCACAAAAGGTCGCTGGCTCAGGTCTGCTTGTGTCACATCTTCTGTTACCAGCTCAGCGCCCCACCGCACTGCCTGGGCCTTCATATTGTCCATCAGTTCCGGCCCGGTAATCCCATCGGGAAAGCCTGGAAAGTTCTCTACCTCGGTGGTGGTCATTAGCTGCCCGCCGGGTAATCCGCCTGCCTCGTAGCCCTCGAACATAAATGGCTTCAGGTTTGCCCTGGCGGCGTAAATAGCGGCTGTGTAGCCCGCTGGCCCCGAGCCAATAATCACGACATTCTCGATTGCCTTTGAAGCCGATAAACCTGGGGTGGCAGAATCTGACTTATGTGAACTCATACTGGCTACGCTTAATTGTTCCTCATAGTTTAGCAGTTCTGCTATGAGTGCGAAGTTGTACGTAGGGTCTGGGTCACTTTCGTAAAAACCTTACCCCTAAATATCCAGATACGTAAGACAGAACAGCTTTATTTGATAGCCGAAGGATAAATGCGGGCATTCAAAAGTGACCGGAATTTTTAATAAATTCCTGACAAACCCTTACTCTTTAGTTTCTTCTAATGAATCAGGTTCTTCGTGCGATCGCTTTTGCCAATCATCATAATCGCTGCCGAAGTCGCTGCCGAAATGTCGGTTCACGTCGCTCTATTTATAAGGGCGTTGTCAATGGGTTGGTGAGTGTCGCGCTGGTGGGTAATGCGGTGATGCCTGCGATCGCGAAGCCTTCCCTCAGAGAAATCGCAATCCCTGCCTTTGAGAGCATCGCCCAGCCTGCTGCCAAAAGCATCGCGGAGCCTATTCAAGAGAGTCTTGCGTCTACTCAAACCCGCCCTTTGACAGCCAGTCGAGCCACTTCTCAGCCCGAAATTCGCTCTATCTGGTTGGATCGCGAAACTATTGTCAACGCAGGTTCACCCCAGGGTCTGGCCAAAGTTTTCGAGCGCTTTAAAGCCGCAGGCATCAACACGGTCTTTGTCGAAACCGTCAACGCGGGTTACCCCATTTACCGTAGCGAGGTGGCCCCCGAGCAAAACCCACTGATCCGAGGCTGGGATCCTTTGCAAGCTGCCGTCGATTTGGGCAGATCCTACAATATGGAAATTCACGCTTGGGTGTGGCTGTTTGCGGCAGGCAACCAGGCGCACAATCCGCTGGTGGGTCAGCCTGCCCACTACCCTGGCCCTATCCTGGCTGCCCACCCCGACTGGGCCGGTTTTGACAATCACGGCAACCTCATTATCCCAGGTCAAACTAAACCCTTTCTCGACCCTGCCAATCCTGCGGTTCGTGAGTATCTGTTTGATCTTCTCAGCGAAATTGCCGACCGCTATGACGTAGACGGCATTCAGTTTGACTATGTTCGCTACCCTTTCCAAGACCCTGGTAACAATCGCCTTTTCGGCTACGGCACGGCTGCCCGTCAGCAGTTTCATGCGCTCACGGGCACTGACCCCATCACCCTTTCCCCTCGCAACGGCGGTGATGCTCGCAAAGCGCGGCTTTGGAACCAGTGGACAGCCTTTCGCACTCAGCAAATCAGCTCTTTTGTGGCGGCGGCCAGTACCCGTCTTCGCCGCCAGCGTCCTGATCTGATCCTTTCTGCGGCTGTCTTTGCAGACGACACTTACAAACGCCAGCAAGAACTTCAGCAAGACTGGGAGGACTGGGCCGATCAGGGCCTGGTGGATTGGATTGTGCTGATGAGCTATGCCAGCAATACCCAACGTTTTGCCGAACTGATTCGCCCTTGGATTATAGAGTCTAGCTACCGCTCTACCTCGGTTATTCCGGGTATCCGATTGCTAAATTTACCGGCTGCGGTTGCCCTCGATCAAATTCAGCTCTTACAAGATATGCCGACTCGGGGCTATGCGCTTTTTGCGGCGGATAACTTGAATGGGGATGTGCAGGAGATGCTGGCGAGTATGCAAGGGGAGGGTGAAGAGGCGGGGGGTGCGATCGCCTTGTCCCCTAACAAATCTCCTCAACAAAGGTAAAAACCCCATTTAGGCCCATCCGTAGCGCCTGTCCTGACAACGAACGACTGCTTGCAGTCATGTTTGAATACAATAGTTCAAAGCAGCGTTTTGGTTCGCGATCATGGTGACGACTCCCAGCACAAAACAGGCTGTACCGCCTTTAGAAAACGGAGATCGGCTAACTCGCGATCAGTTTGAGCAACGCTATGCGGCAATGCCGGATCTCAAGCAGGCAAAATTAATTGAAGGAGTGGTTTACTTGGCATCTCCTGTTCGTGTAAAAAATCATGGTCAGCCCCATAGTGCTATCAATACTTGGATAGGTACCTATTGGGCACTTACGCCGGGCGTGATGGCTTGCGATAACACGACCGTCCGGTTGGATGCGGACAATGAACCGCAGCCGGATGTTTTATTGCGGATTGATGAAGGTAAGGGGGGGGACGATCGCGCATCAGTAGCGATGATTATATTGAAGGCGCACCAGAGTTAGTGGTAGAGATTGCCGCTAGCAGCGCTTCCTATGATTTACATGACAAAAAGCGTGCTTATCGGCGTAATGGCGTTCAGGAATATATCGTATGGCAGGCAAGCGAGCAATCTGTTACGTGGTTTTCTTTGCAAGCAGGCGAATATGTGGCTTTACAGCCGGATGAGTCAGGACTATTGCGCAGTCAAGTTTTCCCTGGCTTGTGGCTAGATGTAAACGCCCTGATTGCGGGCGATTTGTTTCAGGTTTTAGAGACCCTGAAAATGGGGATTGAGAGCTTGTCGCACCAGGCATTTGTTAGACAGCTAACGGAAAGATAAAGGCGCGAGTCGTCTTCAAAAAGATTAATCACAATTCTATCAATCGAAACTGATAGGACTAAATTCAACAGGGCACCCTAGTTTGTAGATAGCAAAAAAATCTATAAAGCCCCTATGGAGCAATCCGAACACTACTTACGCATCGAAGCGGGCCGCACAGAAGCCCAATACTGGCGAGACATCTGGCGATACCGAGAGTTGTTTTACTTTCTGGCCTGGCGAGATATTCTCGTTCGTTACAAGCAAACATTCATTGGAATTGCCTGGGCTTTGGTTCGACCTTTTCTAACAATGGTTGTGTTCACCATCGTATTTGGCCAAATCGCTAAGCTTCCTTCGGATGGCAATACGCCTTACCCAATTCTGGTGTTTTCAGCGATGCTGCCGTGGCAGTTCTTTGCCAGCGCGTTATCAGAATGCAGCAACAGTCTCATTAGTAATGCTAACTTGATCTCAAAAGTGTATTTTCCTCGCTTGGTCGTTCCGACCAGCGCAGTTATCGTCAGCTTTGTTGATTTCTTAATTTCAGGCATGATATTGCTAGGGCTGATGGCCTGGTACAACTTCGTTCCTGGCTGGCGAATTTTAACGCTACCTATTTTTACACTCATTGCTTTTGCTGCTGCGATGGGTGGCGGATTATGGCTGGCCGCCCTAAATGTGAAATATCGAGATTTCCGCTATATTGTTCCATTTATTGTTCAATTTGGCCTTTACCTTTCGCCAGTGGGCTTCAGCAGTAATGTTGTTCCGCAGCAGTGGCGACTGTTCTACTCACTCAACCCTATGGTGGGTGTAATAGATGGCTTTCGCTGGGCGATATTAGGCAGTAGTGCAGAACCTTATTGGTTAGGATTTTCTGTCTCGACGGCGCTAGTCAGTATCATGCTGATCAGTGGCATTGCTTACTTTCGCCGGATGGAACGTACCTTTGCGGACGTAATTTAGGCTATGTCTGACACTATTATCCGAGTCGAAAACCTAAGTAAGAAGTATCAGCTCAGTCACAATCAACCTGAGAAATACGTTGCCTTGCGCGATGTTTTGGCAAATCGCACAAAGCAGTTGAAAGGACGTTTGTTGGGTGCTAAAAGAGAGACTCGCCCGGATCGAGAAGATTTTTGGGCGCTCAAGGATGTTTCTTTTGAAGTAAAGCGGGGCGATCGCGTTGGCATCATTGGCCGCAATGGCGCAGGAAAATCAACCCTTCTCAAGATTCTAAGTCGAATTGTGGAACCTACATCAGGCTCTGTTGAATTACGTGGAAGAGTAGCTAGTTTACTAGAAGTGGGTACGGGATTTCATCCTGAACTCACAGGCCGCGAGAATATTTTTCTCAATGGTTCTATTCTAGGTATGAGTAAGGCCGAAATAACTCGCAACCTTGATGAGATTGTTTCATTTTCAGAGGTGGAGAAATTTTTGGATACTCCGGTGAAGCGATATTCTTCAGGAATGTACGTGCGATTGGCTTTTGCTGTAGCAGCACATTTAGAACCAGAGATTCTAGTCGTTGATGAAGTGCTGGCTGTAGGCGATGCAGCTTTTCAAAAAAAATGTTTAGGAAAAATGGAAGAGGTCGGTCAAGCAGGCCGAACAGTGATTTTTGTGAGCCATAATATGCCCTCTGTTCAATCTCTTTGTCAAAGAGTCATTTGGCTTCAAGAAGGTTCACTTCAGATGAGTGATAAGCCCGAACATATAATATCCCACTATCTCTCGACCGGTTTGAGTCTTCAAGAAGCAGAGGTTGATTTATCCCAGCATTCTGGGCGCTCTCGGTCGAAAGAGCCTGCATTGAAGAGAGCTTGGATATTAAACTCTGAAGGATTAAAGAGTAACTCTATACTGATGGGTAGCAGGCTATGCATATGCATGGAATTTCAGCTCATGAAAGCGTTGAGAAATCCCGCATTTGGTTTTGGTATAGAAGATGAGTATGGAAGAAGGATTTTTTCTCTGAATAATTATATGAAACCAAGCTTAGATTCCACTGACTGTATTAAAAGTGGAACTGCCTGCTTTGAAGTAGATTGCCTACCTCTATTGCCTGGAAACTATTTCGTTAGTCTTTCAGTAGCAGGAGACCGAAATACACTCGTTGACTTTGTAGAACAGGCGATTTTAATTAAAGTTCATCCATATGATGTATTCAAGTCTGGAAAAATACCTCAGAAAAGTCACGGAGTTGTGTTTGTAGATGGCCACATAAGAGTTTACTCTGATTGAAACTAGCAAATTCATGTTGTATTACTTTGGTAACTACATAGACCTAAGAGGAAAGTGAAGTTTTCATTTAGCTAAGCGTTAAGCTGCAAAAAAATAGCCGTGATAGCTGGATTAACAGATAAGAAATAGATGTATACATTGTTATTTAAAGGAGAATGATTGGAGACAATTAGCTATACCACTGTGTAACTAGACAAAGGTAGATTGTAATGGAAAGAGCTTATAATACCGGACAGTTAATTGAAACCGATAGGTCTCTTCTGAATAGAATATTCAAGCAAACCATAGCTTATTGGAACAACGTGACAATTGCCCGTCAATCTATCAATAGGAAATATCTGAGTTTTATTAAAAAGAACGATGGAAAATTAGTTGAAATTGGCGGAACATTATCATTTCAGAAGTATATGCTTCATGGAAAATGTATTCTTCTAGATATAGAAGATAAGTTAACCAACGATGTAACTGCAAATGCCGAAAGCTTACCATTCGCTTCCGAAAGCATAGATGGTTTCTTATGTGTGAGTGTACTAGAACATACTCAGAATCCTAGGCTCGTCATTGATGAGATCTGGCGATGCCTCAAGCCTGGGGGAGAGGTTTTTCTTTCAGTTCCGTGGCTCTTTGAATCACATATGGAGCCTCTAGACTTTTTCCGGTTTTCTAAATTTATTTTAAGTGAGTGGTTTACACGTTTTGAAGTTCTAGAGCTAGAACCGACAAACGGATATTTTGGCCTTCTAGCTCACTTTATGCAAAGCTCTAAGCTACTTTCTTTGTTCATCGGAACTTTTTTTTTATGGTTAGATCTTTCGTTAAATCCAGATTTTCGATGGACAACCCAGATCAATCTAATTGCAAAAAAGCCTATGCATGAATCATCTAATGAAATGACTCCTAATCAAACTAATCACACATGGCTAGATATCTTAAGGTGTCCAAATTGTACTCATAAGGGGGATGGCGAGTTGATCTTTTCTGAGGAATTTGTGGAGTGCTGTTCTTGTAATACTAAATATTTTTTAGCAGAAGGCAAAAGACCTGTGTTTAAATGAGCTAAGGCTGTCGTTCTTTATTTTTATGTTGAGATCAGTTTTTTGAAATGGTGTGCATAGTACAGAATGTAATCCTAACAGTGATAAGTTTGCTGCGGCTAACCCTAAAGAGTTAAAAGGCTAAGGAATTGTCTCAAAAGAGAAGAAGCATATGAAAGTTCTACATCATTATAATGATGATCATAATACTACGTCTGCGTTAGAGATTGTTCCATATATTTTTGATATATTACCAGTAAAGCCTGAGAGTGTCGTGGATATAGGGTGTGGGCTAGCTCAATGGCTAAAGGTGTTCAAAGACTATGGAGTACAAGAGATTTTAGGTGTTGACGGGTTTCATGTTCCCTCAGACAAAATTCAAATCGATTTGAACGAATTTATAAAATGTGATCTCCGTTATCTGTCTTTTTCAGAAATTGGGAAAAGATTTGATCTGCTTTTATGCTTAGAGGTCGCTGAACATCTTGAGCCGGAATACGCTGAACGATTTGTCGAAAACTTAGTTTTGTTGAGCGACCATATAGTTTTTTCAGCAGCAGTACCTAATCAAACAGGGGAGAATCACGTTAATGAACAATACGCTCACTATTGGGTAGAAATATTCGCTCGCTATAATTATTGTTTTCTTGATCCCTTTAGAGAAAAACTTTGGGCTATGGATAGTGTGAACTGGTGGTATAAACAGAATATGTTCTTGGTTGTTAAAGAAGAACTGGCTAATAGCTATGACTTTCCATACAACGGGAATATTTATATACATCCCAAACTTCTGGAACTGCAAGTCTTATCTGCTAAATCCTTAGCTTCAATAGTAGCCGATAGGCCCCATGTCTCGGGAGTGAAAGCAAGTTTCAGACACCTCTTGCGAGAGGTGCTAAAGAAGATATTATGATTCTGCGCAATAAATGTATTTCAGTTATTGTTCCCACGAGAAATCGATCCTTCTTGCTCGATAAGGCTCTTCAGTCTCTTTGTCAACAGACTATAGATTCTTATGAGTTTGAAACAGTTGTCGTTGACAATGGCTCAACAGACAACACGAAAGAAATTGTAAATAAATATAAATCTTTGCTTCCCCATCTCAAATATCTCTATGAATCTGCTCCTGGGCTTCATGCTGGTAGACATCGGGGTTTCTTGGAGAGTCATGGCGATATTCTAGTTTATGCGGATGATGATATACAGGCTTTCCCTACTTGGCTTGCAACAATTAAACAGTGTTTTCAAAATTCTGATGTAGTTATGGTTGGAGGGAAGAACCTACCCCATTTTGAATCTTATCCGCCTATTTGGCTTCAGTATATGTGGAAACCACCTTCGTCTAGTGATCGTATCCTAGGCTATTTGAGTATTCTTGATTTAGGAGATGAACCAAAAATAGTCTCTCCTTCTCTGATTTTCGGATGTAACTTTTCAATTCGCCGGCATATATTAGAAGAGGCAGGCGGATTTCATCCTGACGGTATGCCTCAGCACCTAATTCGATATAGAGGTGACGGTGAAAGTTATGTTTCTCAATATGTATTTTCCAAAAAATATAAAACGCTTTATCATCCAGATGCTTCAGTTTATCACTGGGTTCCTACCAGTCGTATGACAGTGGGTTATTTTTGCCGTCGTGCCTACAATCAAGGTATCTCAGATTCGTATAGCCAGCTTCGAAGAGCCCATGGTCTATCACCGCAACTAAACGTAGATTCACTAGAAACTTCAGAAATCACCCCTTCATTCTCATTAAAGACAACTATTAACCACTGGTTTCGAAGAGAACCTCTTATATCTGTAACTACAAAAGTTCTCAAAAAAATAATCTCTCTTTATTTCCATCAGTCTGCATCTTTGTTTTCTATTGAATTAGAACAGGTTCAGTGCGAAATACAAGCAGCCTATAAAGCTGGATATATCTTTCATCAGAAGGAAACTATGAACGATTCGGTTCTCTTGTCGTGGGTGCTCAAGCCAACTTATTGGGATTACTGTTTGCCTAAGAATTCTATAACTTAACTAACTTAACTAACTTTATTAGCAATAAATATAGTGTAGAAATTTGCCATGCTTGAACAAATAACTTATAACAGACAGCTCCTTGCTATCGTTGTTTCACGTCAGTTTAATAAAACTGGCATCCATTTTTTTACTCCCAATGATTTCTCTCAACAATTGGCCTATATGAAACATCCTGCTGGGAAAATCATTCCTCCCCATGTTCATAATCCTGTCCCCCGGGAGGTTATTTATACGCAAGAAGTTCTATTTATCAAAGCGGGAAAACTAAGAGTTGATTTCTACAATAACCAACAAAAATACGTAACAAGCTATATCCTAGAAGCTGGTGACACTATACTTCTTATTTCTGGCGGTCATGGGTTTGAGGCGCTAGAAGAGGTCGAAATGATTGAGGTGAAACAAGGCCCTTACGTTGGCGAAAAAGATAAGACCCGTTTTGAAGGGATTTCTACTAATGGAACAAAAAGGTCAGAATTGCAAAACGTATGATGCAGTCAATACCGGTTAATGAACCAATACTTAATGGCAATGAAAAAAGGTATTTGAACCAGTGTATAGACACTGGCTGGATTTCCTCCGAAGGCCCTTTTGTAAAACAGCTTGAAAAAGATTTAGCTGATCGAGTTGGTCGTCGCTATGGCATTGCTGTCAGTAACGGTTCTGTTGCTCTGGACGCTGCTATAGCTGCCTTACGGATCGGGCCTGGTGATGAAGTAGTTCTGCCTACCTTTACAATCGTCGCCTGTGCCGCCGCTATCGTTCGAGCTGGTGGCGTCCCCGTTGTCATAGACAGTGCTGCCGACACCTGGAATGTGGATGCTGATCAAATTGAGTCGGCGATTACTCCTCGTACAAAAGCAATCATGATTGTCCATGTCTATGGCCTGCCGGTGGATATGGAACCGTTGATAAAGTTAGCAACCAAATACAACCTAGCTATTATTGAAGATGCTGCCGAAATGCATGGTCAGACATATAGAGGTAAAGCCTGTGGGAGCTTTGGTGATATAAGCACTTTTAGTTTTTACCCGAATAAACATATTACTACTGGCGAAGGTGGAATGATACTGACCGATGATAAAGAGCTAGCTGAACGCTGTTACTCGCTGCGTAACTTATGCTTTCAACCCCAAAGGCGCTTTGTTCATGAAGAGTTAGGTTGGAATATGCGGATGAGTAACCTACAAGCTGCCGTCGGCGTAGCTCAGCTAGAACGTCTCGATGAGTTTGTTGTTCGTAAGCGTCGTATGGGCGAGTACTATACAGAGCTATTAGCCGATATACCTGGCTTACAGTTGCCCTTATCTCGAACCAGCTACGCGCAGAATATTTATTGGGTTTATGGGATCGTGCTTGAAGAGGGAGTTCCCTTTGATGCAAAGGAACTGATGAGACGATTGAGCTTGCACGGGATTGGAACACGCCCTTTCTTTTGGCCCATGCATCAACAGCCCGTCTTTAAACGAATGGGGCTATTTGAAGGAGTTTCTTGTCCTGTTGCAGAACGCTTGGCACAGCGAGGATTCTATATACCTAGCGGGTTAGCCTTATGTAAGTCGCAAATGAAACAAGTCGCAATAGCGTTGAAAGAGGAAATGCAATGAGTGTCTTTAGTGACTATGCTCGCTATTATGATCTGCTTTACCGAGATAAAGACTACATGGGTGAAACTAAGTTCATCCATGATTTAATTCAAATCCACGCCCCACAGTCAAAAACCATTTTAGAACTTGGCTGCGGTACGGGCAATCACGCACTATTGCTGGCAGAGGAGGGTTATCATCTTCACGGTGTAGATCTCAGCCAGGAAATGCTAGTTAGAGCAAATCAGAGGTTAGCTCAATTGTCATCTGACCTAAGATATTGTCTACAATTCTCGCATGGTGATATTCGTGAGGTAAGGCTAAACCAAACTTTCGATATTATTCTTTCATTGTTTCATGTGATAAGCTATCAAACTACTAATGCAGATCTTCTGGCAGCTTTTAATACTGCTAAAAGTCACCTCATCCCTGGCGGCTTTTTTATCTTTGATGTTTGGTATGGCCCAGCCGTTTTAAACAACCAGCCTGTAGCTAGAATAAAGCGGTTAGAAAACGAGGCTATTCAAGTCACACGAATAGCTGAGCCTATCTTGTACCCCAATGAGAACTTGGTAGATGTTAATTACCAAGTGTTTATCCGAGAAAAAAATAGCAACAAGGTGTCAGAAGTGCAAGAAAAACACCGAATGCGCTATCTATTTAAGCAAGAGCTAGATCTATTGCTAAAATTGTCTGGCCTCCGGTTGCTAGATTTCTCCGAATGGATGACAGGGGCCGAAGCTAGTATAAATAGTTGGGGAGTTTGTTGCGTCGCTCAGAATGAACTTCCGGAGTAAACGGATAGAAATATTTTTATGGCTATAGAAATGGCAACTGAATCCATAGAGCAGCGGAGAAGCATTGGCATTTGCCAAGCAAGATGGCCTATACAAGTTCATACCGCTAATATCGCTTTAGCTCTGGCTCGCTCAGGATTTGATATTGATCTTTTTCTTTATGACACTCGGTATCTGATCGACATGAGTGAAATTGAAAGCAATGAAAATATTTGTGTTTATAGCTTCGATAATATAAAGTCGTCACGTGATATTCCAAGAGGTTTGGCGAAAAGAACCTTTGCTTTCCTCCGTATCCACTTAGGTCGTAGGATTAAAAGGCTTTATGAGTTTATTTTGTTTAAGTTCGGCGACCCTTCATCCTTCTTGCCATATTTTATCCCTTCATACGTGATAGATGAAGTTGATGCAGTAGTTTCAAGAACAAAAAACTATCACTGTCTAATTGGTATTGAAAAGACTGGTCTGGTCTGGGCAGGAAATTTGAGCGATAAGTATCATATGCCTTACGTCTATTTCAGTCTTGAACTGTACACAAAGGCACATAGCTTTTATAAAACATCCTTTCTCAACAAGCTCATCAAGAAAGCAGAAGAAAAATACCATTTTAGGAGTGACTTGACTATTATTCAGGATTCAAAGAGAGCAGAGGTTTTACTTAGGGACAACGGTTTGGAAGAACATGCCAGCGTCATCTATCTTCCTGTTTCCATGACAGGATCAAATCACGATGCAAAAAGTAGCTTTCTACAAGATAATTTTTACTTAGAGGACGATCAAATTGTTATCCTTCAATTTGGTAAAATCGACCGCTACGGATCAGAATTAACAGAGGTCGCCCAATACTTCCCTCATAACTGGCAATTGATTTTACATGATGGCATACTAGCTACCGACAAACAGATTGCTCTGATTAAGAAACTAGATGCAAACAACAAGGTTACTTTATCTTTGAAGAGGTTGAAAAATTCAGAAAATATCAAACAGCTTGTAGCTTCAGCTCACATCGGATTAGTCTTTTATCCAGGCTCGAATGAGAATGATAAGCTAACTGCTTTTTCGTCTGAAAAACTAGCATTGTATCTTCAGTGCGGTGTTCCTGTTGTTACTTTTGACCATCCTGGATACGAAGTCATAGAAAAAACTGGATGTGGAATTTCAATCAGCCAACTTTCTGAGATAGGCGGTGCTGTCAGAAAAATTCTAGAAAAATACGAATTGTACTGCCAGAATGCTCGCAATGCATTTTTAAAATACTACTGCTTTGAAAATAACGTTGTTTCGGTAGTTGATGCTATAAAAAGTTTGCCCTCAACAAATGTTCGTTCGTAGCAAATCGGTTTTCCCTCGACTCTTTTTGTCCCTATATTGAATGCTTATAAGATTAAAATTAATAAGAGAAATGCCTGTTATTCAATTTTTATTTTTGGCATACATATGTCTATATATCCAGTTTGAAAATTATTTTCGAGACATAAGAGACTTTAAATAGCCAAACTCTGTTTCCCTAGATACTAAATTATGCCCTGCTCAGTTCCTATCATATTTTTAATTTTTCGCCGTCCTAAGCTTACTGCTCAGGTATTTGAAGCGATTCGAAGCGCAAAACCTACTAAGCTATTTATTGTTGCTGATGGCCCTCGGGACAAGGATGACATATTGCTATGCCAACAGGCCAGAGCGGTAACAGAAAATATAGATTGGGACTGTGATGTTTTGCGTAATTATGCTACTGAAAATATGGGTTGTAGGCGTCGCGTAAGCACTGGCATAAGCTGGGCTTTTCAAGAAGTTGAAGAGGCAATAATTCTTGAAGATGACTGTCTGCCGAATTACTCATTTTTTAATTTCTGCCAGGCCCTTCTTGAGTATTATCGACACGATAATAGGATATGGATGATTAGCGGTAACAATTTCCAAGATGGTGTTAAGAAGTCTGAATTTAGTTATTTCTTTTCAAAATATCCATTTATATGGGGATGGGCTACTTGGAAAAGAGCATGGAATAATTATGATGCGAACTTCGATTCATGGTCTGAAGAATATGCTCTCCAGATAATCCACTCCGTATGTGAAGATCCTGATGAGGAAGAATTTAGGCTTCAAAGATTTCGGGACGTGGCTCAGGGACGCTTAGACTCTTGGGATCCGAGATGGCTGTTTACTTGTTGGGCAAACAACGCTTTGTGCGTAATTCCAGAAAAAAACTTAGTTTCGAATATTGGCTTCGGTGCTCAAGCTACTCATACATTCAATACAAGTTTTCCTTATGCGAACATAAAATATAATGAGTTGTTAGAGATTGATCATCCACAACATGTCTTCAGAAATGTTTCTGCTGATAAATATTCTTATAACCATTTCTTTGGAGGATTATCACGGAAAAGTGATAAGAGTTTAAGGCAAAAGCTGCTGTATAAACTAAAGACCTTGTTTCGGAAAATTAAAATTTTATTTCAGCACTTTGTACTAAAGCTTCGAAACTTAGAAATAAATTAGCATTTTTTAAGCATAAGTGAGTTCGAGGGCATAAAAATTTCAAATATGCAGAGTTTCCTCATAGAGTTAGATGAGTTGAACAGATTGAATGTTAGATTTAGTAAGACATGAAAACATGAATGTACTATTTGTCAACGTTTCTGATTTGAAAGGAGGCGCTGCTCTAGGGAGTTACCGATTGCATGAAGAACTTTTAGTAAGGGGTTTCAAGTCTTATATGCTTGTCGGAGAATCTACCTCTAGAAGCAAACTTGTTAATCAATTGTCCGTAAGATTTATAGATAAGCTATTGAAGCCACTCTTAAAGTTTGCAGGACTGAACTACATTAACTCGGTTAGTAGTTTTGAATCAGTTACTAGTCATCCTTTCTACAAACAAGCTGATATTCTTAATTTTCACTGCTTACATGGGGGATTCTTCAACTACTTAGCACTTCCAAAAATAACGAAGGATAAGCCTGCTATTTATAAGCTATCTGACATGTGGAGCTTTACAGGCCATTGTTCGTATAGCTTTGACTGCCAAAAATGGGTCACAGGATGCGGTCAGTGTCCCTATCTAGAAATCCATCCTTCAGTTAAAAGAGATCTAACACATCTTGAATGGCGCTTAAAGAGTTGGGCTTATGAAAATTCGAATATGACCATTGTCGTACCTAGTAGATGGTTAAAAGAAACTGCTCAAAGGAGTATTTTAAGAAAATACAACATTGTACTAATACCTAACGGCATTAACACAAGTGTGTATGCTCCAATAGATAGGAGTATTGCTAGACAAGCTATTGGAATCCCAAGTGGTAAGAAAGTAATTTTATTTGCAGCACAAAATCTACAAGACCGAAGGAAAGGTGGTGATCTATTAGTGAGTGCGTTAAAACGATTACCTACAGACGTAACAGATCACCTAATACTGGTCTGTTTGGGCCATGGTGGTAGTTACATCAAAGAATCAGTAGATTTGCCTCTCATAGAACTTGGTTATGCCTCAGGCGATCGCCTGAAAGTGCTTGCTTACTCATCCGCAGATATCTTCGTATGTCCTACCCGTGCCGATACGTTTGGTTTAGTTCTCCTAGAGAGCATAGCTTGCGGCACTCCGGTCGTGTCTTTTGATACTACTGCCGTGCCAGAGTTGGTTCGCCCTGGTATTACAGGGT
Organism: Phormidesmis sp.; assembly: GCA_049791095.1. Taxonomy (GTDB): domain Bacteria; phylum Cyanobacteriota; class Cyanobacteriia; order Phormidesmidales; family Phormidesmidaceae; genus Phormidesmis. The sequence continues at coordinate 46,919 of JBAQZP010000060.1, forward strand.
TATTAGCTAAAGCAGAAAGCTCCTCCGATCTAGCCGACAAAATTATTGAGCTTTTAGAAAATGATCTAATGCGTCAATCAATGGCGAAGAGTTGTCGTCAAATCGCCGTTGACGAATACTCCATAGAACTTCAAACAGAACGTTATATCTCGTTGTATCGGCAAACAATTCAAAACTTTAGAGAAAACTTAAGATAGGGCTTTTACTCTTATATAAACTCGCCATATATCGACAGGCTTGTGCAGATCGAGAAAAATGATTCGTATCACCTATAAACTTCCAAAACCTCAATTACTCAGTTCAACCTGTCAAAAGAAATTGATGTGACGTAGAAAATGGGCACTCTGTAAATAAGGAGAATACAAGTTCTGTTAGAAACAGAAAAGCCTCCCTATGTTGTTTGCTACTAAAATAGACTATTGCAGGACTCTGTTTGCATTATTATTCCTGTTCATAACCGAAAAATCATCACGATGAGGTGCATAGAGAGGCTCCGAGAGCTAGGTGCGCTAGAAAAGTTCTCTGCAATAGTTATAGATGACGGGTCTACTGACGGAACCTCAGAAGCTCTTCAAGAAAACTATCCTTGTATTACTGTGTTGAAAGGAGACGGTACTTTGTGGTGGACGGGAGCCATAGAGCTTGGTATGCGGTATGCCATCGGCAGGGGTAGTGATTTCATCATTTGGCTCAATGATGACTGCCTTATAGGAAAAGAGTGTATAGAGAATTTAGTTGATTTTACTCGCCGTTATCCCAACAGCATAGTAGGCGGTATTGGTTATGAGTCTTCTGCGATCTCTAGAGTCGCTTTCGGCGGCAAACGAAGAAAAAGTTTTGGCTACGAGGTTATCAAGCCTGCTCAACAAGGGATATACCCTTGCGATTTGCTGAGTGGAAATTTTGTTTGTATGCCTGCAAGGGTGATAGAAGACATAGGCTATCCGAATGCTGAAAAATGCCCTCATTATGGCGGCGATTCGCACTTTCTAATTCGTGCCAGAAAAGCAGGCTATTCATTATTTTTGGATGCTAGGAAATCTGCTCAAAACATCAGAGCAGCAAGCACCTCTAACATGAATTCTAATCGGTGGTTGCTTGGGGATACATCGACGAAAGAGCTGTTTAAGTTGATTTTCACACCACAGTCCATCCTCAGTTGGCGAGTTTGGTGGTTTTTATATACTGAAGATTTTGGTCTGTTAGGCATACTATTATTTTTAATAAAACTTACTAAGACCGTAGCTATCTTGCTATGTATTTCAGTACTAAGGTTACTTCCACTATCTGTTCGAGAAAACATCTCTCTAACAAAAAGAAAGCTGCTTAACAGGGAAGGATGACAGATGAAAAAGAAAGTACTTATTTATAGAAATCATCTGCTTCGACCGTCTGAAACGTTCATTCGATCCCAAGCTGAAAGTCTGAAGAGCTTTGATGCCTCTTATGTTGGTCTTTGTACTGTCCCTAGCGTCAGTGTACCGCCAGGAAAAATATTTACTGTTTGTCAGCAATATCCATCTCAAACACAAAGAATACTTGTCTATAAACTATGTGGTAGGCATTCCCCTTTTTTCAAGGAAATAGCAAAAACATCACCTAGTTTAGTACATGCGCATTTTGGCCCTGATGGAGTAAAAGCAATTCCCTTAGCCACTCAGCTTAACATTCCGTTAATCGTTACTTTTCACGGATACGATATCACCATAAAGCCTTTTTATGCCTGGCATTCTTCTTACAGTTATTTTATGTACTTGGCCAGAAGGAAGAGGCTAAGAAAGGTTGCGTCAAAATTTATTGCTGTCTCTAATTTTGTAAAAGAAAAACTGATTCAAAAAGGTTTTTCTGCGGATAAAATAGTCGTTCATTATATTGGCGTTGATGTAGAAAAGTTCTCATGCGTTTCATCACAAATCCGAGACCCTATTGTTCTATTTGTGGGTCGCTTGGTAGAGGTAAAAGGATGTGAGTTCCTGATTAAGGCAATGGCTAAAGTTCAGTCAATACTACCGAACGCCGAACTGGTCATTTTAGGAGATGGGCCATTGAAGAATACGCTTGAGAAGATGGCTTGTAAGACGCTTAAGAATTGCCGGTTTCTCGGCTTTCAACCACCTTCTGTAGTGAAAGATTGGATGCAGCGTGCAAAGGTCTTTAGCGTTCCGAGTGTTTCAACAAAATCAGGATATACAGAGGCTTTTGGGATTGCGTTTCTAGAAGCACAATCTATGGGATTGCCGGTCGTCAGTTCTTTGAGCGGCGGTATTCCAGAAGCTGTAAAGGACACTGAAACAGGTTTTCTGGTTCCCGAAAAAGATAGCCAAGCTCTAGCTGACCGTATTCTTACGCTTCTTCGAGATGAATCTCTATGGTATCAAATGAGTCAGAATGCAGTTGCTAGGACGCGATCGCACTTTGACATCAAAAAGCAAACAAAAAAGCTAGAAGCCATCTATTCAGAAGTCTTACTCGCAAGAAAATGAATGTATATGAAAAGCACAATTCTAAGATTTCTTCCCGCTATAGATCTTCTGCTACTACCTCTGGTATATCCATCTGCCTGGCTGCTTAAAAGCATACGCCGCTTAGGCATCCAGAAGTTTCCTCAATGCAGGAATGCCTTTATGAGAATCGGCATTTTTCCTATCCAGAACCACTATTATGAGCCACAGTTCAACCATCAGGTATTGAAACAACCTCTTTCACAAGATCGGGCACTTCCTGGGATAGATTGGAATGTATCTGCTCAACTAGACAGGCTTACTTCATTTGCCTATTCACAAGAGCTTTCCGACATATCTACCGAAAAACGCAGCGAGCATAGCTTTTACTTTGGTAATGGCTCATTTGAATCTGGAGACGCCGAGTATTGGTATCAAATTATTAGAGCCATTAAACCAAAAAGAATTATTGAGGTTGGTAGCGGAAACTCTACTTTAATTGCGATCAAAGCTATCAAAAACAACCAAAAGGAAAATGCTGGATATCAGTGTGAGCATGTCTGCATAGAGCCCTATGAAATGCCTTGGCTAGAAAGATCTGGAGTATCTGTTATTAGGCAGTGCATTGAAGATATTGATTTAGCGTTCTTTAAAAGTCTTGAAGAAAACGATATTTTATTTATTGACTCGTCTCATATCATAAGACCTCAAGGCGATGTGCTTTTTGAGTACCTTGAACTGTTACCTACGCTCAATAAAGGTGTAATCGTTCATGTTCACGATATCTTTTCACCTAAAAACTATCCATCTAGATGGCTGCAAGAGCAAGTAAAATTCTGGAACGAGCAGTATTTGCTGGAAGCCTTTTTATCGCACAATGCAGACTGGAAAATTGTCGGTGCGCTGAATTATTTGCATCACAATCATTATAAAGCGCTAAAAGCAGCTACACCTTTTTTGACACCTGACAGAGAACCCGGTTCTTTTTATATTCAAAAAGTTGCCTGATCTGTTAGCCATTTATAGTGCCAGAGTCTGTTGTGCTGAAGTGAGTATTCAAGCCTTATGGTTCAACTAAAACCGTTTAAGCTAGCGTTCTTAAATAATCATATTACCCCTTACCGGGTTCCTCTCTATGAGGGGTTAGCAAAGCGGTTCGAGATGTATTTGCTACTTTCCGGCAGGGAGTCTAATCGAGACACTTGGCAAAATTTAGAAAAGGACTTGCCGAATGTAATGGTTCGCAGGGTTTGGGGCTTTACAGTTCAGTTCTTTGAAAGAAGAAGCGGGCAGATTTTTGATCCAAGATATCTACATTTTAATCCGGGCTATTTATGGGCGCTAATCAAGGTTCGCCCTGATGCCGTTATCTCAGCAGAAATGGGATTTCGCACTTTGATTGCTTTGCTATACGGGGTTCTGTTTAGCAAGCCCGTTTGGATTTTGTGGGGAGGAACGCCTCATACAGAGAGAAACCGTAGCTATCTTAAAAAACTGATACGGCAGCTCATTTTCAAAAGAGTAACTCGATGGATTAGTTACGGAAAAACCACTACAGATTACTTAATAGAGCTGGGCATTGCTCGGCATTACATTCTGCAAATTCAAAATTGTGTTGATGAAAAGCTTTATACCCAAAGCAATGTAACTGCCGCGCTAAGGCGATCGCACCCCCCCATCCTCCTCTACGCAGGCCAACTCATCAAACGAAAGGGAACCGATTTATTCCTAAAAGCTGCTGCAAAACTACAGCAAGAAGGACATCAGTTTTCTATTTTGATAGTGGGGAGCGGTATTGAAAAAGACAACATTATGCAGCTTATTGAACAGCTAAATCTTAAGCATGTTACCGTTTTGCCCTCACAGCGGCCTTCTGATATGCCAGCTATTTACAAAAGCGCAGATATCCTGGTTTTCCCTACCTTAGAAGAGGTTTGGGGCTTAGTCGTCAATGAAGCGCTGTGGTCAGGATTAACTGTGGTTTCGTCTATTTACGCAGGCTGTGCAGAAGAAATTTTACCCAGCGAAAATCTATTCGACCCGCTAGATCAACAGTCTATGGTTGAAGTTTTAAGGAAAGCTATCATCGGCGAGCTTCTGGCTCCTACGGTGGAGCCATTGTGTACTTGCGCCCAAGTCGTCGATATGATTGGTGACGAAATTAGCGGTTATCTAGATTCAAAAGGATGTACCGCCGCGTCGATGCTAACGAATCAATAGGTGCTTTCTCTAGTGGGCACACTGACGATTGCAGTGCATCAGGGGGTGGATAGGCTTAGCCAACTTCACCCGCCGCTTTGACTGCACTCAATGCTTTGTGCTTTCGAGGGCTTATGTCGCAGTGGATTCTTAATACGCGCCTCAGTGAAACAACTTATCAAGGGGCTTGCGATCGCATCCAATCCCTCACCCAAACCCGCCAATCCGCCTACATCGTCGCCGCCAACGTCCATGTCATCATGACGGCCTACTGGCACCCGCACTATCGCGATATCCTCAACAAAGCAGCCCTCGTCACGCCCGATGGAATGCCCCTCGTCTGGGGCATGCGCTGGTTAGGAGCCCGCCATCAGCCTCGCGTGTACGGGCCGGATTTGATGCTGGCCTGGTGCGATCGCGCCACTCACCTCAACCTCCCCATCTACCTCTACGGCAGCACCCCCGCAACCCTCCAGCGGCTGTCCAACAACCTTCAGCGAATCTTTCCCACCCTCCGTATTGCGGGCACCCACTCGCCGCCCTTCAGAGACCTCACGCTTCAAGAAGAAGCCGCTGATAGAGAACGCATTCAGCGCTCGGGTGCAGCCGTTGTCTTTGTCGGGCTCGGCTGTCCAAAACAAGAAGAATGGATGCATCGCCAACTGGGTAAGCTAGATGTGGTGATGATTGGTGTTGGCGCAGCCTTTAAATTTCATAGTGGAGAGGTCAGCCAGGCCCCTCGTTGGATGATGCAGATCGGTCTCGAATGGCTTTTTCGGTTAGTCAAAGAACCTCGCAGGCTCTGGTCTCGCTACCTGGTTACAAATTCTGCCTTCATTATCTTATTTGCCCAACAGATTGGAAAACATATGCTCAGCAATCTCACCCAAAGAGCCAGGTCTGCAAAACTATCGGCCAAGCAGTAAGTGGGCAAGCGTAATCAAACTCAGGATAAAACAAAGTTTCCGAAGGCCCCGACCCCAGTGCTGAGGCTCTGATAGTATAGCTACGATGCCCCCCATCCCAAAAGACCTAGCGACGCTCTTGTTCCCCCAGAATTGGGGGCTAGGGGGCCAGCCGACATCTAGAGGTTATTAGACCGACCTACTTAAATTTCTCCAGAGATGAAAATCAAGCCGGTTGAAACAGCACTATCAGCGCCCACAACAGATATTCGGGCCTCCGGCAAACTCTCTCAGGTAAAGCGTTCTGCTCGAACAACGCGCAATGGCTTATGTTTGGTGTTTAGCGATATTCTGGCTATCTCTGCCGCCTGGAAAATTGCTCAGTTTCTCAATCAGTTTTACTCGCCGCTGCCCAGCCCTTTTATCTGGTGGACATGGCTGGGCTTCCCCAGCATTTTTTGGCTATTCGTCCTCTCTACGCTAGGTTTATTTGCCCACTACCGGCTTTACAGCCATACCAGCGCTGTCAAAGACTATGCCAAAGCCGCACAGCTTATTAGCTATGTCTATTTGGCCTCTCTTGTCATTAGCTATTTTTACGATCCACAGCTAGATTTGCCCAGGTCTCTTTTCTTCTCCGCCTGGTTCAGCAGCCTGGTCACGGTTGTTACCTCCCGGCTATTCACTAACCTGTTGCTCTACCGTTTTCAATCTCGGCAAGCACCGGTCACGGTCTTCTTGATTGCGCCAGCACACCGGCTGCAAACACTTTCGCAAATTGTCGATCGCCAGCCACACTACCGCGTCGTCGGGGCGGCTATCTCGGCCACTGCTCATTCGGCGGCGACCTTTCAGTCGATTACCCGGCACCATCCTGAAGAGGTTCTAGCCGAAGATATTCCCAATGCCGAGCTGGCGTCTAGCCTATTTTGGCGACTGCGCAGTATTGGCATTTCACTGCGGCTGTTGCCCTCTAGTCGAGAGATGATATACCGGCGGGGCATTCCAGAAATTTTTGCTAACCTGCCGACGCTGCGCATTGAGTCCTCGTTTTTTAGGGGATTTGACTACCGTATCAAGCGCTGGCTAGATTTTGTGCTGGCTGCAATCCTATTGCTGCTGGCCTCGCCTTTCTTTTTGGTGATTGCGATCGCAATCAAATCCTCCTCCCCCGGCCCCGTCTTTTTCCGCCAAGAACGCATGGGCCTCCACAGCAAAGTTTTCCAGGTTTGGAAGTTTCGCACCATGGTAATTGACGCACCTCAGCGCCAGGCCAGCTTGGAGCTGCAAAACGAAAACTTGGATGGCGTCATGTTCAAAATCGCCAGCGATCCACGCATTACGCCCATCGGCAAGCTGCTGAGGCACAGTAGCCTGGACGAGTTGCCTCAGCTTTTTAATGTAATGCTGGGCCAAATGAGCCTGGTTGGCCCTCGCCCTCTGCCTTTGCGCGATACTTCTTTGTTTGAATCCTGGCATCATGTTCGCCATCAGGTACTGCCCGGCATTACGGGGCTATGGCAAATTTCTGGTCGCTCTACCATCAAAAGCTTTGATGACGCCGTTCGCCTAGATCTCCATTACATCGATAACTGGTCGCTTAATTTAGATCTCGAAATTTTATTAGAAACCATCAAAATAGTTTGTTTAGGAAAAGGGGCATATTAGGGCAGCGATCCGAAGCGCCTTCTCTAAACCATGCAATAAACTATGCAATCTGCCAGCGATTCTCTCCCGGCTATATCCTACAGTTCTGCGCATGGTGCGGGCTGGAAGGGGCAATGGCTGGGGGGCGTCGGCGTTTCTGTACTGTTGGCTTTCTCGTGGTTGCCCAATAGTTACGCCCTGATGGTGAGCTGGCCCTACGGCTTGCTCTGGCAGGCAGCCTTTTGCTTGCTGGTGGGCTGGAGTGTTTGGATGAGCCGACAATTCTCTCAGCCGCTGACGCTGCTAGGACATCGGTTAGACTGGGTGGTTTGGGCGATCGCGCTGGGCAGTGGCTTGTCTACGCTGACGGCTCAATTTCCACTCGTGGCCGCTGGGAATTTTCTTTTGCTGACCAGCTACGGCGTTGTGCTGTATCTTGTGGTTAACTGGGCGCGCTGTTGTGAGGTACTCAAAGGACGACTGTGGTTTGCACTGGCGCTCTCTGGCACCGTCACTAGCATTATCAGCCTTGCATTTTGGCGACCTAGCGCGGCAATGTGGACGGGTCAAGACTTTTACTCCGCAATCCGCAACCCTTTTCCTTTGGGTCATCACAATTTTGTCGGTGGATATTGCCTGTTAATGTTGCCGCTGGTAGTTGGCTTTGTGCTAACTCAAACGAGCTGGCGGCGATGGTTGGGGTATGGCGCGATCGCCCTCAATACCCTCGCGCTTTATGCTAGCGGTTCTCGCGGCGCACTGCTCGGAGCCCTGGCCCTTGGCTTAATCGCCTTACCGCTCTATGTGATTTACTACTCACCTAAAACTCGTAAGCATTGGATGGTGCTAGGTCTATTGTGTTTGCTGGTTTCTGGCGCATTAGCTAGCAATCCTCGGATGCGATCGCTCATCACTTTCAGCCCCTCAGCTAGCAGCACCCCCGTATCCATTCAGCAAATCAACGACGGCCCTACCAAAGACCGGCTGTTCATGCTGCAAGCCGGAGGGCAAATTTTCAAAACCCATCCGCTCTTGGGCGTTGGCCCTGGCAATCTTGCTCGCGTTTACAACCGCTATCGGCCTATCGAAACCGGCGGCGGTCTAGAACTGGTTCAACAGCTTCACAACACACCCGCTCAGATTTTGGCAGAGCTAGGCATTGTCGGCCTCGGCGAATATTTGCTGTGGCTAGGATGGCTGATGAAGATAGGTATGGCTCTGCACAAAAATATTCAAGATAGAACAGATCGCGTTTTGCTCTACAGTATCGGCGCTAGCTGGTTTGCCTATACCGTCTCTAGCCTCAGCGACTATCAGCTCGAAAATATTGGCATTGCCAGCACGCTGACGATGACAACAGCGCTGCTAATCGTTCTTGCTGACAAGCATCTTGCACTGTCGCCGCCTGCATTGCTCAAAGTCAGAACTCGCCGATGGATCAGTCTGGGCTTGCTTTTATATTGCAGTATTCTTCTGCAATTTTGGGCGCGGGTAGAGGCTGGGTTTTATCTGGCTAATGCTGCCGATAAAGCTGTTGAAAGCTACAACTTTGCTGATGCCGATACCAAATGGCTAAAGGCTAGTCAGCTAATGCCGTGGGATCCTACCTATGCAGCGCTCTCTTCAGAGCAGCTCGTAGATATTGCAGATCAAACGAGTGATCTAGCCCAAAAAGAGATGCTGACTAAGGCTGCGATCGCCTCTCTAAAAACCGCCTTAAAAGCCGCCCCTAACGATCCATGGTTCAATCAAAACCTGGCCGTTCTACTCGCCAAAGATGACCCTTCACAGGCAGAACGCTACATTCGTCGCACGGCGCTGTTGTTTCCACGCAGCCAACACCACACGTATTACACCCTCGGATGCATCTTGCTAAATCAACAGCAAAAGCAACAGGCAACCACAGCTTTTGTTCTAGAAAGCCTCACCAATGCGACATTCCTGAGCGATCCAATTTGGCAGAGCCCACCTTTTGCCGAGCTTTTATCCGATGTTGTTGATCGTGCGATCGCTGCCTGGCAACAAGTCCTAGCGAATACCGCCCCACAGTCACCCCAGTACGCTTGGCTCAATCAGCAAATTGCGCTCGTGCAGTGGTGGCACCATCGGCCCCTATCCGTCGCCAGTCCAGACAGATTGGCCCCCCTAGTCCAAGCCATCCTCGCCATAGACAGCGACTCGGCCAAGGCTTCCAGCTTGCTGGCCCAGTATGTGGAAACAAGCGTAAACAGCCTTACCCTTTCGAGGGCAGCTTTACTTCAAGCTTGGCTCATGCCAGATCAGCGTCTGCCCAAATTCTTAGAAAGCCTGGATGCAACGCCTGAAGAGAAACAAGCGGTGGCTGATAATGTGCATACCCACCGTGACTTCCGAAAGTGGTTGACCTCCATTCATTATTCAGCCCCCGAAAAAGTCCGCTACGGCCTGGCCTTTGCCTACCGCAATCAATCAGCCAATGACATCAGTCAAATTCTGTTCGCTGATGGGCTAAGCGTTAGCCTGCTGTTAAGCGAACTCAACCTATTTCCTGCCCCCCCCAGAGAATTTGCCCAGCTAGACCAAAAAATCGCCGAGATCGGCGCTCAAGCCCTCTCACTGACTTGGCCTACAAAATAAAACTATATGAACAAAGATCTATCTGTCTCCTCTGTCTTTAATAATGAAGATTCTACTAGCCTTTTGCCGATTGCGATCGCACTCAGCACCCTTAGCTTCTATACCCTCTTTACGCTGCTGCCCAACAGCAACAGCCTAATGGTCAAATGGCCCTGGGTATTTATCTGGCAGTTTGGGTTAATGCTTGGCCCAGTTGCGCTATCGTTTCAGCTTTGGCAGCGGTCTTTTCGCCCTTTGGGCAATCGGCTAGATTGGCTAGCAGGCGCGTGGTGCCTTGTCTTGATATTGAGTGCTACGTTTTCGCCGTTTCCGCATCAGGCTTTTTGGTATGGCTGGGCGGCTATCTGCAATATTGCTTTTCTATACGTTCTCAACAGTTGGCTAACTTCTGTAAAACGGGTACGTTATCTGCTCATTTTTAAAGGCGGCTTAGGTATTGTCTTTAGCGGCTTTAGTTTGGTCGCGTGGGTTTTCCAAACGGTGCGGCCTTATCAGCAAATGCTCAGCGAGCTAAAAAGCTATGGCATTGAAAGAAGTTTCGATTTGCAAGTTTTAACGCTGCGCAATTGGCATCCTATCGGTCATCAAAATTATGTTGCGGGTTATTTGCTGCTGGCATTGCCCCTGTTGATCGGCCTGGCTTTTTCTGGGCGAGGCTGGCAGCGTTTTTTCTGGTTCGGTGGTTTTATCCTTTCGCTGGCAACGTTGTACAGTACGGCCTCGCGAGGGAGTTGGTTTGGGCTGATTGTCAGCCTGGTTGTTTTTGTCGGTTTGTCTGCCTGGCAGTGTCCTCAGCTTCGGAAGATCTCGCTAGGTAGCGGGCTGGTTGGGTTGGGGATGATGGGGATTTGGGGGGGTAGTAGCGATCGCATCCACTCCCTCTTCTCTACCCTCTTCCACCCAAGCGCCAACAGCACTGCTGCCTACCGACTCGTCACCAACGCCACTGGCTGGCACATCGGTTTAGGTCATCCCCTTTTGGGTGCCGGGCTCGGCAGCGTCACTTTGTTGTACCAAAAGTATCGCCCTACCTGGGCCGGGCAAACCGCCGAACTCACCTATCAGCTACACAGCACCCCCGCGCAGATTTGGGCCGAGCTAGGCATCGTCGGCACCTTGCTCACCTTCATTAGCCTTTTCGCGATCGGCTACCTGAGCTTTCGCGGGTGCAAATTGTCAGCGCGAAACTTGTCAAAAGACAAAACACCGGTCTCTTTAATCATTGGCATCATTAGCGGCCTAGCAGGCTACAGCGTCTATGCCATCACCGACTATCAACTAGACAATATCTGCATCAGCGGCACTCTCATCATCTTCATAGCGGTTCTCATCTCTAACAGCAGAGGTCTCACAAGTTTAGAGAATGAGGGCCACAGTATAGATGAAACACCAGTCGAAACTCCGGTCAATAAACGCCTTGCCTTAGCCGGTGCTGGCCTGCTCACCGCGATTTCTCTATGGCTCTACCCCATTCATCGGGCCTGGATGCTGTCTAGCCAGGGCTTCCTAGCCCTTCAACAAGAAGACATTGCTAGCTTTGTCGCCAATCTAGAAAAAGCCCATCAGCTAGCGCCCTGGGAGCCTTATTACCCTTACCAACTGGGTTGGAATTTAGGGGATCTGGCGTTTCAAAGCACAGAGGCTCAGCAGCAGGAGGCGCTGAGAACAGAAAGTGTGAAATGGTTTGAAAAGGCGATCGCACTCTCCCCCCATCAAGAATTCGGCTATTCAAATTTAGGCTGGCTGCTGGTCAACTCAGAGCCCAAAAAGGCGACTGCTGTTTTTGCCAGAGCTGCTGAACTCGTTCCCGACAAAAGGGGCGCGTACTTTGCGCTTGGCTATAGTTTACTTCAGCAGCAAGAGACAGAACTGGCGACGCAGGCAATGGTGATTGCCTTGGCGCAGCAGCCGATCTTGTTAACCAGTCCTATCTGGCGTTCGGCACAGCTATCGGTTCTATATCCTAAAGTCCTTTCGGCGTTTGAAGCACACCTTCGTACAAGGGCTGAGGCGGAACTTTCTGCTGACGAACAGCGTAGGCTTTACCAGCTTATTGGGATGCTGCACTGGTGGCAAGGCGAAGTTGACTTAGCTGGCGATGCTTTTGGTCAGGCCGAGTCGGAATTGAGTATGGCGCTGCTTCGGCTGGCTGATACCCGTCCGACCGATCAGGCCAGAGTTGAAATAGATGAAAGTGTCAAAGCGAATGCGGCCATTTCTGCTTGGCTACAGCCAAAGGATAGTGATTCGCGCCTGCTGAAAACACTCTTGCTGAAAGATCCTACGGTGACTCAGCTACAGACAGATTATTTCACTACTGTAGTGTCAGATATTCAAGCCAGCATCCCAGCGTCGCCTACTTTTCACGATTGGCTGACGCAAACCGGGCCTTCTCGCCAAAGACGAAACCAGCGCTTAGGATTTGGCACTATCAGCCGCCACATCGACGGCCCCTTACCGACAGATTATGCTCCAGTCTCAGAAAATGTCTTAATGACAGACTTCTTTGCTAGCCTTTTTCCAAAGCCTGCAAGTCAAGCGAGCTTAAATGAACTCATACAACATCTATCAACAGAACTTGCGACGCATCTAAGTCGGTCAGCATAATTAAATATAAAATGCGACAAAGTTACTGCACTCGCCCCCGTCTCCCAAGTTTCGGGGCTCTGAGTCCGGCCTCCCCCAAACTTGGGGGACTGAGGGGGCGTCCGGCATATACGATTAATCTTGCCTACCTACTTAATACAACCATAAGATTAATATGCTTCTATTAAAAAAGCCTTCATCATTGCGACGAAGGCTTTTTGCGTGGATTGAATTTATCGAAACTGAAAGAATAAAAGAGAAAGCTCATCAACCGTCAGTATCCTGTTCTGTCTGCGCATATTTAACGGTCACGCCGCCATTTTCGCTGACAGAAACTTCACCGCCTAGCGCTTCAATACTACGAATAGCCCGGCCTCTTGTCTCATCGTCAAAAGCAGTTGTTAGAATGCTGCTCCACGCCCCGATCTGCGCCACTTTACTATCCGGATTCTGTTTCAAAAAGTCAGCAGTCTGTTGCGAAATGGACGCAATCATATCGCTTTCAGGAAGACGAGACTCACGAGCCCATGCTGCTGCGGATTCAAACGAATGTTCCGCTGCTTTTGAATCTCCCAAAAATAGAAGCTCCTCAACGCCTTTGTATCGCCATACGTAGTAACTACTGTCAGGCTTTCCAGGAGACAAAGAAGCTAACCCTTTTTCCATTAGCTCTACCGATTTTTCCGGCTGTGCAGCGTTTAGGCTCACACTGTTGGTCAAAAAAACGTAAAAATCTTGGTAGTAAGGGTCATCCGCAATAATATCTCTAAAGAAATCGGCGCTCAGACCGTAGCCACTTTGTTTTCGCATCTGATCGTCTCCGAAATATTGAAGAAACGAAAGAAACGTTAGGTTAGCACGAGCGTTAGTAAAACCGAGTCTTGGTAGTTGGCTAGTTAATGTTAACGCATCTTTATATTGCCTCACATCAATCGATGCAGCTTCTTGCGTAGAAACAGCGACTTCTTTGTTAAATATAGCCAACTGTGATGTTTGAAACAACCCTACACAACTACCAAAAAATATAGAAATAGCGCTTGTTCTAATTAAATTCTTCATAAAGCAAAAAGCTCCCTCAAACACCTCGTAGCGTATATAAACTAATACATGAAAGAGGCGGAACGTATGACTTTATTTTTGTCATACATGCCACCTCTGAAGTAACTATCGTTTGAGTGTTTTGTCCATAAAAGATAGCTTAACCAGGACTCTGTGAATGATTAGAGTTCCTTCATGTTGTCTGAGTTGCATCCAGGACTATTAGCAGGATCATTATTGACATTGGTAAGATACTCCGTGAATGGGTCTTCGGTGCCAGCCATTCCACCATTATTGTTGGCACTTGCTGCTTTCGGCAACAAAGCTTCACAAAGAGTTGTTAGTGTAGTTGTTTCTATGTTCGCATTCTGTCCAACAGTAGCTGTCTTTACACCGCCTGCATATACCTTTAACGGATCCTGCCGAGGAGCAGCCGTCGCAGCTACATAATTCGTAGGATCACCAGCCGCAGCAGGCGTGCCATCCGCGATTCTGTAATCATAGCTGTCGGTCTGCGCTTTGATTCCTAACCCAAGTTGAGCAAATCGCTCGTTAGTGGCCATGGTGCCATTTTCCATGTAGTACGCCTGTTGAGCGCGGTTCATAGAACCAATGTAAGTCTTAGCTTCAGATTGCTTGGCTTTGTTAGCTTGGTTCAAGAAGGAAGGCAGGGCGATCGCCGACAGAATACCGATGATGATAATTACAACGAGAAGCTCAATCAGGGTAAAACCGCCGTTGCCCTTCTTTTTGCCTGCGAAGTGCTGAAGCAGTTTTGCTTTTAGTTGAGTAGTCATGGAAGGTGTCTCCGAGATGTTTTGAGGTAAGTTGCGTATGCTTAATGAAATCAAGTGACTCGCTTCGCTAAAAGAGATCTCAAAAAGCTTGAAACCCTCTCAGCAGTCGGCATTTACTTGCTTTCCGCTCCGAACTTAAGTTGCCCCTCAACATTTCTTGAACAGTCAGCCTTATTACACAAGCCCAACCAGGGGCAATCTCAATTAATCCGTAGTTTATCGGTACCGACCCACTACTTTTAGCCGCGATCGGCCCACCAACAGTTCATAACTATCCCCAAACCTAGCTTTCCCACCCACTCATCAAAATAACTTGCTAACAAGAGCCTTTCCCAGGTCTCAACTTAAATCGGAAAGTTGTTTCTGACTCCCGACTCCTCGCTTCTGCCTTCTTCCTAACCCTACCCCGTACACATAACTACGAGACATCGGCTAATCACCCACGTTACCGCCCCACCCCGCCCTTCGGGCACCCCTCCAGAGGGGATCTGCTTCAGGCTGTGATAATGGGGGCAATCCATTTAGACAATATAAGCTTGCCTAGCCGGTAAAATCCCCTCTGGAGGGGTGGCGCGTAGCGACGGGGTGGGTCGGCAACCTGTGCAACTTCACCAGTCGCAAAGTTCTCAGACTTGTCTGTAGACTGTAGCTTCCCAAGCCAGCCTTTCCAAACCTAAGTTAATACCCCCAGCTTAAAACTACACCAAATCATCAGGCTCAATGCCCTGCGCCCTCAAAATTGCCTCAAACCGCTCAGCCCGTACTCGTTCCTGCTCGGCCCGCACTCGTTCCTGCTCAGCCCGTGCTCGTTCCTGCTCGGCTGCGGCCTCAGCCCGTTCCGCTCTTACCCGCGCTTGTTCTGCCCATATCCTTTCTCGTTCCGCCCGCAGCCGTTCTTGCTCAGCTTCATTAAAATGCCGGTTTCCCCGCTCGTCATACCAGGTCAAAATCTCCTGCGGCAGCTTACCAAATTCCGTCTGATATCGCCCGATTCCTAGCCCCACTTCCGGCATCCAATAAGGCTCGCCACTTTGCAATCGATACTCGCCCGACTCCAACTTATACACCTCAAAGGGATTGTGCTGGTCACGCTGCCAATACTCCGGGTTATACACGACGTAGTACAGCACCCCCAAGTCTCTATACAGCAATAGCTTCTTGTCATACTCCTTCCCTGGCTTGTGCGAAACCATCTCTAATACCATCGTCGGCACAGCGCCATCCTCCCACACCGCATAGCTCAACCGAGACTTGCCGCCCCGCTTGCGCTCTACACCCAAACTCAAAAAGGCATCCGGCACCACCGGAATTTTAGGACTAATCCCCGTTTCGTGATACACCGCCATATCCACCCCAAAGAACCAGTCCATCCGGTCTGCCCATAGGTGCGTCAGCAGGTGCAACAGCAAATTAGGCAGCAAGTTCTGGTCTTCGTTATCCACGGGCATCCCGTCCGAATAAGGCAAATCGGCAGTACTCGGCAATGACTGACGAATATAAGAAGAAGTCACAACGTTAGCCCTCAAAAAGCTAGTTTCATTGTACCAGCCCCAAAAAAACTAAAAGTTTTCCAGTTCCTTAAAGTTTCCGCTCACTTTATGCGCCGCCTCCCCGCAAGTCTTCGGCGTCGGAAAAATTTTCGTCGGATTCGCCAGGCCCTGCTTGTTTATGGCCCCCCTCACCCACTGCATCGTCTCCAAATCCACCGCGCTAAACATATTCGACATATAGCACCGCTTGTCCGCCCCAATCCCATGCTCGCCCGATATACTGCCGCCCACCTGCACGCACAGCTTCAAAATATCCCCGCCCAATGCTTCCACCGCCTCTAGCTCACCTGGCACATTGTTGTTATACAAAATCAACGGATGCAAATTTCCATCCCCGGCATGAAACACATTCGCCACCCGGTACCCATGCGCTTCACCCAGCCGCTCAATCTCTTTTAACACTTCCGGCAGCCGCGTTCTCGGAATCACGCCATCTTGCACATAATAGTCAGGGCTCAACTTCCCCATCGCCGCAAACGCCGCCTTTCGCCCCTTCCACAGTCGTAGTCTCTCCTGCTCATCGGTTGCATGGGTAAGCTGCCGCGCCCCATTCTTGTAGCAAAACGCCTCTATTTCTTTTGCACTCGCCGCTACCTCTGCCGGAGCCCCGTCTATCTCTATTAGCAATATCGCTACTGCATCGCGTGGGTAACAGTTCGTTGCGACTACATCTTCCACCGCATTCAGGCTAAAGTTGTCCATCATTTCCATCCCCGCCGGAATGATGCCCGCCTGAATAATGTCCGACACTGTCTCTCCGGCTGCTTCTACACTGGTAAAGTCAGCCAGAATGACTTGAACAGATTCGGGTGACTTTAAAATGCGAAGCGTCACCTCAGTTGCAATCCCAAGCGTACCTTCCGAGCCTACAAACACGCCCGTCAGGTCATATCCTGGCATCTCTGGTACAGCGCCACCTACATCTACAATGTCGCCATTCGGCAATACTATCTTTAGTCCCAAAACGTGATTGGTTGTAACACCATACTTCAAGCAATGCACACCGCCAGAGTTCTCGGCGACATTGCCCCCAATCGAACAGGCAAGCTGACTAGACGGATCGGGCGCGTAATAAAATCCCGCTCCACTCACCGCTTGAGTAATCCAGTTATTAATCACACCCGGCTGCACAACCACTCGCTGATTGTCATAGTCAATATCCAAAATCTGTTGCATACAGGTAGTTACCACCAGCACGCATTCTTCAATCGGTAGTGCCCCGCCCGATAGCCCCGTACCTGCCCCCCGAGTCACAAAGGGAATACTCTGTTCGTGACACAGCCTTACCACCGCCGCTACTTCCTCAGTTGTCCTCGGCAAAGTCACCACCGCTGGCCGCTGCCGGTAGCTGGTCAGCCCATCGCACTCGTACACCAGCAGCTCTTCTTTGCGCCGCATTACCTGATTGGTACTGAGCAGATTTTCTAGCGATCGCACAACCGCCCGCCAATCCCGAACCGCAGAGTCAGCAGCAACAGCAACCATAGCAAATCAAGGGGTAAAACACCCCTCGATCCTAACGCACAACAGGCCCCATCTAACCGCCGCGTCCCTTCGCCAGCGTCTCTCCGTTCAGCATCCGCTGCGCCGCATCCAACAATGCCTCTTCCAAATAAGGCTTAGTGAAATACCCACTCGCCCCCAGATCCACCGCCATCTGACGATGACGATCTGCCCCGCGCGACGTCAACATCGCAATCGGAATGCTCTTTAAATGATTGTCCTTCTGCATCCGCGAAAGCAGCTCTAGGCCATCCATCCTTGGCATCTCAATATCACAGAACACCAGGTCACAAGGTAGGCCCGATCGCAGCTTATCCCAGGCTTCTTGCCCATCTCTCGCCTGCTCTACCCGGTAGCCCACCTTGTTAAAGCTCATCGAAAGCAGCTCACGCACCGTAATCGAATCATCCACAATCAGCACCGTTGGCTCGCTCTTCGCAGGTGTCTCTTCGACCACTTCACTTTCTGACCACAGCATCGAAGACGGCTCTCGGCGAATGCGGCCCATCGCAATATCAATCAGCTCTAGCACATCGGCAATTGGCATCACTCGGCCATCCCCTAGCACAGTTGCACCCGCAATCCCCAATGGCTTGGGCACTGGCCCTTCCAATTGCTTGATCACGATTTCCTCTTCGCCAATTACCTGATCGACCTGAATGGCGACGTAGGTATTCGCGCTTCTCAGCACGATTACAGAAAGGACATCGTCATCTTGACTGCCGCCGTATACTCGGCCTCGGCCCAGCGTCCGGTTGAACTTCAGCAAGTCGGTAACCGGTTGAAAGGGCAGCAGGTTATCGCGCCAGCGCACACAATCTTTGCCTTGCTCGTTTTTGATCACGCGATCGCGCGGCACATCCAGCATATCTTCTACACCATCCATCGGGAAGGCAATCCGCGCCTGGTTGCTCACACAGCTCAATGCCTTAGAAATGCTCAGCGTCAGCGGCAGGCGAATCGTAAAGCTAGTGCCCTTACCCAGCTCAGAATCAACGGTCACGCTACCGCGAATGTCGGCAAGTGACGTGCGCACGACATCCATCCCCACCCCACGCCCGGCAAAGTCATCGGCCTGGTCTCGGGTGCTAAAGCCTGGATGAAACAACAGCTCATAGGTTTCCAACGCAGAGAGATTGTCTGCTTCAGCTTGGCTAATTAAATTTTTCTCAATAGCTTTTCGCTTCACAAACTCAGTGTTGATGCCGCCACCGTCATCTGCTACGTATATGACCGTTTGGTTACCCTGATAAAAAGCCCGCACCGTAATCGAGCCTTCCGGCTGTTTGCCTGCTGCTTTTCTCTCTTCTGGCGTTTCAATGCCGTGGGTGATGGCGTTGTTTACCAGGTGTGTTAGCGGATCGTACAGGTTCTCGACAATCATTTTATCGACTAAGGTGTCTTGCCCTTCTACGATCAAACGCGCTTCTTTGCCGCACTTCAGCGAGATATCGCGCACTGCCCGAGGCAACCGATCAGCCGCTTGCGAAAAGGCAACCATCCGCGCCGTGTTCAGGCCCTCTTGAAGCTGAGTGGTAATTTGCCGGAACTGACGAGTCACCTGGTCGGACGATTCTACTGTGTAGCCAATGTCAGAAGAAGACTCTCGCACCCTCACAATTAACTCGATCATTTCTTGTGAAAGGGTATGAAATCCAGTAAATCTGTCCATTTCTAACGCATCAAAGATTTCCCCGGTGGCGTGATTTCTTTCGCCTGGATCTCTCCCTGTAGCATGGGCACGACGGTTCGACAGTAGCGAGCTTTCTAGCAGCGATCGCTCATACAAATCGCGCATCCGCTGACCCACATCATTTAACTGCTGCACCTGAAAAAGCAAATTATCTAAAAATTGACGCAGCCGCTCTTGATCGCGCTCTAGGGTGTTGCGGCTCACCACTAGCTCTCCTACCAGGTTGCTCAAATTGTCTAAGTGCGTGACCGAAACACGCATATTCTGTTCGCGGACACCGCCGCCACGCCTGGCGATTCGCTGAGGAGCCCGCCGTAAGGGGGTAGTCGGCGCTGCACTCTCGGCGCTGCCATCCTCTAGCAGCTTCTCCAAGTCTCCGAAGTCCTCATCTTCTTCGACAGCATCTGCATTTGCGCGCGTCTCTGCTGCTGCCTCATTTGCAACCCCTACAAAGGTTGGCATGTCTTCATCAGCTAACGCTTCAGCCTCTTCTTCTTCGGCAGCTAATAAAGCGTCAAGGCCATCAAAATCATCCTCAAAATCATCCTCAAAATCATCTGCAACATTTTCTGTTTCGTCTGGGATGAAGTCATCCTCCAAGTCAAATTCTTCTGCTGATAGGAAGCCATCCACGCCTAAAATTGGTGCGTCATGTTCAGCTTCAGAAGATTCTGAGGGAGCGGGGCGATCGCGCAAATCTTGTGCAGAAGACTCGTCGCCGTCCCCTTGTGAAGAATCTTCAGGTAAGCCATCCCATAAATCAAGCCTCAGCAAGTCATCAATCTCAAGATTATCGATATCGACAACTGCGGCATCATCTATGTCGTCCACATCCAATCCAGAAATAGCCGCTTCGTCTGTCCCCTCTTCAGCCGCTTGATCCGGCGCAGGCAAAGCTTCCTCTCCTGCGGCCACCTTTTCCTCCGCTAGCGAAGCAGGTTCTGACAAATCAAACAGGTCATCTGTTGAATTTTCTGTTAAATCATCTGTTAGATCAAAGGTATCCTCTGTCGTTTCGGTGCTGACTGACCCAGTATTGATGTTGTCTTCATCCGAAAAACTGCCAAACGCTGTCTCGAAATCGGCTAGCACTTCGTCCGATATTTCATCAAAGGCATTTTCCTTTTCTGTTTGTTCTGTGGCAACCTCATCTACCGGTTTCGCCTCAGATCCGTTTACTGCCTCTGAATTGTCATCGGTTAAAAAGTCAGTTTCATCATCCAAACTATCCGCAGAGCCAGCTAGCTCATCCCACAGGTCATCCGCTACTGCCTCCGCCAAACCTGGAGTTGCGACCATGGGCTCGCTGCTTTCATTCTCTTCAGAAAAATCTAGCAGATCATCTAGCTCAGAGTCTGCTCGCTCAACCTCTACATTGGGATCAACTAACGAAGATAGATCTGCGCCCAAGAAAGCATCCTCTAGATCATCCTCAATTGAAGCTTCACCTAAATTTTGCTCGTCTGCGCCCTCTTCACGCTCTTCGGTAGGCTCAGCTTCTTCCTCGGGCCAGTTGAGGTCAGCCAGATTGCGTTCACTCTCTGTGCCAACGGCTGTGTGATCGATTGACAATTCTCCCCAAGGATCGTCATCAATCTGACCGCTGGGCGCTGTAGGCATTGCTACAGGCGCGTTTTCTCTATTCTCCGCTTCGTCCAAATCAAACAGCAGCTTGTTGACAGCGTCGTCTGTTTTTGCACCTGTTTTTGCGAAAGTGCTATCTGCTGGCTCTGCCAAGAAAAAACTATCAATGTCATTCTCCGCTTCTTGAAGTTTAGTGCCCGTTAAAGTCGGGAACTCGATTTCTACCTCACGCGGACTAGCGTGATGCGTCGGTGAGACATACTCACCTTTGCTATTTTTGGGAGATTCCTCTAGTGAGAACAGGTCTTGTGACGGATCCAACTCAGCCGCATCATCCGACTCAGCCGAATTGTCTAATGTATCGCTGCTTCCAAATAGCGTATCTTCCTCGCGATCGCCATCTTCCGCCCATCTGTCTTCAGCCCAAGCATCTTCGGCCCAGACATCTTCAGAAACGACGGCTTCATCAATAGCCGCAACAGAGTCTAACGATGCGGGCGCTTGCCCAGATATAGTAGGCTCTGCTTTTGAGAAATCATCTAGCTCGGGCAGATCAAGGTCATCGCTACTGGCAAACGCACCTTCCGATAAAGTTCCACCAAACAGATCGTCATCTACTGCTTCGCTATCTGATGTCGATTCTATATCTAAGGCATTAACGCTTTCATTATCTAGAAAATCTGTGAGGTCTTCTGCTGGTGAGTCAATTTTTTCAGGATGGAGCCGCATCTCTTCCGATATGAAAGGATGACCGCCCAAAGTATTGTCTAGCTCTTCTAAATCTCCATCAAACAGATCAGCCAAACTGTTCAACTCTTCTGTCCCGACATCTGGCCCGGTCACATTGACCGTCGCGAGTAGCGCATCTAACGACTCGTCTGCTTTCTCTTCGCTCTCTACATTGCGATTGAGCGTGGAAAGCTCTAACGGAATTTCGTCAAAATCCAAGTCCAAGCTCAATCGACCAATATCATCTAGACCATCATTTGAACTATCTGTCCCGTCGCGTTCTGCTGAGTCGTTACCAAACAACCCCTCAAAGTCTGTTTCTGCAACCGCTGAACTATTTGCCTCTGCTCCCGAACTTTTGACATCATCTGCAATTGACGTATCGTTTCCTAGAAAAAGATCTTCCAGACCTGCCGGGGCTTCTAAAGAAATGTTCTCCTCAAAACCGTCTTCCTCGAAAAGGTCTTCCGCTAGCACATCATTTAAGCTACCTTCTGAGCTGTTTTGAGTACCTGCTAAGTCCGTTTCCAGGCCGTTGAGTTCCAAACTATCAGCATTTGCGCCGATTTCGACGCCGTCACTGGCTTCTATGTTTGCTGCTAAAATGTCCTCTGGCAGCAGCGCTTGCAGGGTATCGCAAATGGAGACCTCAGCGGCTCGACCCGAAAGGACAAGATCTTGCGCCTTCTTAATTTCCTTAATAAGAATAGGAGCTAAACGGCGGTAGTCATTATCTAAGTTGGATGCTGCAAGTCGGGCTGTTTCAGTTAGGTCGCACCAGGCGGCCAGCTCAAACTGATTGCCAATAGCCGTCAGTTGTGCGCAGGTGTCTTGAATGCTTTCTCTCGTTGCAGGCGTGTCTCGTTGCTTGAAAGCCGCCAGCATTTGGCGTAGCCAGGCCGCTACATCGCGCTTAAACCTGGACTGTAAGGCTTCTGACGATGAGCCCTCATCGGCGGCATTTGGCTCTGCTAAGGTTTCTAATGCGTTAGCTTTGCCTACTAGCGATTTCAGATGCTGCTCTAGCTGATCGAATACTGGCTCTACGTCAGCCATGATTTCTTGGGCTTTGTCCTGAGTGAGTCCAAACGGCCCTTCTAGCTGCTCTAGCAAATCTTTGAGGCCGTCAGAAACCCGTAAAAACATGGTTTCTAAAGCACGGTCTACTCGAACCGGTGACTCCTTAAGAATTTTAAAGTAATCTTCCATCCGGTGGGCCGTCTGTTGGATGCTCTCTAAGCCCAACATGGCCGCACCCCCTTTGACGGAATGGGCAGCTCTAAAAAGTTCGTTCGCCTTTTCAGCGTCTTCAATGGTGGACTGAAGGCTGAGCAACCCTTGTTCGATTGTGTTGAGGTGGTCTTTGGCCTCCTCGATGAAATAGCCCATGATGCGCTGCTGTTGCTCAGGCTTCATCGCTGCGTTCTCCCTTAATACAGTCCAAAGTTCAGTCCAAAGCCCAGTCCAAAGTTAATGCGTCTAAAGATGTGAACCTACCATTTCCTTAACCCTTTTTAGCGTTTACCTTAAACTTATCAACCGAAGTTAGTAAGTCTTTAGCAACCCCTACCAAGTTTTGCAACGATCCGGATACGCGCTGCGACTCTTGCGAGGTCTCCTGCGCGGTTAGCTCTACAGACTGCATCACCTGAGCGACGGCTCGGGAAGTTTCTGTTTGCTCGACGGTATCTGCTGTGATAGATCGCACCAGTACATCAATTCGATTAGACACCTGAATAATGTCATCTAGCGACTGCTTGGCTTGTTCAGCAAGTCTAGTTCCTTCAATCACTTGCTGTGTTCCTTCTTCCATCGCTGTCATGACGCCGCCAGTTTCACTCTGAATTTGTAGCACGATTTGCTCAATTTCTTTAGAGGCTTTGGCCGCCCGATCGGCAAGCTGTCTGACTTCATCTGCTACGATCGCAAACCCGCGACCGGCTTCTCCGGCTCTGGCCGCTTCAATACTGGCGTTCAGGGCCAGCAGGTTAGTCCGTGACGCAATTTGCGAAATCAAGGCCACAATCTTAGAAATTTCTTGAGAGGACTCGGCGAGACGTTTGACTTTGCGAGTCGTGTCAGCGACCGTTTCTCGAATGTCCAGAATGCCAGCCACGGTACGTTCTACGGCTTCTCCGCCACGCAGCGCGGTTTCAGAGGCTGAACGCGCCACTTCTTCGGCTTCGCGGGCACTTTCGGCCACGCGCTGAATAGAATCGGTCATCACCTGCACAGAATTTAGCGTGACGGCTAGCTCTTCTGCCTGACGCAGGGCGTCTGCCGATAGCGATCGCGCAAATGCCTCATTTTCGGTCGAGCCCTGGCTCACCTGCCGCGCGGCCACACTCACTTGCTTGACAATCTCACGCAGATTCTCAATCGTCAGGTTAAAGGAATCGGCTACTGCCCCAAGGACGTCTGCGGTGACTTCCGCTTTCACAGTAAGATCACCTCTGGCCGCGCCTTCTACATCATCTAGCAGACGAATCACCTGACGCTGCAAATCTTCTTTGGCTTGCTCCTGTTCTTGGGCTTTGCGCTGCGCCTCATGCGTGGTCGTAGAAATGGCGCTGACCATTTGGTTGAAGCTTTCCGATAGCTGACCAAACTCATCTCGCGTCAGAATAGTCGTTCTAGCGTTCAAATCACCTCTTGAAACTTGGTTAATGCACACCTGAAGATCGTTCACCGTTTCTCGGGTGCGCCGCTCTAGCAAGTAACCCAATCCCAATATGCTGCCAAAGCTGATTAATCCGGCTGTAGCGCCGCTAGCGGCTGCGGGTACCAGTCCTGAAGAGACCGTGTCTTTGGGTTGGGTGACTAAACTGACGGTACTGAGTGCGATCGCAGACAAAACACCTACAGAACCCGCCAAAATCAGCCGTTTAGTTGACATCGAAGCGTTTTCTAAAGAGGCAAACATCCCCTGTTTGCGTGGCTTTGGGTTACTCGCCGCCTTCTTATTAAAAACGGGCATTGGGGAAGCTTGTGACACTGCAAACTTACCAGCCCCTGCCGACGAGGACGGGTCACCTTTTTCCACAGATTCGTCAAATTGACTGCCAAATTGGCTAGGTACCGCACCCATAGAAGGGCTAGTGAATCCAGCCGAACTATCGGATAAATCAAAGTCAGGAACGCTCTCGAAGTCATCAAAGTCGTCGAAGTCATCTGAAAAAGCAGTAGAGTCCGCATCGCTCTCCGAATCATCGTCCAACCTACTGCCCCCAAACATGCCTGCATCCGAGTCTTCATCTGTGAGAGATTCAGAGATCCCAAAGCCAAAAGACGCCGCTCCCGATGCTGAAACTGAGTCGCGACTCGGTTTTGTGACAGAAGGGAGATCGGCCATCGCTGCCGCAGGGTCATCCAGCTCAGGCTCCCTCATAAATAAAGTTTGATCTTCTGTATCGGTGTCAGAGGGTGGCTCGAAATCAAGATCCTCAAACACTTCGCTGTCGCTATCTGCTGTCAAATCTAGCGTCGCAGCCCGATTGGCGACTTCGCTATTGCTCGATTCAGAGGCTGCGCTATCGGCACTGAAATCCTCAATGCTTTGGTTTAAGGAAGCTTTTGTCCCAAAGGCTTCATCGAACTCAGCCATGTCAAACTCAGACGCGGCATCGCTGAAGGTTGTCGCGTCTTCTTCAGCAGAATCTTCTGCCGCAGCCTCGAAACTGAACGGATCGTCACCCAAAGACGCTGCTAACGGATCGCGCTCTTCTAGCTCCTCAGTGACGAGGTTACCTAAGTTAAAAGGGTTGTTTTCATCGGTGTCGTCGGCTGATATATCTTCTACGTCCGATGAAAAAGCAAAGGGGTTGCTGGCGCTATTGTCTGAGTCAATGCTGCCTCTTGATTCCGGTGGCCCTACTTCTGGTGAAGCAAACCCTTCTGAATCAAGTTCTGCCGTAGCAAAATCGCTGAAGACATCAAGATCGTCTCTATCGGTTTCGGCATCCGTAGAGCCAGACCAAGCTGATGCTTCGCCTGTATCTTCAGGCTCAAGAGATTCCGTTACCGCTGTCGGCTCAATGGAATCTTCCATCGAATCT
The DNA here is from genome assembly GCA_049791095.1 of Phormidesmis sp. Taxonomy (GTDB): domain Bacteria; phylum Cyanobacteriota; class Cyanobacteriia; order Phormidesmidales; family Phormidesmidaceae; genus Phormidesmis. The sequence continues at coordinate 72,262 of JBAQZP010000060.1, forward strand.
AAAAAGTCATCATCAAACTCGTCTGGCATAGATTCATATAGCCCGCCAGATGACTCATCAGATGAGCCAGCAGCCTCAGCAGCATAAGCTAAGCCGTTATTGGCATAGTCTACAAATTCTGCGTCTGAAGATAGGTGTAGTACCGATTTATATTGCTGCTGTGCTACCTCATATTGCTGTAGTCCGTAACAGTAAATGTGCCCCTTCAGCAGCAATACGCTCGGATCGCTCGGATACTCGTCGGCCAGCAAATCAATAGTTTTAGCCGCGTCCTCGTAGCTGCCCTGCATGTAGGCTCTTTCTGCGGCCTGATAGGATTGTGCGTAGTCAGTACCCAATGCCATTGTTCTTTCCTCTTGCCGATCTAAGTCCTGGTGCTTGCTGTGTACGGGGTTATTAACTAAATTATTAGCCAATATTTTGTTTAGCCATTCTTGGCTGGCCGTTTTTTGGGTAGATGCTCACTAGGCGACCCAGCGAGCCGAGCGTAAGATAGCAATATGGTCTAACAGTCTTAACGATTTGTCTGTTTCTAGTAGCCACTCTCCCCTTAAAAAGGGAGCCATTACATCCGAAGGATCGGTGGTTGCCTTGAGCGCTTCACTATCTAGCCAGTCTGTGCCGATGATCTGATCAACAGCCAGGCCCAACATCGTGCCTTGTTCTTCGACGGCAATGACCGGAATTTCAGTGCGGTCTGTATTCATCGGCTTGGGATAGCCCAAAAACTGTCCCAAATCTGCAACCCAGATCACCCGGCCTTGCTCATTGAGCGTGCCCAATAAGAGCGGTGATACGTTAGGTACAGGGGTGATGTGATCGGGTGCATATTCTATAATCCGGCGAATTCCGGTGGCCGGGAGGGCAAATTCTTCTGTGTCAGTGATAAAAAAACGCAGGTGAAGTTCACCTTCTGGCGTTTCAATCTCTTGAAGTTCGGGGGCTTGATCTTGTCCTGATATCGTTTGAAAGTCAGGGTTTCCTACCATGGCGTTTTTGTGAGTCTTTACCCTTGTAGCAGTTGTTTGACGGTGCCAACCAGTTCAGTTGGCTGGAAAGGTTTGGCAATATAGGCGTCGGCCCCTTGCTTCATCCCCCAGTAGCGATCAAATTCTTCCCCCTTCGCAGAACACATCACCACAGGGAGGTTTTGCGTATTGGGATCAGACTTAATTCGACGACAGACCTCGTAGCCATTCATTTTAGGCATCACGATATCTAGCAGAACTAGATCGGGAGTATGCCCTTGAATAAACTGAAGTGCCTCGATACCGTCGGTAGCAACAGCGACTTCCAGGCCACTGCCTTGAAGCAGCTCTATCATCATTTCTCGCTGTGTGACGCTGTCTTCGACGACCAAAACTGTGCGCATAATCTAAACCTGCGGCCAATAGGCCCGTCCTTAGCAAGTTTGGCTAAGGCTAGCTAAGTTTGGCTTAACCCAAGACGTCTGTTCTATAGGACGTCTGTAATCTATTAACTAGCGGGAGCGTTAACTGGGTCAAGCATTCCCCGAGAAATAGAGAATAGCGCACTTTGGAACGGTGGTTACACCATTGACTGCAAAGGTGACGGTAAAGGCTGCCATGTAGTCAACGTACCCTCAACTGTTTTGTTTGTTAAACCCTATAGAGTGTTAATCCATATTCGCTAGGCGGGAACTCATATATAGCCGGTCTGTACTGAACCTGCATAAATAGAGGAAATGTCAGCGTGCTTTATTTAGCCGAAACCCAAAGGAAGAGTGGATTCATAGGAAATGGCAAGGCAGAGTTTAAGCTACTTGCCTGTCAGCGCTCTGAGAGTGAATGGAGCGGAGTCCCTGGGGATGAAATCGTTGCGGCCCCGGACGATGCCACCTATGGTGCGGATACGTTAGTTATGGTTGAGCTAAATAGCAATCGCCAGGTGCAGCGCCATTACGAAGCGGGGCGATCGCTAGTAAAAATTCTGCAAAATTTCTCTAGCTTGAGCAAAAAGTTCAAGTCGCAGGGCGAGGAAATTGAGCAGTGGAAGGAGTCTTTGACCTATCAGAGTCAGGCGCTGAATCGCCGTGAGATGGAGATTGAAACTCGCCAAGAGCAGATAGATCAAGCTGAGGCAGATTTGGCGCAGGTTGAGACTCAACGGCAAGAGCTAGAAACGCAAAAGGCTGATGTTGAAAGTCTCAGAGAAGATCTAGAGCGTAAGAATGATGAATTAGAAGGTGCCTGGGCTCATTTGAAGGGAGAAATTCAGCGCTTTGAAGAGCAGCAGGCTGAAGGTGGCGGTGGCCTGAGTGACGAGCAAGCCGATCAAATGCGTGCAGCGCTGGCTCGCTTAAGTGAGGTGACTGTGTCGGTGACGGCGGCAGAGTATGAACTGACGGCTGCCTATGAGATGGTGAGTCATTACCAGGGTGAAGTAAGCGAAAATCAGCAGGTTTTGGAACAGCGGCGGGGCGAGGTGGTTTCTGGGCAGGCGGAATTGGCTACGCAGACAGAGGTTTTGGCTGAGGCTAGGCGATCGCTTAATGAAGCCGAAATGTTGCTCTGCACTACTCAGGCGAGTCTACAACAGCAGCAGTCCCTACTAGGCGCGAAGCAAGACCAAAATCAGCTACTGACTGAGCAGCTAGAAAATCAATCAGATCTGCACCAAAAAATATACAAGCTGCTCAACGCCAGCGACAAGGTGCGGTTGAGTAAAAAGGTGGATGTGGCTGCTTTGGAGGCGATGTCTGAGGAAGATTTGCGGACGCTAGTTGCCAATCTGGAGAAAGACCTTGATAAGATGTCGCGTTTTGTCAACGATCAAGAGGAGGAACTGCGGTTACAGCAAGAAGATATCGATGCCATTCAAGCCAAAATTGAGAGTGCTAGCGAATACGATCGCCTGCAGCTAGAAACGGAGATTGCTGAGGAAAAGGATCGCCATGTCATGCTCAATCGAACGCTGGTGGGTCAGCGTCGCAATTTGCTAGAGCGCGAAGAGATGCTGAGTCAGCACCAGGCAGTGCTGCTGCGCAGACAAGGTCTTGCGGCTGAGGGCAGTAGCGCCACGGCGACTGAGTTAGAGCCTTTTTTGGATGAGATTGACGAGTTGAGAGCTAAGCTGGGCGAGCAGATTCAGCAGGTGGAGACCGAGAGCGCCCAGATTCAAGCTGAGATTGATATGCTGAAGCAAAACCGGCAGCAGCAGCAAGAAGCTGTAGAAAGATTTAGACAGGCGATGGGTGAGGCCGAGGAAAGCTGTGTGGCGTATCGGCAAGCGATCGCGCAAGCCCAAGGCCAAGTTGCGCTGTATGAATCACTGCTACCCAATATTTCGGAGCGACTGAGCGGCTTTAATCAGAAGCTAGAGGCCGTTTCGGCGGTGATTGCCCAGATGAGAGCGGCTGAAGAGCAGCAGCAAGGAGCGATCGCCCAAGCCCAGGAAATGCTACAAAGCCTTGGTGTGAATGAGCCTGCAATGGTTTAGTTGACGCTAGTCTTGGGCTGCTGGTGACGGAGTATGGGGCTGCAGTGCTATAAGTTTTAGTAGATAAAGCAGCGGGCTCGAAACGGTTGAGCACTCAGAACTATGGCATCAGAATTTATTAAGCTCGATCAGTTTTTGAAGGTAATCGATGCTGCCCAATCGGGAGGAGAAGCCAAGCTCTTGATTCGCAGCGGTGAAGTTGCCGTCAATGGAGATATGGAACTGCGCCGAGGCCGCAAGCTGTACGATCAAGACGTGGTTACTTTTAACGATACCGCTTACACGGTAGAGTTTGGCGCAGATACCACTCATGAGGGGAGCGATCCTCTTACAATGTAAAGGGTCTTGCGAATACGCTTATTGAAGGACTAGAGAGGAAAGAATGCAGCCTAAAGTTGAAATATATACCTGGAGCCGTTGCCCCTTTTGCATTCGCGCAAAGTCTTTGCTAGATAGAAAAGGCGTGGACTATACAGAGTATTGCATTGACGGCGACGAAGCGGCCCGTGATGAAATGGCTGATAGGGCTGGTCGGCGATCGCTACCGCAGATTTTTATTGACGATCAGCATATCGGCGGCTGCGATGATATTCATGCGCTAGAGCGTAAAGGTCGCCTGGACGGATTGCTCACAGTCGGCTAGTCATTTGATGACTCAAAAGTCTTGTGGGATTAGCGTCTCGTTCGTCAGTACTCAGACAGCCGAGGGGGCTATCCCACAAGGTTATAATCACTTTTCTCGATCTTTCTAGTCTATGCAGGTGCCGATTGCAAGGCTGTCAAGGCTATGAAGCTTTGGCTATCGGGGCGACACTTACAGTAGGCGCTTCTTTATGGCTGTTTTGAACAGCTTTTTCGTGGTTTTGGCGTGGTAGCAGCAGGCCATAGCCGCCGTGATTTCGTTCGTAAATCACGTTGATTTCGTTCGTGTCGCTGTTGCGGAACATATAAAAGTCGTGGCCGACCATTTCCAAGTTTTCCAGGGCTTGCTGCACCGTCATGGGTGGCATGGCAAAGTACTTGGTACGCACAACCTCCGCAGGCAGTGTCGGTTGGTGAGACAGAACCTCGCTGATATCGGGGCTGCCCTCTGGGGTGATATCTGGAATATTGGTGATGTCTACATCTGTAGGCCGCACAGAGCTGTGGTCTTGGTGACGGCGTTTTTCTTTGTACTTGCGGAGCTGACGGGTGATTTTGTCGGTCACCAGATCAATGCTGGCGTACAGGCTCTCGCTGCTTTCTTCAGCGCGAACCACTGCGTTGCTAAGAAATATAGTGACTTCTGTAGATTGTTTTGGGGCGATCCGGGGGTTGTTCTCGACAGATAAATTGACGTCTACTTTATTGATAAGCGTTTGAAAGTGAGCGGTCGCTTTTTCGATTTTTTGATTGACATGAGCCCTGATGGCGTCTGTAATGTCAATATTTTTACCCTGGACTACTAGCTTCATAAAAGCAGCCTCCCGTTATGGCGGTTTGGTTTATACTCTTAAACCCTAGCACTGCTGCTTTTGGGCGGATTAGAACCGTCAACAAATGAAGCATCCATTGATAATTCTTAACCCATCCTTAATGCCCAACAGGCGGATTTTCTCTTGACGAGAGCATTGATTAAAACAGGAAGTTTGTATCTGTTAAGCGAGGTGCCCTACCGGATTGCCTGGGATTGGCAACAGCAGTTAGTGGCCGATTATAAGCATTCACTTAAGCATTTTTCTGAAGATCCCGTTGGGGATTTGTTAATCCTGCTACAGCATTCTTCGGTTTATACGCTAGGGCACGGCGCAGACACTCGCTTTCTCCAATTTGATCCCACGCAGAGCGCGGTTGAAGTTCATCGTGTAGAGCGAGGCGGTGAGGTGACTTATCACTGCCCTGGGCAGCTAGTGGGCTATCCGATTTTGAATTTGCATAACCACCGGTTGGATTTGCACTGGTACTTGAGGCAGCTAGAAGAAGTGATTATCCGAACGCTTGCTTGCTTTGACCTGGTGGGAGCGCGAGTGGCAGGGCTGACGGGCGTCTGGCTGGAGGGGCGGAAGGTGGCGGCGATTGGGATTAAGGTGAGCCAGTGGATTACGATGCACGGCTTTGCGCTGAATGTATGTCCCGATTTAGCTGGGTTTGAAAAGATTGTGCCTTGTGGAATTGAAGGCAAGCCGGTGGGCTCGCTGGCGCAGTTTTTGCCGACTATCAGCTTGGCTGAGGTGAGGGGGTGTTTGGTTGAGCAGTTTGAGCAGGTGTTTGGGATGACGCTAGAGCGGGCGGCTTTGCCGGAGGCGCTTATCCCTTTTGGTGATTGAGTTCTGGTGATTGAGTTCTGATGATTAATTTGTGATGACTGGGTTGTGATGACTGAGGTGCGACGGAGACGTCAGGTTGGAAAGTTGATTTCTAGGAGCGAAAGATCATCTTCAAAGTGATCGCCGCCGAAGGCGCTGACTTGCTCAATGAGAGTGTCTGGGCTGAGCTGCTGGCGGGCTTCTAGGGTGGTTAGGAGCTGCACAAAACCATCTAGCCCTAGTAAAGGGCTGTCTGGATGATCGGCTTGATTGGCGGGATGAATTTCATAGATGCCGTCGCTGAAGATATAGAGGCGACTGCCGGTATCGACGGTGCAGCGCTGCCACTGGTAGGTGGTATCGGGCATCATGCCGATGGGCATGCCGGGGGTACGCAATCGCTGAATGGTGACTTTGTCAGCGCTGGTGGTCGATGGAGTGACTAGCATAGCGGGGGGGTGGCCAGCGCTGGCGTATGACAGTTCGCAGGTAGCCCGGTTGTAGACGCCGTACCAAATGGTGAAGTATTTGTCGTTTTGGTCGTTCATTTGGAAGGCTTCGTTGAGCCCTTTGAGGACGGTTTCGGGGCGGTAAAAGTTGACGCTGGGGAGAGATTGCGATCGCAACACATTCAACACAGACGTAGACAGCAGCGCCGCGCCTAGCCCATGCCCAGAAACATCGAGCAGGTACATCACCAAATAGTCAGGATCGAGCCAGTAATGGTCAAAGCAATCGCCCCCTAATGCCTGTGAAGAGATAAACCGAGAGGTAATTGAGACCGGCGTTTTTTGGTCTCGCGGCAGGTCTTCTGGCAGCAGAGACATAACGTAGGCTGCCGCTTCAGCCAGCTCAGCTTCTAGCTTGTTTTTCTCGGCTCGGAGGTCTTGGGTGAGCTGGTGAAGCCGCATGCCAGACTTAACTCTGGCAATCAGAGCCGCTGTATCGATCGGCTTAATTAATAGATCATCAGCGCCTGCTTCGATCGCCTCTACCCGATTGGCAATATCGGTGTGGCTGGTCATCATTAAAAAGGCGGTGGTAGATAGCTGGGGATCTTGCTTGACGTAGTAGCAGATGTCCAGGCCGCTGATGTCACCGGGAAGCAACCAGTCGCAGATAATCACTGAAGGGGCTAGTCGAACGGCTGTTTGCAACCCAGCGTTAGCGTCGATGGCGGTCGTCACCCGGTATCCTCGCTTTTGCAGCAGCCGCTGTAGGCTTTGCAAAATGACTGGATCGTCGTCAATGACGAGGATGTCTATGACGCTAGATTGGGTGAGGTCGCTCTGACGCTTGTCGGATGCTCGGCGTCTGTAGGGCTGCGCTGAACGAGATTTAAAAATCATAGGTAGCCTTAACCGGAACCTCTTCTTCAGGCGTTGCGGGCGCATCCAGAATTAGACGGCTGGAAATGGAATGGTTCCACAGGTCGATGAAATCGGCCAGATAATAGGGCCATTCCTCTTTGGATTCACTTTTTAGACTTGGTGGGGAACCGATTGCAGAAGTCGAGGATGAGTGGGATGTCGTCTCAGGCAGTGTGAAGTCTTCTAGATCGAAAAGGTGAAGGCGATCCATCGTTTGGATGTCGGCGGGTTCTAAAATGTTTGCTCGGTAGGTACCTGACTCGTCAACGGCGCTAAAGCAGCAGACCTGATAGTAGTTTTCTCCGGATAGTTCACGGTATTGCACCAGAGTGTAGACATCGACGGGCTGGATGGGAAAAGGGAGCGAGAGGACGATTTTTTGTTGGGTAGGTAGCAGAGAGAGGCGCACAGCGTTGCGAACGCCATAGTAACCTACCTTGTCGGGCTGAAGCGGATATTTGCGATGGCGCGTCTGTATATAGGTTCGCAAAAAGGTGGCAATTCCCAATCCTTCTTCGGTGTAGGCTCCAATCAGGCTGACGTGGACGTCGTAGGCTGGTACGTTGCTGATGTTGAAGACTTCGAGGGCGAGGCTACTGGTGGCTCCGTTATTGGCAGCATCAGTGCCTTCTGCGGGCCGTAAGTCCCAGTAGAGGTGGGGTAGAGAGGTGAACCGTAGTTGCTTTTCGATAACGCTGCGGTAGTATACGCTTTCTCTCTGTAATTGTTTGACGTTTTTGTTGGTTAGCCAAGCGTAGGTACCGGTCAGGGCGACTAGTACTAAGTTGCTGATAATGAGAATGGGTTCCATGGGTTCACCCCGCTTAACCTGAGCCCTTTCCTTAAAATACCAGTCTGTTTAGCCTATTTGGAGTGACTTTAGTACATGTTTTCTGTTCGTAAGCAAACTGGTCGGCAAACTTGCGCTATGTACACCAGGGATGGGGTGCGTTTGGATGCGGATGTTTATTTTCCTGAGGATGTTTCTGATGGCAAAGGCCCTTTTCCGGTTTTGTTGATGCGTCAGCCTTATGGCCGGGCGATCGCATCGACTATTGTATATGCCCATCCCCAGTGGTACGCCGCTCAAGGCTACATTGTGGTGATTCAAGACGTGCGTGGACGCGGTACCTCTCAAGGGAAGTTTCAGCTATTTGCCCATGAGGTAGAAGATGGAGAAGATACGCTGGCCTGGGCCGCGCAGCTACCGGGCAGCGATGGCCATGTGGGCATGTATGGATTTTCGTATCAGGGTATGACTCAGCTTTATGCTGCGCAGACTCGGCATTCGGCTTTGAAGGCGATCGCGCCAGCAATGACAGGCTATCACTTATATGAAGACTGGGCCTACGAAAACGGTGCGCTATGCCTCCAGCTAGGGCTTACTTGGGCGGTTCAGCTTGCGGCTGAGACTGCTCGAATCGAAGGGGATGTCACGGCCTATCAAAAGCTGCTGAGCGCCTCTCGTCGTTTACCTCTGGCGGATCCGATTCCGGCTTGCCCCCAGGTGCTTGAAGGCGTAGATTCTTTCTTTCACGACTGGGTAGCGCATTCTCAGCCAGATGAATACTGGCAAAAGCTAACGCCGCAGCTAGATCTAGTTGATTTGCCAATGCTGCATATTGGCGGCTGGTTTGACCCTTACCTGCGTGGTGACGTGCGGCTGTATCGGCAGATGGCTGCCAAAAGTAATCAGCCGCAGCCTTTCTGGATTGGGCCTTGGGGGCATATTCCCTGGGGCCGTCGGGTAGGTGCAGTAGACTTTGGCCCGGCAGCCATGAGTCCGGTAGATCAGCTACAGGTTGAGTGGTTTGATCATATTCTGAAGGGTAAAGCGTTGCCGGAAGAGCATCGGGGCCTATCTTGCTTTGAAATGGGCCGAAATCAATGGCGGCGGTTTGCAGCTTGGCCGGAAGGCGCGAAGGCGGTTTATTTTCTACAAAGCAGCGGCCTGGCGAATATTCGAGAGGATAGCGGCAAGCTGATTGCCGAACTTAAAGCGTCTGCATCAGTTGTGTCTAGCTATGACAATCTGGTTCATGACCCGTGGAATCCAGCGCCAGCTTTAGGCGGACATAGCGCGATACCGGCTGGCATGTTTGAGCGCACAGCCATCGATAGTCGTGGGGATGTGCTGACCTATACGAGCGAGCCATTGTCTGAGGAGATGCGGGTAGCGGGCGTCGTTGAGGTGGTGTGTGCGATCGCCGCCGCCGCCAAAAGCTACGATCTTTGCGCCGTTTTGTCTCGGGTTTGCACAAGGCAGGCCGAAAAGCAAGTGTATAACCTGACGCAGGGCTACTGCCGCGTAGACACTGCATGTCTGAGCGAACCGGACGGGCGGGCTGAAGCCAAAAATATTACCCTGCTTTTGCAGCCTACCTGTTTTAGCTTGCAGCCGGGTGAGGCACTGCGTTTGAGTCTGAGCGCGGCTTGTTTTCCGGCCTATCCGGTCAATAATGGCACTGGCGTGGCTGTGAGCGCAGCCCGATTGATTGATGCTGAGATTGTGACGCTGGCGATCGCCACTGGAGAGGGCGCTTTCGAGCTGCGATTGCCCCTGTCTAATCAGCCTGACGATTAAAAACCTCAAATACCTGACGACAGCAGCTTCTGAGAGATTCACCAGAGTCTGGTTCGGGTGTTTTTTGGCCTTCAAACCGCCAGTTATCAATGGTTGAAAGCCGCCACTGTTGCCCGCGATAGTCAAACCCAGCGACTTCTAGCCCGATGGCTCTGCACTGTTGAGTTTCAATGTCTTGATGCAGACGAATTTGAATGAGTAGACTCCGGCATTGAAACAGCCGACTCACCCCTGGGAAGTGAAAGCCGATATCTACCGAGTTCGGGTCAATTAGTTCTTGAATATCAGGATCGTTTGCCCAGGGTTTGAGATCGACTCGCAAGTCGGGCAGCTCGGATTTGAACAGCCCGACGATGGCGGCAATTTTGCTGGCAAATTCAATTGTGGATGCCTGTTCTGCTGCGTTCACATCACCTCGCCATAGACTGCGCTTTGAACCATATGCTGGCGTTGCTTGCTATTGTAACGGCCAAAATTCAACCAATCTAGGCAAATTGTTAGATTTCTATGATGCCTGAGTGATGTGTACGGGGTCTGCAATTTTGCTGATGAGCGACATTTATTCCCCAGAAAAATTGATCAAAGGGTATTGTGGTTGTTTGAACTAAAAGCAGTGTGACAGGAGGCTAGATGGCGGCTCGCATGCCCGTTTCGCCTGGGGCTAACGGATCTTTTAAGCTCTTGCTATTTATTGACAAGAGGCCAACTTCGACAGAACAAGTGCGGCAAATCCGTGGCTACTTGAAGGCGCTGACGGCGGGATTAACAGACCCCGATCAAGTCAGTTTAGAGGTGGTAGATGTGATGGAGCAGCCTTATTTGGCTGAGCATTTCAAGCTGGTGGCGACGCCAGCTTTAATTAAGGTTTCTGCCGAGCAGCATCAAATTTTGGCAGGTAGTGATATTGAAACGCAGCTACAGCACTGGTGGCCGCGTTGGCAGCAGGAACTAGAGGAGACCAGGGATATCATGCGATCGCGCCCGCCTGCTGAAGATAGTCCACTTGGCCCCTATGAAAACAGCATTGCTGTAGATGCGGTTGCCCAGTCAACCGAGATCCTGCGACTTTCGGATGAGATTTTTCGACTGGATCAAGAAAGGGCTAACTTAGCGTCGCAGATTGCTTTTAAAGATCGCATTATTGCGATGATGGCCCATGACTTGCGCAATCCGCTGACGGCGGCTTCGATTGCGCTGGAAACGTTGGAGCTGGCGTATGAACCTGAAAGTGGGCGATCGCACAAATTCACACCCGAGCTAAAAGCCCATCTGCTGAAGAGCACTAAAGTGCAAATCCGCACCATCAACAGCATGATTACGGAGATTTTGCAGGCGGCCAAAGGGCCAAGCGCTAATTTGAAGATTGCTCCGCAGAAGCTGAATCTGCAAACGCTATGTGTAAAGGTGATAGCGTCTTTTCAACCCAAGTTAAACCACAAAAAACAGCATATTGACTCAGATATTCCGCATGATTTGCCCTACGTTTATGTCGATAAAGACCAGATTCAGCGTGTGCTAACCAATTTGATTGACAATGCGATTAAGTACACGCCCGCGCATGGAAAGATTGGGATTACGGCGCTGCATCGCACCACCGAAAAAGTGCAGGTGAGCATTCGAGATACCGGCCCTGGAATTCCTAAAGATAATCAAAAAAGTATTTTTGAAGAGAGCTTTCGCCTGAAGCGCGACCAAGCTCAAGATGGCTATGGGTTGGGACTAGCGCTTTGTCAGCGAATAATTCGAGCCCACTATGGCCAAATATGGGTAGATTCTAAACGGGGCGAGGGGAGCTGCTTTCACTTCACCTTGCCTGTTTTCAGAGGGTGAAGGCATGAGCAAGGGCTTAGGACTGGCCCTCTATCAGATTTGCCTTCATTTGGGCGAGCTGTACGTCCACGTTGTGGCCTTCTAGCTGTGCAAATTGACGCTCTACGGAGTCAGACGACAGCTCACCAGCCACTTCCGCTTGCGCTTCTAAATCGAGCACGCGAGACTCCATTTTCTCGAAGGCACCGAGGGAACCCGTCGGGTTCTGTAGCATTTCGTTGAGGCGAACGCTGGACTGGGCGGCGCGGGCACGGGCAATGTACATGTCCTTTCTGGTGCGGGCGTCGGCTAGTTTGCCCTCTAGCGTCTGCATGTTGGACTTGAGCTTTTGCACAATTTCTCGTTGCTGCTCAATTTGGGCGCTGAGGGTTTGGGCATTTTGGGCGTAGGTTTGCCGACGGGTGAGGGCCTCGCGGGCGGCTGACTCTTCCCCTTTTTGGAGGGCGAGCTGGGCGCGGTTGTAAAATTCTTGGGCGGTGCGGCTGGCCTGCTCAAACTGTCTTTCGGTGCGTTTTTGGGTGGCGATCGCCTGCGCAACTGCCTGCCGCATCGACACCAAATCGCTCTGCATTTCCATCACGGCCTGCTGCAAAATCTTCTCAGGATCTTCAGCGCCGTTAACCAGGCTATTGACGTTGGATCGAACAAGGCGAGAAAAGCGAGCGAGCAGTCCCATGGGCCAATGAATCCGATAACCTTATCTAGTTAGCAGCATAGCAAGCTTCTGATTTTACCGGCCACAGATTCTTCTTTTAACCTGTGCCTGAGCCCGAGCTACCAGATCCTAGATCCCAAGCTGAAGGTACCGAGCACTAGTCGGATGGCTCATTCTGCCGTTGGGCCGTATATCTGAGCCGTTATTCCCTGAGCTTTTAGCTCTTCAATAAACTGCTGTGCTGCCTCAGGCTGGTCGAAAGCCGCAAGCTGTACCCGATTGCCATCGGCAAACTGACGCACAAAAGCTTCTGCTACCGTTTGGCGGATGTTCAAAACGCTTTGTTCGCTGGCAAATGGCACCGTGACATAGTAATTCGATCCGGCTGGAATGACCACTGCTTGAGTTTCAATCTGCTCGCTGGGGCTGTTTGCAATCGGTGGAAGCAATGTCGCAGAAGCGGGCGCAGTCGGTGCTGTTGGGGGTGCGATCGCCGGATCAATCGTGCCTTGAGGCATTGTTAACGAACTCAGGTTGTCAATTTCTAAATCAATGAATTCTCGCGCCGACAGGTCAGGGCCAGGCGGATCAAATGTACTTTCAGGTGCGGTGGCTACAGAGATATCTTCGCCCCTAAGCACATTGGCCAGCCGTTCAGCCACAAGCGGGTTAGACATCAAGTAGCTAGCGCCCAAGCCTGCTACCAGCCCAAAGAAACCTAAAGTTGCTCCTACCATCAGGGAAACCGTCTTTCGTTTGGGCCTGAAAATGGTATCAACTGGCTCAGGCATCGGCGGAACCTCCTCTAAGCTCTCTATGAGTTTTTCGGAAGAGGATAAATAGCTGCTGGCGGGGCCTGATGTAGAGGCGACTTCGGTCTGCGTAGCCGGTTCTTCAATCGAAGGCTGAGTAGATACCTTGGCTAAAGAACCAACTGCTGTAGACACGGCAGAGGAATTGATATGTGAACCGATAGTCGAATCCTCTACAGCATCCTGTTGGGGTGCGACTAGGTCAAGGGATATTCTTTTGTTTCGTGGCAGCGATGGTGGTAGGGCCAGCAATGTGGCTGCCGAGACTTCAATGGTGTCTTCAAGCCTATTGAGATCTGCTGCGTTCAAATCAGCTTCTAAATCAGCTTCTAAATCAGCAAATAAATCGTTCGTTGAAGGGCCCTCAATAAATCGATTTCGCCGATAGCGATTTAGTTCAGATTCTAAATTGACGTTGAGGCTGCCAAGCACAGCGCCCAGCGGTGGAGAGAGAACATCGGAAGAGCGCTGATCTGCCATGACAGACTCCTGAATACGGATAATGAATCAATCAGTAGTTCATTAAAATATATTGATTAGAGGGAGAAAATAATATTAGTAAAAACACTGACCCGCTAAAAAACTTTGCGGTAAGCCTCTTTGAATTTGAAATAAGTTGCAGGTTAAGAATGTCTTTGGAAGGCTTAGAAGGGCTAATTAAAGGGTTAGAAAATCAAGAAAGCTGGCAGACGCAGAAACAATTTCGCTCAGTGATACAGCATTGGCCAAAATCAGTCGGGTTTGCGGTGGCTCGTAAAGCTCGGCCTATCAGCATTCAGCGCGGTACGCTCTACGTAGCCACGGCGACAGCCGTGTGGGCTCAGACCCTAGCTTACGAGCGCCTAAAAATCTTAAAAAAGCTCAACCGCTATCAACGTCAGCCCATCAAAAATATTCGATTTTCGAGTGCGCAGTGGACACAGACAGCGCCGAACCAACCGTCCCCAAAGGGCAGCACCCAGCACCCTAGTTACATCGGAGAGGTGCCCAAGCTACCTGGCCTGACAGATCACAATCCCAATAAAGCCTTTCGGCAGTGGGCCGAGGCCATGCAGCAGATGCAACTATCTCAGCCGAACTGTCCTCATTGTCATAGTCCTTGCCCACAGGGCGAACTCGATCGGTGGGCAATATGCGCCCTGTGCGCGACTAAACAGTGGTGAGAATATCAGAACAAGACGAGCGATCCCCTTCAGAAATCTCAAGCGATTTGCATGACTAAAAACATTCGGGATCATTGCTATCAGACGTGTATCACTTCTTAAAGAGAATATAAAGAAAATCTAAACACAAAAAACTACCAGGGCTCCTTGTTCGGCTTGTTCTATCAATAGCTCTAGGTTTTTGTCGCTATCTAGATGAGTTCCGAAAACAAGTCATCATACAGACACAACCTGCGATTTAAGAAACAAAACTATGTCCGTTTCAAAGTGTGGAATCTCCCGCTGTGGTCTATGTCGTTTTTATACCTCTGAAGGACGGCGCGGGGGCCGATGTAGTCAACTTGGTGCGCCCGTCGATTCAAGCTGGAAAGCCTGCTGTCTGGCAGTTTCACCTTTTGACTCTAATCTGAATGGAGCGGCGGGGATCGCTGAGTGGCCTATCCTGAATCTTGCGACTGATGGCAATGTTCATGCTCGTAAATCAATTGCAATCCCCGTTCTTTGACTCAGTTTTTGACAGCAAGAAACACCGTGATCCCACTGAACATTTACTGCTAAGTTTTTGATCTAGTTTTTGGCATTAGATCTGCAATTTTTTATTTTCCAAAGTAAATAAAGCGACTGCCCTAACGATTAAGCCGTTATTAGGGGGATAGGCAGTCTTTCCAAGCGGCGAAAACAGTTAAGGGAGCCAGGGATATTGTCTGAAGTTAGGCGCTCGTTTTTCCAAGAAGGCTTGTTTCCCTTCTGCGCCTTCTGCACTGAGATAGTAAAGTAAGGTCGCATTGCCTGCGAGTTCTTGCAGTCCGGCCTGACCATCGCAATCAGCATTGAAAGCTGACTTAAGACAGCGAATCGCAATCGGACTCTTCTGCAAAATCTCTTGGGCCCACTGTATGCCTTCAGCTTCGAGCTGGCCTACTGGTACAACCGTATTTACCAGGCCCATGTCTATGGCTTCCTGGGCGTCGTATTGACGGCAAAGGTACCAAATTTCTCGGGCCTTTTTTTGGCCGACGATGCGGGCCATATAGCTAGCGCCAAACCCACCGTCAAAGCTGCCGACCTTAGGGCCGGTTTGTCCGAAAATAGCGTTGTCTGCGGCAATGCTAAGGTCGCAAACCAAGTGGAGCACATGCCCGCCACCAATGGCGTAACCTGCCACTAGCGCAATCACCACCTTCGGCATAGAGCGAATTAACCGTTGCAGATCTAAAACGTTGAGGCGAGGAATGCCATCGTCACCGACATAGCCTGCTTCGCTGCGGACGCTTTGGTCACCCCCTGAGCAAAAGGCATATTTACCGTCGGTGTGCGGCCCCTGTCCTGTGAGCAATACGACGCCGATGGTGGTGTCTTCTCTGGCGTCGCTGAAAGCGTTATACATCTCAAAAACGGTCTTGGGCCGGAAGGCGTTGCGCTTGTGGGGGCGGTTGATAGTTATTTTGGCGATGCCATCTGCTTTGTGATAGAGGATGTCTTCGTAGGTGTTGATGGGTTGCCAGGTGATTTGCATGAACGAATTCCAATTTTTTAACGGTGCTCAGCGGTCATTGTTCAGCCGGTGATGTCACGTGAAATAAAACGTTAAGAACCTATGCGCTGAGCGATCAAAATATAAGCTGTTAACGGAAACTAGGATAAGACGATCTGTTTAATTTGGCTGGTTTTTGATGGCTTACTATTGGTTTAAATCGTTTCACATTGTCGGGGTCGTGGTTTGGTTCGCGGGCCTGTTTTACTTGGTGCGCCTGTTTATTTACCACGTAGAAGCTGAAGCCGAGCCCGAACCCGCTCGCAGCATTTTGAAGAATCAGTATATCTTGATGGAAAAGCGGCTACTGAGGATTATTACGACGCCAGGGATGATTGTGACGGTGGCGATGGCGGCAGGTTTGCTGTGGCAGATGCCCGACGTGCTGCACGAAGGCTGGATGCATGCCAAATTGGGCTTTGTGGCGCTGCTGCTGGGCTATCATCACTACTGCGGACGGCTCAGAAAGCAGCTAGAAAAGGGGACATGCAAGTGGGGGCCAAAACAGCTACGGGCTCTGAACGAAGCACCGACTTTACTACTCGTGACGATTGTGCTGCTGGTGATATTTAAGGGCAGCTTCCCGACAGGCGCTACTACCTGGTTGATGGTGGGGTTGGTGCTGTCATTTTTGGTTTCGATTCAGCTATATGCGCGTAAACGACGGCTGGACAAAGAGCGCGAAGCGGAGGATTTGGAGGCGAGTGAACAGGCGTCTGTCGTTGTAAGTTGACAAGGATCGGTTAACATTTGTTTACACTGAAAACTTGGGAACAAAGATAATGAAAGACGCACCCCCTAAAATTGGCTTTACTGAGTTTGCTGAGACCTGGAATGGTCGCCTGGCAATGATTGGCTTCGTGGCCGCACTGATTAATGAACTGGTGACGGGTAAGGGTGTTTTGGCTCAGCTAGGTCTGATGTAATCGGTCGATAATTACCAATTTTCTGTATCTTCGGTGTCTTCTTCGGCGTCTTCCTCATAGTCCGCAGGGTCGTACCAGGTGGCCATGAGCTTTAATTCGGCAGGAATTTCGTCGTTGGGCTCGAACTCTAGCTGGGTTTCTTTGAGGCCGAGATAGCCCGATTCGGCAAAGGCGGTGAGCATTCGAGTCAGGGCAATCCAGACCCGTTCTTCAAATTCCCACTCTTTTGAGAAGGGGGCGCGGTCGGCGATGGATTTGAGTGCCCAAAAGTAGCTGTTGCGGACGATGGAACCCTTTTTTTTGAAGGGAGGAACGTCTTCGGCATGGATAAATAGAACTTGATTGTCGATTCGGGCGCGCATAGAAAGTTAGGTACTTAAAGTTACTTTGACGAAGGGAATTGCTATAGGCTGGATTGAAAAGAGAAATTTGGATTGAAGACTGATGGTTGCGGCAGTTTCTTTGCAAAACGTTCACAAAGTTTATAACAATACCTGTGTGGTAAATGACCTGTCACTGGCGATTCAACCCGGTGAAATATTTGGGTTATTGGGGCCAAACGGAGCGGGGAAATCAACTACGATTCGGATGCTGACGACGCTGGCGTTGCAAACCCAGGGCGATATTGTGGTGGCGGGCTATGATGTGACTCGTCAGGCGGCGCAGGTGCGCAGTCAGATTGGCGTGGTGCTACAGCAGGTCAGCGTGGATGCGGATTTAACGGCCTGGGAGAATATGGAGTTTCATGGCCGGATGCACCATATTCCGGCAGTGAGGCGATCGCAAGCCATCAAGCGCTGGCTAGACTACGTGGGCCTGACCGACCGTGCTCATGACAAAGTCAAAACCCTTTCCGGCGGCATGAAGCGCCGACTGCAAATCGCTCGCGCCTTGCTCCATAACCCCAGCATTTTATTTTTAGACGAGCCCACTGTGGGTCTAGATCCGCAGACCCGCAGGCGGCTATGGGAAATTATTAAAGGGCTCAATAAGGAGCAGGGGGTGACGATGCTGCTGACGACGCACTATATGGAAGAAGTGGAGTATTTGTGCGATCGCATCGGCATTATAGATCAAGGCCAGCTCATTGAGAGCGGCACCCTGGCAGAGCTGAGGCAAAAGCATGGCGAAGGCATTGTGATGAAGCAAAAGGGCGATCGCTGGGACTACCTTTTCTTTCCTACCCTGACGGCAGCGAATGAGTACCTTGACGCGCAACCAGACAAAACAGGTATGATGACGCGGCCTACCAATTTAGAAGATATTTTCGTTGAGCTGACGGGTCGTAATTTGGATTGAGTGTATGCCTGGGTTGGCCAATACAATTGAAGCAATTTTGTATTTGAAGGCGCAGCCATTAAGAATCGCGCAGATTGCTGAATTTGCGAAATGCGATTTAGACAGCGCTGAGGAAGGTTTGATTGAGCTGATGGGCGAGTATGCTCATCGTGAAGGGGCCCTCGAAATCGCTGAAACCGAGGAAGGCTATGCCCTACAGTTGCGAGAAATATACAAACCTTTAGTCGATAGCATTGTGCCACTAGACATTGGACTGGGTGCGCTACGAACGCTCGCTGCGATCGCCTTACGCAGCCCCATTGCCCAAAATGAACTGGTTGAGCTGCGCGGCTCGGGTGTGTATCAGCATGTTCCTGACTTGGTAGAGCAGGGCTTCGTAAAAAAGCGCCGACAGTCTGATGGGCGTTCGTCATGGCTACAAATTACCGAAAAGTTTTATCAGCATTTTGAAATAGACAAGCTGCCAGAAATTAGTGGTCTGAGATTGCCTAAACCGATTGAGCCCGGCTCCGATGAAATACTGTCTGGCAGTCTGCCCCCGACGACGGAAGATGCTATCCTTTCGGACACGGCGATAGATCTGGCCGCTCGTGAAATAGAGTCAGATTTGCTAGCGGCCACAGAGGATACGTTTGGGCCTGATGACGTCGAACAGCGAAAATGACCTGTAGCGCTGCGGGTAAACTTGGCCGTAAAGCTCAAGAAGCTGCCGAATCGTCACATTATTCGTTAAGCTATCTTTAGCGACTACCGGAAGAATTGCAGAATTTCTTAAGGAATGGGTGTTTGCCTTTATGAATATTCACCCATTCTGGCTGTGACTTTGGTTGTTAAGCTGACGTTAGTTACGCAGTATCTCTATGGTTTTTAATCCTGAAAGTGCAGACTTCATTAGCCTGAATTCTGAGGACAGTAAATCTAATGAGCTGCTGAACTATCTGCAACACCAGCCTCCGGAAGTGCTGAGTCGAGTAGCGCAGTCAGTCAGCGGCGAAATTAAGCAGATTATTTCTCATAACGTTCAAGGCTTAGTGGGTGTTTTGCCTGCAGATGGCTTTAATGTTCAAATTCAAACCGATCGTGAAAATTTAGCGGGACTGCTAGCTTCGGCGATGATGACGGGCTATTTTCTGCGCCAGATGGAGCAGAGAATGGAGCTAGAGTCGAATATATCCGGTTCGCTGGATCTGGATTTTGACGGTGAAGAGTAGGCTTTGCTGCTAGGCGACTGGGCTATTGAAGCTCGGGCGGTAAGGCGGTAGGTTTGACATCGATTTTTTGAGGTTTGCCTGCGCGGATAACTTCTACTTGCAGCGATTTGTCCAAGCCCCCTTTTTCGACTTGAGATTGCACGTCGGCGACGTCAAGAATCTCGGTACCATCTACTTTTTTGATGACGTCGCCGGGCTTGAGTCCGGCGGTTTTAGCGGGTGTGTTGGGCATTACGCGGACGATGACAACGCCGCTGATTTCGTTAATTTTGACGCCCATTTCTTCGTCCTGGTTGATGCGATCGCGCATATCCTCATCCAAGTTCACCATCTGAATGCCCAAATAAGGATGCTGCACTTCGCCCTTTTCAAAAAGCTGGTCTGAAATCCGCTTAGCCGTCTCAATCGGAATTGCAAAGCCCAGGCCCTGTGCATTAGCCCGGATGGCGGTGTTCATGCCAATTACTTCACCGTTGGCATTGAGCAAAGGCCCGCCAGAGTTGCCCGGATTAATCGCGGCATCTGTTTGAATAAATTGCACGCGCTTATCGGCAATGCCCACCTGAGTGCTGGTGCGATCTAACGCGCTGATAATGCCAGCCGTGACGGTGTTGTCTAGTCCCAGAGGATTGCCAATGGCGATCGCCCATTGCCCCGGCGACAAATTACTGGTTCCACCCAGCGGTGCGACCGGTAAGTCGGTTGCCTCAATTTTGATCACGGCTACGTCAGTGACTGGGTCTACGCCGATTACTTCCCCGGTAAACGTACGACCGTCTTTTAGCGTCACGTTGACCGTATCAGCGCCTTCAACCACATGCGCGTTGGTCAACAGTTTGCCATCAGCGCTAAGAATGAACCCAGAGCCCGTACCCTGCTCAAACCGCTCGGGAAGCTGGGGCGCTTGGGGGACTTGCTCAGGCACTTCGTCGCCAAAAAAACGCTTAAACAAACGCCGCTCGAAGGGGTCGCCACCGGAACCGCTGACAGCGCGGGAGGCGTCGATTCGTACGACGCTAGGGCCAACTCGGTTGACCGCATTTGCAATAAAATTAGAATCAATTGGCAAGCTTGGTGAGGGGGCTGCTTGGGCGATCGCGTCTTGAGACGCTGGGATCACCTGGGGTAAAGAACGCTCAGTTGGGATTGAAACTGAAACATCCGCAGCGTTCAGGTAGTTATGGCCTGCCCAGCCAGCACCTGCGCCTAGCATTAGCAAGATTCCGCCCAGTCCAAAGTTTTTAGGAGAGAACCCCATATCTGAATCTTCCTCTATAAAAATAGCTAGAAATAGCTCTAATGAAATAACGCTACGAATATGGACGCTCGCCTCAGCAGCCATAGAGACACTTCTCTACTTTAGCGAGTTCTGAGCTGTTCAAGGAGATTTTCGTGGGGTAGCTTCGGCTTTTCCCGAAAGCTAACAGATTCTAATGAATGCTGTGATTCACCTCGTACAAATTAGCTAGGCTAATGTCGATAGGCTAATGTCGGTGCGATTTGGCCTTGTGTTTACAGCCTTGTGTTTACATATTCATTCAATTGTTCAATGTCGTCGAATTTTTTGGCCCCTTGTAAAGTGGCGAACCTTCAGTCTCGTTTTGCGGCTAAATGTCAATTAGCTCACTTAATAGGTCTAGCTAGTCTGGTGACTCAACTGAGCCTTCTTACTCAAAGCGCCATGGCTCAAAACACCACCCAAAACACCACCCAAAACAATACTCAGAGCGCAACGGCTAACTGTCCTGCTGCTTTGGCGCGAATGCAAAGCTATTCGACTGCTCCGGGTGACACAATGGCGAGTATCGCAGCGACTTACCAGCTACAGCCAGCGACGCTGGTTCGGTTTAACCCCGGCGTTGGCAATAGCCCAGCGCCGGGGACATCGCTGTTGATTCCACCTTTCAACGGTAGCGTGGTCAGCGTGGCGGCTGGTGAAAGCTGGCAGTCTTTGGCAGACCGTACGGGTAGCCGCGCTGATATCTTATTTGAAGTTAATGGCTGCGTTTCAGATGTTCCTGGTCGCGTTTTTGTGCCTGGTGCGATCGCCGCTAGCGTGAGTCGGCCCGAAACACTGCAACTCCCTGGCTATCCGCTGCTAGCCCCGGCTGATATTGCCGTCAGCTACGGTTGGCAACCTCATACAGTTAGAGATGAGCTAGTTTTCAACAGTGGGATTGCCTTCGAGATTCCAACCCAAAATGAGGTGCTGAGTGTAGAGAGTGGCACCGTTGCTTTTGCCGGAGAACGTGAAGGCTATGGACGACTAGTTGTGATCAACCATGCCCAGGGCCTGCAAACGCGCTATGCCAACTTGAGCGATATTGCTGTGACGGTAGGGCAGTCTGTGGCTGCTGCTACGAAGATTGGTAGCGTTGGCAGTGACGCCCCCACGTTTCTGTACTTTGAGGTGCGCAGCAACTCGGATTCTGGCTGGGTTGCCGAAGATCCAGGTAAATATTTGCCTGCCTTGGAGCTGCGATAGGAAGTCGGAAAAATATAGGTTTCGGCTCAGGCGCGAAGAAAAACTAGCCTAAAGCTAGCCAATCGTTTAATATGCCTCTACAATTCCGATATCTTGTGGACGAGTGGTTCCTTTAGGGATCCTTTTTCATTGGCTAGGCTGTTAGAGAGATTGAACGATATGAAGCTTCCCATCGCCCAGCTCAAAGGTCTAAAACTTAAGAATATAAAGCCTTTGTCGCGACTTTCGGGCAAGCTGCCTAAAGTAAAGCTCTCTGATGTAGTTATGTCTGGCAATGATTCAAAAGGGTCGCAGTTAGCTTTCAAGCTTTTGCTGGTGCATCCGTGGGTTTTGGTAGCGGGTCTTTGGATTGTTTCTTTGCTGGGGGCAGCGGTGGCCTGGGAAGGCATGATTAGCCCTAGAAAGCTAACCCAAGCTTTGCCTGAGCCTGCGGCGCAGGTGGCCCCTGTGGCGACAAACAACTTCATTGATGTCGAGCAGCGATCTGACGAGATTGTGACAGAAGAGGCTGCTGGTGCAGATTCATCTGTTCAGCCGGGTGTAACAGCGGTTAAGGACAGCTCAAGTTTTCCAGCCTGGCCTTTGGGGATGATGGTGGGTACCTGTGCGGCGGGATGTTTGGTGATATCGCGGCGCAGAGCAATGTTGCGACTGTCGGCGGTCAGAGCCCGGAATGCTGCGCGGGGCAGGGTTCGTAAGCCTCGTCCGGCTGAGATGACAAGACAGACGGGCAAATTGGGGCAAAAGGTGGCTGTCCAGAAAATGACGAAGCGAGCGATCGCCCCTCAATCAGGCAAAGTGGCTAGCAAAGTAATTGGCAAAGCAGCTAATCGAGTTAATGCTAGCTCTGCGGCTGCAAAATCGGCTGTAGCCCTGATGTCTGGTCGAGGGGTAGCGCCTGCTAAGAAGCGCCGACAGCGCAGTACAAGGCCCACGGTGATGGCTGCGAAGCCCGCTACGACAAAGCGTGTGCTAGTTTCTCGCTCTAGCGCCCAGGCTGACGCTCGTTCTACTGTTCGGCCTAAGGCTCAGTCTGGTCACCGCTCTAATCATGTACCGCAGGCAACGCCCAGTAGTCGCCTGGTGCAAGAGCCAGCTCAGTCTCGGCGGGTTCGATCGGCTCGGCGGGCGGCGGCATCACGAGTGGCAAGCCGTCAGTCGGTGGTGAGTGTGGTGCCCGCTAATGCTGCTCATCGGTTGGATTGGCCGGATGGCAGCCTAGCGCATCAGATGGATGTGCGGCCTCAACGAACTGCGATGTAGCTACAATTGCAGGTTTTGCTGCTCGACCCAGGCGATCGCACTCTCTTGATCGTCAATGATGCCTTCGGCCTGCGCTTGCTCTACGGCATTCAACCATTTGCCAATCTCAGGGCCGGGCTGGATGCCCAATCGCTGCATGAGTACGGTGCCCGTGATGAGCGATCGCGCATGAGCAATGTCATCTTCAGCCTCTGAAAATTTTGCAATTAACGGCTGTACTGTAGCCAGCTCGACACCTTGAGAAAGGGCGAGCAGTGAGACGGCAGGGAAGTTATGGCCGGATGTTTTGAACAGGAAAAACTGCTGCGCTCGGCTCAACGGCCCGCTGAGTAAGGTTTCAATATAAGGTTGTATTTTCAGCAAGGTCAGGACAACTTGGATTTCGCTGCGGTTATACTTCAGCGCGACGAGTTCGGCTTGGGCAGCTTTAGGCTGTGCGCTGAGCAGTCTGCTGAGCTTGGCGGCCTTGATCCAGCTACGGTAGCAACCGGCAGGGACAGATTTGTGCCAGCCTGTGAGCTGTTGTGCGTAGGCGGGCATGACTGTTTTGAACTGCGCGATCGCCCCATCTATCGCAGCAATCTGCTCAATGCTTTCTACCGTGAAATGCGGCAAACAAAATTGCAAAAGCTGATTTTTTAGAATGGCTGATAGCTGCGCTGTGCCTGCTGAAATGCTGAGCAGTCCATCGAGTTCACTGCGAATGCGCTCGATGGATACGCTTTGTAGCTGGGGAGCTAGCGTTTGAATAGCCGCCTCGGTGTCGGCAGAAAGCGTGAAGCCTAGCTGGGCAGCCTGGCGGTAGGCGCGCATTAGTCGCAGCGGATCTTCAGCCAGATTTTGGCTGCTGACCATCCGCAGGGTGTGGGTGGCAATGTCGGTTTTGCCGTTGAGCGGATCGACCAGGGTTTGGTGATGGGGGTTATAGGCGATCGCATTAATCGTAAAGTCGCGCCTGCGCAAGTCATCTTCCAGGCTAGCCCCCTGCTGCTGAGCAATATCTACGGTGACTTGGTCAAAGACAATACGGGCAATTTGACGGGCGTCATCGAGCACCACAAATCCTGCATTGCCAGCGCGAGCAATCTTAGCAGCGGTTTCTATCGCTCGGCTGGGGAGGACAAAGTCAAGATCGAGGTAGGCGCTTTGGCGGTTGAGCAGGCGATCGCGCACGCTGCCGCCGACTAAATATGCGCCAGCGGGCAATAAATCGATAGAAAACGGCCAGGTTTCGGGCAAAAACGGAGACATAAACAGAAATATTGGAACCCGAGTAGCGAGTCAAACAGGTCACACGCAAGAAACAGATAACTTACGCTACATTAAAAGCATTGCCACCAATTGTGTTGAGGCTCGGCCCATGTGTATTTGCGTAAATTGCCATTACGTTGATAGCTGCATTACCTATCATGCGGTAGAAACGAACCATCAGCAGCCACACCTGAGCGAAACGCCGGTCTTTGAACCTAATAATCCTACAATTAATGCCAACATCACCTTGCCAAAAGTCGCAGTAGCGGGCGATGTGATTGTGCAAGAAAATGAATTTGGCTTTGAATACGACGTTGTCGGCTGCGATAGCTTTCGGCAAGAGACGGGCAAATGGGCAAAGCTACGACCCGGCGAAGCAATTCCAACCTGAGTGCTGAATACTGAATACTGAATACTGAATACTATCAACTGATACACTGCCGGGGTGATGGCTTATTGTCTCAATCCTGATTGCCCTCAGCCGCAGAATCCGCCAGCGGCTAAATTTTGCGGGGCTTGTGGATCTGCTTTAAGCTTGGCAGAGCGCTATCGAGCGCGATCGCTACTCGGTGAAAGTAGCTTTGGGCGGACACTCTTAGCCGAAGATCTAGCCGAAGATATCGAGACGAGTTCGGCAGTGGCTGAGCCGTCTTTTTGTGTGATCAAGCAAATCTATCGCCGTGAGCTAGCGGCAGCGGCGGATTTTTCGGCGGAAGCCCAGCGCTTGCGAAAGCTAGGAGAACATCCGCAAATTCCAAGGCTGCTGACAGCGGTAGAAAACGAGCTGGGCCAGTTTTGGGTACAGGCATTTGTAGCGGGTGAAAACCTGGAGGAACATGTCGAGAAAGTCGGAACCTGGGGGGAAACGGGGGTGCGATCGCTGCTACAGTCCCTGGTTCCTGTGCTGCAATATGTTCACAGCTTTGACATTATCCACCGTGACTTGAAGCCTGCCAATATTATCTTGAAAGGCCCTTCCCAGGGCGCTCAGGCAGGCTCGATAGAACTTAAGGAGTCTCACAATGGGTCTCAATATCTACCGATGCTGGTAGACTTTGGGGCAGCAAAGTGGGTGCGTCGTGCCCCGGCAAACACCGTCATTGGCAGCGCTGGCTATGCTGCCCCCGAGCAGTCTATGGGGCAGGCCACTTTTGCCAGCGACATCTACAGCTTGGGCCTCATTTGTTTGCATTTACTCACGGGCGTTCATCCTTTTCTGCTATATTCCACCGCCGAAGATCGCTGGGTTTGGCAAGACTATTTGCCGCAGTCGGTAGAACCTCGCTTTGCTCAAGTCCTCGATCAAATGGTGGCGCGTTCTTTGCAGCAGCGCTACGAGAGCCTGGATCAGCTCGCGCTCGATTTACAGTTTTCACGCAACCCGCTCATTCATGCGCCCAAACAGTTGCTGAGTATTGCAAAAGCAGCGGCCCCCTCGTTATCGACTGCCTTGAAATCCCAAAAAACAAAGGCTCTGCCGCGTTCGGTAGTGGTGAGCGACTCGCAGCACTGGCAGCGTCAGCACCGAATTACCCAGCCTATTGGTGTAAGTCAGGCGTTAGCGATTAGCCCGCTTGCGCCTATGTTTGCCACAGCAGGCAGCGAGGGGGCAATTCGCCTGTGGCATTTGCCTAGCGCTCAACTAGTTCACACCTTTCAGCGGCGGCGGCTGATGGGTAATGGCCATACGGCGGCGGTGACCGCGTTGCAGTTTCACCCAGATGGGCGGGCGCTGTATAGCGCTAGCGTGGATGGCACAATTAAGGAATGGGATAGCGCGGAGTGCGGTTTGCTAAATACGCTGGATACGACGGGCTGGGCACCGACGGCGCTGAAGGTCGCTCCGAACGGGGCTCAGCTAGTGAGCGCCAATAGCAATGGCAAAATTGTGCTGTGGGATATTGCGACGCTGATGCCGGTAGTGCAGCTTGTGCAGCATCAAAAAAGCGTGACTGCGATCGCATTTTCGGCCCGAGGGGATGTGCTCGCTAGCGCGAGTGACGATGGCACGGTGAAGCTGTGGCAATATCAGCCTCAGCAGAATGCGCCGCAGCTTGCCAAAACGATTGGCTTGAGTACGCCCGAGAGTCGCGGATCGAGGTTGAGGCAGCAGCTCTTTAATTGGCAGAAAGCAGGTGGGGTAGGCGCGATCGCATTAGCCCTATCTAGCTCATTTTCCCAGGGCCAAATTTCATACCAGCTTGCTGTCGCGACTTCTACTGGCAAAGTGCAGATGTACCCGTTAGATGTTCAACTCAATCCTGGCGCACCGATAGATTTTTACCAGTCGCCTTTGCCAATTACGGCCTTTGCCCTAAGTGTTGACGGCTATTTGGCGATTGGCACTGAAGACAGTGTGCTGACGATTTGGCAGCTATCGAGTGGAAACTGTGTGGCGCAGTTGGCTCATGATTGGGGGGTGGTTGCGATCGCATTTTCTGCCGATGGCAAAACCCTAATTACCACCAGCGCCGACGAAGTAATTTCTGTATGGCAAAAAGAGAGTGTTCTATAGCTTCACGCTTTTCACGTCAAGCCATAGAACCGATAGAGACAAACAACGTAATTACGGCATTAGAACCACTATCAACGTGTTATTTTCTTTGCCAACAACAGCGACCGTACAACCTGGCTTAACTGATTTAGCGGTTGGATGAGACAGTTTGGCAAACCAATAAACGCCATGGAGCTGAACCCGCCCTTTTTGACGGCCTTCGATAGGCTCGACCACATACGCCGTCTCTTGGAAGTAAGTGTCCAAAGGAGAAAACGCAGGGGAGGGAGCGGTTTTTGACGGCGACGTAAGATTGTTGATTAAAAAACCAAGAAACATGAGTAGCGGTCTCCTTTCCTCTATTTGCATAGTTTCAAGGTTAGATCGCGCGCCCTATAAAATCACTAGCTTTTTATTCACAATGTACGTAACTTTAATCCGTCCTATGCGCAACGTTCTTTTATGCAGCCTTGGTGTTTTCTACAAAGCGGATCACAACTTTGTAGAAAACAGTTTGCTTTGCCAACAGGGCTAACGCTCTTGTTTCACAGGGGTGGCTGGCGGCACCGGGGACGCTGAAGACGTTGGCGTTTCATCAGCCTGAGCGTCTTCGAGCTGTTCAGACGGACTGCTGCTAGTTCCGGTTGTCTGGTCTTCAAGCACTTCAGAATGGCCGCTGGAAGAGGTCGTGACGTCATCGTCTGGTGGTGTGCCCTGGCTACGACTGGGACTAAAGTCTGATATTATCATTGGCCTTGGCGATCGCGGTAGCAAGACTGTAGAAGCAAATGCAGCCGATGTAGTGAATGGAAGCAGTGAGCAAACAACAATAAAAATAACCCCTGATGTCAGCTTGGTAGCTAGCTTAGAAGCACGGCGGTAGATCATTGCAGTATTCCGTTAATTACTACTGATCTTTGTAATAACGCTTCTACTGCTCTTTAGCAACAGAATCTTTCAAACATTAACGGCTGCTACCGTCAGTTCTATCATAAGTGGGTGGATTTCCCTGATCTCGTGGAGGGTTATATCCGGCTGAGGCTACTGAGGGAAATAAAGCAGATAAAGTGAAGCTGAAAACAAGCACTATTAGTAGGGAAGATAACTTAGGAGAAAATAATATATGAGAGAACATTTTTTTGGGAACTTGGGAATGAGGGTCTTCGATGTGTTAAATATTTTGCAGATACTGTCTAAGTCGAGGTAAATATAAAACACATGTAACTATGCTATATGAAACCTAAATAATCAGGAAAATTAAACAGCGAGAATACGTATCTTCAACCTTTTCTTTTATATATAAAGAACCTGTATAGCAATCAAATCAACGCCCATTTTAATTCGCAGGAAACACCTTTAGGGTAGTTGCTTCTACGAGTGAATTTGCCTTTTAGAACAATCTCTAGTTCATGTGCAATTTTTGTACCCTGGCCTCTGCGTGCCTTACGCGGTTGAAGCCCCAATCCATTGTCAATAATCCTTAAACAATAAAACTGTTGAATAGTTTTCCCAGTTACTGTTAGCTTGGTTGCACCAACGGCATGTCTGCCCACGTTACACAGCGTTTCTTCAAAGAAACGACAAAGTTTACGCTTACACTCAATGGTGAGGTTCTCGGGCTCGATGGGCTCCAGCGATCGGGCTTGAATCTTGAGTGTCTGAAATCCTGGGAAAGGTCGCTCTAATGTCTCTCTGTAAATTTCATAAAACAGCTCATGAAGCGGCATATTCAAGTCTAATCTTGACTTTTCGACCTGTATGTAAAGTGTCTCGTCACTGATCGACTCTTTCCTAAGCGTTTCCCCAATCTCGCGGATCTCCTGATTCAGTTTTTTGAGTTCCAGACCAGTATCATGACTGGTAATTTGGTCATCTCGAATGAGCCTGAGCAGATTGGCCAGCGTTTGTAATGGCCCGTTGTGGATCGTATCGAAAGCGTGCTCAATTGTTCTTTGTCGTTCTAGCTTAATGGCGGCTAAGGCGCGATCGCGCTCCTGTACCAGTGCCTGCCAGCGATTTTCGCTTTGGGCAACGACTATGTAGGTAAAGCCATTAAGCGTTAAAGCTAACAGAACTGGCACGATGGGAAGCCACAGCCCGCCTGAAAACAGGCCCCAATAGCTGATGAATATAAGAAAGAAGCTGATAAAAAATAAATAAGTAAAACCGCGAAAAGTAGACTTAGAGAGTCTCTTAATGCCGACACCCATTAAACCGAAAACGACAATGAAGGCATATCCCCAAGTGGGATGCAAAGACCAGATGAGTGGCCTTCTATCTAAAACTGCGCTGGTTATTTGACTAGTGGCATGAGCTTGAAGTTCTAACCCTGTCAAGCGCTCGTTATTAAAGGTTAGCTGACGAGGCACAAGCGAATTAAACTTAGTAGCGTTGGCAGGATCTAATGAAC
This sequence comes from Phormidesmis sp., assembly GCA_049791095.1. Taxonomy (GTDB): domain Bacteria; phylum Cyanobacteriota; class Cyanobacteriia; order Phormidesmidales; family Phormidesmidaceae; genus Phormidesmis. The sequence continues at coordinate 101,293 of JBAQZP010000060.1, forward strand.
CAATAACGACAATTTTATCTGAGATGTCTTTGCTCTCGAAATTGCCTTGGGTAAGCTCTGAGGCTAGCAGAATCTTGAAGGGTTTGGTTTTTGCCCTTGCGGAAATCAGTCCGCCTCTGAAATTGATAAGTGTTTGAATGCCGTAGATTGAGGTTTCTTCTCGATATCCGCCAGAAGTCGGCTTCAATCGTGGAATTTCTACGGTATCAAACTGCATCGCGCCTTCATCGCGGATGCCGTTTTCTATTTCTATTCCTCGGGTGGTCTTCAAATATTGCTCAGCTAGCATGAGCGAAAATGATTTTCGGAAAGGGGCATTTTCAGGCTTGGTGGGTGTCCAGCCTAAAAACATGCGTCTGATACTGCCATCGTTATCTAAAGAAAAGTCATTGAAGCCAACCCGATCGCTCAGAGCAGTTTTAGAAAGTCCTTCGAGTGGAGGAATAATCGGTGGGCGAATTTTTTCTACGCTCAGTAGGTTGTTGTTATTTTTAAATAACTCAAGCAAACGAGGTTTGCCGCTGCCGCTTAAGTCATCTTCTACTAGGTCTACCCCTACGACGGCGGGCTGGTAATACATCACAGTTTCCAGCAGTTTGGCTAAGTCTGCATAAGCCAAAGATGAGTTACTTTTGCTAGCCAGGTAGCTGTCGTCAATGCCGATTAAGGTAATTCGAGAATCGGGGCGTTCACCTAGCTTTAGCTGCTGGAATTTGTCTAGTGTGAGCAGTTCTAAGAACTGCAATGAGCCGGATAGCCTGAGCCCAACAATCACGCTAATAATGCCGAGGCCCAGGCGACCTTCTAGAAAGAGATTGTGTACTTTACTGCGAAGCGATACCCAGTTCATCAGTCAATCAGCCCTTTTTGACGGGCCAAAATTTCTGCGCGGGTGCGGATGTTCTTGCCGTCTTGTCTTTCTTCGTCAGAATAAATTTCTAAGACGTCGTAAAGCTTTGTCCAGTAATGACGAACGGTGGTTGTTTGCACGCCGAGTCTTTGCGCGATCGCCTTATCTTGCAATCCTTCTTGAAAGGCGAGATTCAAAACGTCCAACCATTCCGGCTTGACTTCAGTGCCAGGCTGAAAGCCTTTGATTTCACGGGTATCGCTAAAGCCATTGAGCGCAGCATCGACGCGGGTTAACAGACTTTGGGTAGATTGGGCCTTGTCAATTACGGTAAATCCGCCCTGATGGCTGTCAATCTCGGGTCGGATGCGGATTAAAGGCTTGATGTTGGTGCTAAGGATGGCCAGATTTTGAGTGGGGTACTGGGCCATGATGCGCTTGAGGGCGCTGATACCGGTTTCTGTACGGGCGCTATCGTGATTGTGCTCAGGAATTGATAAGTCAAGAATGACTAAGTGGATTAAGGGCTCAATCAGGGCCGAAAAGATTTCTTGAGCGGTTTTCGCCACTAAAATTTCAATATTTTGATAGTGCTGTCGCAAAACGACAATGGTTCCACTCAAGGTGGTTGGGTGATCGTCAACCAGCAAGATTCTGGAGGGCGAAGCGCTATTTGAGAGGCTGCTACTCATATTAGTTAAAGATAACCGGGGCTTTTTACGTCACATTACACTCATAGAGGTGGATCGAGCTGTTGCCATTTCCTCAGTGTATGGGTTGTAAAGGCGCGATCGCAATCGCTAAATAACCAAACTCAATGCGTCAAAAGTATCTACTGCCTTATAGAAAAGTACAAAGCTAACAAAACTTGACCCTGCCAACAGGCTGAAGTTTTATGGCGCAGCCAATCTTCTCGCTTCACGCTTAACGGCCTAGCTTTTGACGAATGCGCTGGGCGAGCAAACCGGCTTCAGGAATGCCCAGCACGATGGTGAGCAGGGCAAAGGTTGTCAGGCCCATTGCCCCTGCGATGCAAAGTTGAATGAGGTTGACGATAAAGCCTTCGGTGCCCATCAGGCTCGCGAGGCCGCCCTGGGTCAGCCAGCAAGAAACGCCGCTGAGGGCGCTGGCCGCTGTGAGGGTAAAAATAGTGCGGCTCCAATTGGCAATAGGTAAGCCGCCGAGCTTGCGATCTAGTAACACCGTCATCGCGATCAGCGAGACAATGTTGACGCCGATGGTGGCTGCAACAAGCCCAACCGGCCCCATCAGGTTGAACAGAGCATAGTCTAAGACGGCGTTGACAACGATATTGACCAGGCTGATTCTAAAAGGCGTTTGGCCATCGCCCAAAGCATAGAACACGCGCACCATTACGTCTCTGGCCAGGTAGACAAACATGCCAACGCCGTAAGCTATCAAGATTGCGGTGACAAGCTGTACGGAGTCTTCGTCAAAGGCTCCGCGTTTGTAGATAACAGTGACGATGGGTTTGGCTAGGGTCACAATCAGGGCGCTTAGCGGCAGCATGGTCAGGGCGACGAGTACCAGGCTCTGACGGATGCGCTGCTTGAGTTCGGGCCATTGGGAGGGGCCAGCGAGGCGAGAGAAAATGGGAAAAAAGGGAACTAGGATGACATTGGAGACAATGCCTAGCGGGGTTTGTACGAGCAGGTTGGCAAATCCTAAAGCGGCCAGGGTGCCAGGAATGTAGGCGGCAAAATACAGGTCTGTGATGACGTTGATTTGCATCGTGCCCGAAGAAAAGGTGGCGGGGATGAGCACTCTCAAGACATCTCGTACGCCAGGGTCTTGAATATTGAAGCGTAGCCGCAAACGGCCTAATCCCGATTTCCACAGGGCGGGCACTTGAATCAGCCATTGCAAAATTGCGCCGACTAATGCCCCGCCTGCTAAAACCATGCCGCCGACCATGGCGTATTGGGGTTCGGTGATGCGATCTCCCAGCACCAGCCATAGCATCCCAACCCCTGCAACCACGCTCACGCTAGACAACAGCGGGCTAATCGACGGCAACCAGTACTGATCCGCTGCATTCAGTGCCCCAAAGCCAATGCCAATGAAGCAGGCAAAAATGGTGATTGGGGCCATAATGCGAAGCTGCATGATTGCGATCGCCCGACTCTCCAACCCCAATTCTGTCGCCTGAAATCCCTGTCCCAACAGATCGATCACCGGCCCTGCGAAAATGATCAGGCCAACTGTCACTACTGTTAACGCAATCCCAACCACCGTCGTAATGGTTTCGACAATAGGCGCAATTTCTTTCTGCTTTCGCTTAGACACAGCGCTGACGATCGCACTATGAAACGGGCCGTTAATACCACCGAGCAGCACCAGCAAAAAGCCTGGAATAATGTAGGCCATGCCAAACGCATCGATCACCGGGCCTGTGCCAAACGCTGCCGCGCTCGCCGTTTCCCTGACCAGGCCAAACACCTTACTGAGCAGGGTGGCCGCTGCCACGATACCCGCAATTCCCGCTAGCGATCGCTTACCCAAAAGTGCCCTCTCTAATGCCAGTCCCCATTTAATCACCCCCCGCATCAATCCCGGCGATTGATATTCCTGAAAGTTCTAGGGTTCAAAGCAAGCGGTCTATCGAACCATAGAACGCAGCCGTCCGCTGGCGACATCCACGCCAACCGTGAGCAGAAAAAATATTCCTAGCGTTGCGGCTAAACCGCTGTAGTCAAAGCTGCTGAGCTGTTCGGCCATCAGCCTTCCCAGTCCGCCCGCGCCGACGAGACCGACGATTACGGTTTCACGCAGGCATACTTCCCAGCGGTAGAGAATGTAGGCCAAAAAGCGCGACAGGTTGGCAGGCAAAATGCCATAAAAGATAACGCCGCCGCTGGAGGCTCCGAGCGATCGCAATGCCCGCATCGGCCCATCTGGTAAGTTTTCATTCACTTCCGCCATCAATCGACCTAAAATGCCGAAGTTATGAATTGCCAGGGCCAAAGCGCCGGGCCAAATGCCGGGGAACATGCCGTACAAAATTACTAAAGCCAAAATGGGGGCAGGAATGGCCCGCGCGCTCAGCAATAGCAATCGTGAAATCAGCATGGCGATATGGCCGAGCCCCCAACGCTGGTTTTCGCCTGCCGAGCGGAGTAGACCACCGGGAAGGAAGAAGTTTTGGGCGGCGGGAAAAGAGAAGGCGACACCGCCAACGCCCGCCAGCGTAATCGCGAGGACGGACATGGCGACGGTTTGTAGTGCAAGCGGAATGAGTGAAAAGGAAAACTCTGGTAAGACTTGAGCTGGCCTTACTTGAGCGGCAATTTCTAGTAAGAGAACTTGGGCACGTTCCCATTTGCTCCAGTCGATGTCGAGATAGATAAAGCAAAGTGGAAAGGCGATCGCGATGATTGCCCAAGAGAGATAGATGAACGGGCGATGGCTTCGCTGAGTCTCCGGTAGCGGCACGGTTGAAGGTTGCTTTGCAGGGGCGGCGGATAGATCCATTCGACTGACGAATCCCATGGCTCGCCGCAGCTTGGCGCTCCAGGCATCTACGGTGCCATTCAACAGAATTAGCGCATAAAAACCCGTCCAAAGCTGCTCGTATTGCAAAGATTGCAGACTCAAATTTATCTGGTAGCCGAGCCCACCCGCGCCAATGATGCCAAGAACCGCTGCCGATCGCAGTGAACACTCAAATCGGTAAAAGCTATAAGAGATCAGATTCGGCATGGCTTGGGGTAGCAAACCATAGAGAAATGCTACGGCGGGGCGAACGCCGCTGTTGATGAGTGAATTTAGGGGAGCAGCAGAGGTCTCGTCTAAAATTTCGGAGAATACTTTGGCGGTGATTGCGCCGAATGGGATCGCGATCGCCAGCACCCCCACCAAAGGATCCAAGCCCAGCACACTCAGCAGCAGTAGGCCCCAAATCAGCTCATGAATCGCCCTCGGAATCGCCAGGATACTACGCAAAGCTAGCCATAGCCCGCGCCCAACTTTCCCAGGCAGGTAGATTTGCCACCAAACCCGCGAGCAGGCAATCCCGCCGACTAGGCCCACTAGTAAGCTAAGCGCTGTTCCGCAGACGGCAAACGCCAGCGTCGTCGCTGTCGCCCTCACCATAATTTGCAGAAAATCGCCGTCTAGAGCCGGGCGAAACATCGCCAGCCAAAATTGACTCATCAGAGAGAAGCCAGCGGGATTGATCAAAGATCCCCGGCCAGCCGTCGCCAACCACAGCGCCCACAACAGCAGCGCTAGCCATAGCAAAAAAGCCGCTTTCCCGTTTTGCCCATTGCCAGCGCGTTTTTCTGGGCTATTCCAAAAGAATTTAAGCATTCAAGCCATCTGAAGATCGTATAGCTCGACTAGCTGCTCGGGGCTTACGGACTCGCTCGGCAAATCAAAGATCAAACGACCCTGGCGCAGGCCAATGATGCGATCGCAATACTTCCTCGCCAATTCCACATCGTGCAAACTCACCAGCAGCGTTCTGTTTTTACCGACCTCGCACAGCCGCGCCATCATGTCATGCGATCGCGCCGGATCCACGCTCGCCACCGGCTCATCTGCCAGCACAATCACCGGATTTTGTACCAAAACGCGAGCTAGCGCCACCCGCTGCTGCTGCCCCCCCGAGAGCCGGTTCGTCCGGGCATAAAGCTTCCCTGCCAAACCCAGTTGAGACAATGCCTGTTGAGCCTCAGCCACTTGCTGAGGCCATATGAGAGACCAAAGTGCTCTCCACAGCGGCCACCGGCCTAAATGCCCGGCATTGACATTGTGAATCACAGGTAGATTATCAACTAAATTGTGCTGCTGATAAACGGTGCCGACTTGACGTTGAATGCCGCGCCGCTGACGACCGCGCAAGGATGAAAGCGATCGCCCCAACACCCACACCTCGCCACTAGACGGCGATTGCGAACCGTTTAGTAAGCTGAGCAGGGTACTTTTACCAGCGCCACTAGGGCCGACTAACGCTACCCGTTCTCCTGCTGTAATGGTTAGATCGATAGACGCCAGGGCTGTCAATTGACCAAACTGACAGGTGACTGCTTTGAGCGCTAATACCGTTTTGTCCACAGGTTTTATCTACAGCGCGATCTACTTAATCTTGCCGATTTTGCGGCCAACCGCTTCAATTTGAGCGTAATTGTCATTCTCAGTTTCAATAAACTTTTCAGCCCCAAATAGCTCTAGAATCTCAGCGTGCTCAGGATTATTAGCATCTAGCTTGAGCAGTGCGGCCTGAATTTTGTCAGTGAAGCCGTCGCCGTATTTTTGGTTGACGCGATCGCTATTCACCACCCAGTGATAATCGTAATAGGCAGGCGTTTGCCAAATGGCCTGTACCTTGCTTTCATCAACTTCGCCCTCAGCAACCCGGTCTAGCCAAACCTGTTCGTTCAGCGCGCCCGTCTCGTACGATCCCGACTCTACTAGCTTAATCGTGGCGTCATGGGAACTGGAGAACCCCGGTTCACCCTTAAAGTCAGAAAGTTCAACCCCCGCTTCTTCTAAGAAATACTGCGGCATCAACCGGCCAGATGTGGAAGATTCTGAGCCAAAGGTAATGGTTTTTCCCTTGAGCTGCGTGAGGTCAGCTTCTCCTGACAATGGGCCAATGCCAGCGGCACTATTGGCAATAAAAACGCTGTGAAAAGCCGCGTCAATATCGCGCTGGGCTAGGGCCTCCGCGTCTGGTACCTGAAGCCTCGCCTGCACGCCTGTCAAGCCGCCAAACCATACCAGGTCTAAGTCACCAACTTTGAAGGCCGTCACCGCAGCGGCGTAATCGGTCACGGGCTGATAGCTGACCGGAACCCCTAGCTCGGCGCTGAGGTAGTCGGCTAGTTTGGCATACAGTCGCTGTAGCTTCTCAGGGTCTTGATCAGGAATAGCGCCTACCGTTAGGGCCTCTGTCTGCACTTCCGAGGCGGTATCTGCTTCACTGACCTGATTGCCCGTGTCGTTTGCTGTACAGCCTACGGAGGCTAACAAGACTAGCCCGCATACTGCTGAAATCACAGAGCGGCGAGGGTGTTTTAAGGAGCTGCCCATTAAATAGATCTGTTGATAAACAAGGGATCTGAGATTACCAACTTTTGCATGATTCAGCAATGAATCGTCAGGCATACGTAGGATCAGCGCCACATTAAATCAACTTCAATGAGTTTTCCCCAGGCGGTAAAGTCGGTTCAGTGAATGGGTAAACGACTCCGCGAATAGCAAAAAAGAGCTTAGAAAGGCTGCCTCGCTGCGTTCAAATCGACCCCAAAGAGATTTTCTATTTTATGCGGGCTGCGCTAAGGCCAAATAATCACTCCTGAAAAGCCTTGACAAACAAGGGGTTTAGCAGGCGCTTCTGCAAAAGTAAGTTTTAAAGGCAGGCCAAAAGTCGCACTACCCAAGATTTCTACGATCTTTTATTTTTTAATCTTCACTCAAAGCTTTCCACAGGTTATCCACCGATTCTCCAAAAGTTTTCCACAGGTCGAGGATAGTTTTCCACAGGTTTTGACGCAGTACCAGTAAGTTCACGCATTTCTTGGGATTTTGAGAAAGCGCCTCACTATTATGAGAAAACATCCTTTTTATAAAAATTTATGTGACAAAAAACTGTCAAAAACCTTATTTTCTCGTTAATCTTCATCGGCTAGAGAAGCCGCCTCCAGTTTTTTTTATCATTGACAAACATCACCACAAAAAGTCAAAAATGACTCTACCAACTGCCACCAGCGCAGTGACTACCCGAAGGCTCCTTATGCAGTTAACCGTAAGCATCCTGGCAGAAATTCCTGAAGATCTTCATGAATCTCTCAAAGGCTTTTTAGAAACTCATCCCGCTTGGGATCAAGACCGCGTATACGCTGCGGCGCTCTCATTATTTCTTTTGCAAAATGGTCACAATCAAGGCGATCGCACCCCATCACGGGTGTATCTAGATACCTTGTTCAATTACGCCCACTAGTATCTTCTTTCGTTTCTCTTCCCCATCCAATTGAGCGAGTCGTCAGGATTTGCGGTCATAGCAGCCCATAACACTCCCCCATCTATCAACAGTTTGGGTATAGTATAAAAGTCGTAAGATAAGTGCTATACAGCCATGTCTGCTAATCCTGCTGATAGGGCATCCACCTATCAGGTGACCCGTCGGACGGCGACGCAGGATTCTTTGCTACTTAGAGAAGTATTACAGAGTATTAACGCGCAAAGCTGCCCGACCACCTACAACTTCCATATGCACACCAACTGCTCTGACGGGAAACTGGCCCCCGCAGAGCTGATGACGCAAGCCTTGGAAATTGGCTTGCATGGCATGGCAATTACCGACCACCACAATGTGAAAGGCTATCGACGAGCCTGCAAGTGGATGGAAGACTGGCGCTGGCGTAATCCATCTAGCTGGGGTAGCCGCCGGAAGACTGGCGCTGGACGCAGTAAAAAAGCCCTGCCAAAGCTATGGGCAGGTGTAGAAATTACCTCTCTATTAGCCGATACCGACGTCCATATTTTGGGATATGCCTTTAGACCCGACGATGAGGGGATGAAGCCTTACCTGCAAGGGAGTGCCCCCAAAGGTGACGAGCGTCAGGCCAAGCGAGTCATTGACGCCATTCAATTAGCGGGCGGAATTGCGGTATTGGCCCATCCGGTTCGCTATCGTACCGACGAAATTACGCTCATTCGAGCCGCCGCTAAGCTAGGCATTGACGGGGTAGAAACCTACTATGCTTACGACAATCCCAAAGTGTGGCGTCCTAGCCCTGGTAAAACGGAACGGGTGCGAATCCTCGCTACCGAACACAACTTACTCAGTAGCTGCGGTACAGATACCCACGGCAAAGTCCTAACCAAGCGCCTTTAGCGGCTACAGGTCTTTAGCGTCCACAGGTAGAGATCGCAAGCTGCCGCCTTTTCGAGGCAATAGAAAATTAACAAAAAAAGCCGCTTAGATAGTCTGAGCGGCTTTGGTATTAAGGATTTATCCCTTGCATATACTTCGTGTGTAACGGAGTGCAAAGAATACTAGCTTTGTCACTCACCGAATTTACCTCACCGAATTTATATGACTGGGCATATGAACTGGACTACTGTGAACTGGACTACATTGTTGCGTAAGACATGATCGTAATTAACCCGGCACATCCAAACACAAGCAACAGCCCAAATCCCACGGATTGACCTAGACCTTTAGTGATTTTCATAACTGTGAAAGGGCCATCGAGCCTTTAGCTATCGTATGTATAAACACTAGCTTAGCGATCCCGGTGGCCTCTCATTTTGGAAACAATCAGCAACCAAACGCAATAATGCTTAACTATCAGCAAAGTGCTTACTCAGCTTACTCAGTAGGTGCATCAGGTAAATCCTCCACGCAGTTTTCTGGCTTGTAGTTTACCTTTACAGTCACCTGATACTGCGTCGGTGCCTCTGGTGAAAACTCCTGGTACTCCAACTGGCTCAGGGCCAAGCGGTTGAGCACATCGTAGCCAATACTTTTGAGCACGGTGGCCGCTTCTTGAGAACCATCTGGATTGACCACCACCCCAATTAATCCGTCAGCAGGGGGCACTTCTCTACAAGCTTTAAAGCCAGAATCTATCGTGAATTCAGCCGTGTCCTGTTCGATTACGTCCTCTTTACCTTTAGCCGTTGCCAACAGCCATGCCTCTGTATTTTTGGCAGCTTCTTCTTCGGTGACTGCAAAATCGTCGTACTCGTTGCCGTTTTGCAACAGCCCAGGTGCCCCCTGAGCCGTAGCCGTAGCTATCTGGCTGGGCGGCTCAACATTGACATCAACGGATGCTTCATTTTCCTCGGCATCGGTCTGTCGATTTGCGGGCAGGTTGGCTGCAAAATCTCCGATGTCTCTGGAGCTGCCCTCGGAGGTGCTCCGCTGCTCTAATCCCTCTAGAATTTGGGCGGTGTTAACTGTGGGCTCTAGAACGGGGAGCTGGTCATCTGGCGATGGGCTGGCGTTGTTAGGTTCGTTGCCAGTATCCGCAGGACTAGGTGACGCTGGCAGGTTTAAAGAGGGGTCAAAGGTTACTCCGCCTGGGGCACGAGGTGCGGTTGAGATGCCCAAATTTCCAACGGATGGCGGTTTGGGCAAAGTGTAAGACGGGATGATGCTGCGAATGGGGGCTATGGCTGAATTTTGCGGTTGGGGTAGGGTCGCTGCGGGGAATGGATTAGCAGCAATTCGTCGCCGCGTCAGGCTATTGGTGGTGTTAGGTAGGGAGGGCAATCCCGAGGGCAGCGATAGCTGATTGAGATCGGCTGGGTTAGGCACTGGCAAGCGCGGCTGGGCAAAGTTAGGCAACCGATTGCGTTCGGCAGCAGAGAGCTGCACAAGTGGCACGATGGTTTCTTCGGTATCGAACCCTTGGGCGGATGGGTCGCTTGCCGCTAACGAGAGATCGGTTTGGGGGCCAAAGATCAGCAGGGCGGCGTGGGCTCCGACTGATAGCAAAACGCCGACGCCAGTAGGGCTGATGACTTTGCCTACTTTGGCGGCGGGACGAAGGGCTGATTTTAGGCGAGGGGGGAGAGCCATAGGGTCTTGGGGATCTGAAGCGGTTTGAGAGGGGATGACTTGGTCAGGGTTGAGGTTTTGCTGACGGATCTACCCTGGAAAAGGTGTTTTAAGAATAGGCTATTTTCATGGAAATGCTGAGGGGGATCTATGCCAGTTTTAGGTCGAGATTGCCGAATAAGTCGGTAACCAAGATTCTTACAACCTTTTGGGGGGCTCCCATTTTTCAGGTCTGTACGATCAATAAAGAGAAGTAAGGCAGTTTTAAGTCAGGGTGGTTCTGCAAGTGGGTATAGATCTTTTGCTCGGGGCGGGTGGCATTTTCAATTACATAGCTATTGGTTAGTAAGTTGCGGGCGGCCAGTATTTTCCATATCTGGGCGTAAACACTGCTAACTTTCATTAGTACGATGATTTCGGCATTGTTCAGAGCAGATTCTAAGTCTTGTAGGGTATATAGCGCGGGCAGAACGGTCAGCCGTTGAGATTGGCAAGTGAGTGGAATGCCGAGGGCAGCAGCGGCGGCCATGGGTGAGGAAACGCCTGCGATCGCCTCCACCTTGACCTCAGGATGCTGCTGCTGCAAATTCTGCGCTAGATAGGTAAAGGTACCGTAAAAGCTGACGTCTCCTTCACAGGCAAATACAACATTTCCTACCTGTAAGTAAGGCCATACGGTCACAGCGGCTTGCTGCCATGCGCTCGCGAGCTGCTGTGGATTTAGCACGTAAGGAAAATGCAGGGGCAAACGCTGTTGAGTGGGCAAAAGCCAGGGCTCAATGATGCGTTCGGCGGTGCCAGGGTTGCCGTCTCGCCCTGAAGGAAAGGCAATTACAGGTGCGCTCTGCAAACACTTCAGGGCTTTGACGGTAATCAATTCTGGGTCACCGGGGCCGACACCGATGCCATAGAGTGTGCCAGGGGTAGTGCCAGACGGCGGACTAGACGATGGGTTCTGCAAGGTGTTTGGTCAGCTTAAGGTATAAGCTAATACTATGGCTTAATATGATTAGTTAAGTTTGCTCAGAGTCTGTCTATCAGGCGTTTTTGACCCATTTTTTTATGCCTTTACCGACGGTACTTTTGCCGGGCTATCTGGCCAGCGCTCGGCCTTACCTGGAAATGGAACAGGCGCTGGCTGACAAAGGATTTCCGGCTGTGACGGTGCCTTTGCGGCGACGCGACTGGTTGCCAACGCTGGGCGGGCGCTCGGTGACCAATATCATTCAGGCGCTGGATGCTACGGCGCAACGGGCGATGATGGATTGGGGCTGCAACCGGATTAATTTAGTCGCTCACTCGGCAGGGGGCTGGATTGCTCGAATTTATCTGGGTGAGGTGCCTTACAACATTCATCGTAGCGATCGCGATCGCACCCTACCTAGACCCGCCAGATCCCATGTTGACACCCTGATTACCCTGGGCACGCCCCATATCAGTCAAGAGCGCTGGACAAAGCGCAATCTAGACTTTGTGAACAACACTTATCCCGGCGCTTTTTATGGCGATGTGAGCTACGTCTGCGTTGCCGGTAAGGCGGTTGAAGGGAAACAGGCGGACTGGTTTACCTTTAACAGCTATCGGCTGACGGTTGGCGATGGCTTTGTGTGGGGTGATGGCATTGTGCCTGTGGCCGCAGCGCAGTTAGCAGGCGCGACTAACCGCACGATAGAAAATGTTTTTCATTCACCTCGGCCCAATCGAACCTGGTATGGATCGCCAGCCGTGGTGAGCGAATGGAGTCAGTGGTTGATGTAGTTTTGTCTTGCTACTGATAGATTTTTGGGGTGAGCGGGTTATCCCGGCGGAGACTGTAATTGTGAATAGAGACGTGCTGGAGCTACCCACAATATGAATGATGCACCGTCGCCTGGATTTCATCAAAAGGTGGCCAAGTTTTTTGACTTTGAGGGCTTGGGCACAAACTGGCGAACGGAAACGATTGCTGGGGTGACGACGTTTGTCACGATGGCTTACATTTTGGTGGTTAATCCAGGCATTTTGTCGGATGCGATCTATCTAGAAGCGCCAGGGGATTTGTTTGGTGAGCTGGCGATCGCCACGGCACTTCCGGCGGCGATCGCCACCGCCATTATGGGTTTCTACGCCAGGCTGCCGTTTGGCCTTGCGCCGGGGATGGGCCTCAACGCTTACTTTACGTTTACGGTGGTGTTGGGCTTAGGGATCGACTGGCGGGCTGCCCTGGGGGCGGTGTTTATTGAGGGGTTGATCTTTATTGGGCTGACGGTGACGAATGTGCGATCGCGCATCATCACTCTCATTCCCGACTGCATTAAACATGCGACGACGGCGGGCATTGGCCTGTTTATTGCCTACATTGCGCTGCAAGGCTCGGGGCTAATTGTCGCTGACGAGGCCACTTTAACTGGGTTAGGCGATTTTCATTTGGGTGGGAGTGCGATCGCGCTATTGGGCCTAGGCGTCACCGCCGCCCTCATGGCCAGAAGAATCACAGGCGCTTTACTATGGGGCATTCTCGCGACCGCCCTATTCGCCTGGGGCTTTGGTATTACACCTCTGCCTGCAGGAATTATCGCTATTCCAGCGCTGCCCGTCGATCTCTTCGGTCAAGCGTTTGTGGGGCTTGGCAGTCTATGGCGCGTCAACTTGCTAGATGCGGCCAGCATTATTTTCGTGCTGTTGTTCGTAGATCTGTTCGATTCGATCGGTACGCTAGCCGGACTGGGCAGTCGAGCGGGCTACATTGATAAAAGCGGGCGTTTCCCCGGCGCGGAAAAGGCCCTGATGGCTGATGCTGTCGGCACTACAGCAGGCGCTGTACTGGGCACCTCTACGGTGACGACTTACGTAGAATCGGCCTCCGGTATTTCAGAAGGCGGGCGCAGCGGCTTTACGGCCATTGTTGTCTCGCTGCTATTCGCGCTCTCTAGTTTGTTTATTCCCTTACTAGCAGGTATCCCTAGCGTGGCCTCGGCCCCGGCGCTGATCGTTGTCGGCAGTCTGATGATTGGTGGCGTCCGCAACATCAAATGGGACGATCCCGCAGAGGCGCTACCGAGCTTTTTGACAATCGCTATTATGCCGCTCAGCTTTTCGATTGCCGAAGGCATTGCGATGGGATTGATTGCTTATCCACTGGTTAAACTCTTTCAGGGTAAAGGCGGCGAAATCTCCTGGGGTTTGTGGGTGCTGGCCGCTATCTTTGTGGTTCGCTATCTGCTGGGCTAAGACCACTTAATCCTGCTGGGTTGTTTCGGGGGTATCTAAGGATGGCGGATCGGACGACTGCGCCGAGCCTCGACTATCTGCGGCGAGCTTCTCCAGCTTTTCTATCTGCTCTCCTAGCTTTTGTTTCAGTTTTTTCTCTGGCTTTTTCTCTGGTTTAGCCGCTTCTTTAGATGGCTGCTTAGATTTCTTACGCTTGTTCTGGTTTGGTTCTTCTGGCTCTGGCTCTTCGGCGACAGGCTTCACTAGCTGCCGCGACGGTTTGCGCATGCCCGACAGCCGCTTGATGAGTTGAGGGGTGGGGTCATGCAGCAGATAGATGAGTTTGCTGTCTGCCTGCCATTGCTTGCCGCCCAAAGCCACCTCTAGCTTGCCGTCCTGCTCGGTTACCAAAGGCACCATGTCCCCTTCTTGAATGAGCTTATTGACCTGCTGGCGTTGCGCTTTTATCCCTGCTTCCGTAAATTCGTAAACGCCCCGTTCAACGGCATCGTCTGTGATAAAGGTATTCCACTGCTTGACAGGCATTCTGGGGGTTCGCAATTCGCCGCGACTCTTGTCTTCGGCTTCGCTGGCATCGGTTCGGGGCATGACCGCAAATACCCTGGGCGGTGCAAACTCCTCCTGTGCCCTTTCCGCAATCACAGAATTGACTTCGCCATTGTTCGTAATCGCCAAAAATGTGCCAATTGAACTCAGCCCTGCATCTTCTAAAATTTCCTCATTCAGCGCCGAGCCGACGTATGTTGTAAACCCTTCTTCTTTGGCCTTTTCACAAGCTGCCTCGTCGGTGTCGATCATCACCACCAATTCGCCGCGATCTTTAAACAAGCGACCCATGGCAAGTCCTAGCGGATTGCAGCCAACGACGACGACACCCGTAGCGCTGTCAGAGGTTACGCCCAATAGCTGAGCAAAGCTCCGGGCGGTCAGCCCCTGGGCAAATACCGTCATGATGATAGTTAAAAATACTAGTGCCTTAATTGAGTCGCCACCGTTGATGCCTCGCTCGGTCAGCAAAATCGCAAACAGCGATGCCACCGACGCCGACACAATGCCTCTAGGCGATATCCAGCTCATAAAGGCTTTTTCTCGCCAGTTAAGATCGCTGTTCCAGGTGCATACCACCACGTTGATGGGGCGTACTATCAGCATTAAAGTCAGCACTGTCAGCACCGATCCTGGCCCTAGCTCGAACATACTGGCAATGGAAAGATCGGCGGCGAGCAATATGAACAGCACCGAGACTGAAAAGATGGTGAGCTGACCTTTAAACCGTCGCAGCAATCGCTCTTCAGGAATAGAAATGGCGCGGACGACAATGCCAGCCGCTACCGTCGCCATTAGCCCCGATTCGTCGCGGACACTTTGAGCTAAGCCGTACAGCCCCCAAATGCCTGCAAGTACGACCAGGTTACGCAACTCCTCTGAAAGAAAGTCGGCTTTTTTTAATAGCAGTGCCATCAATGCGCCGCCGCCGCCGCCGATGATCACGCCAATGCCCAGCCTGGCTAACAAACCCCCAAGAATAAAAGCTGGGTCGGTATCACCATTGAGAATGATATCGAGGACGACAACAGCCAAAATTGCGCCTACTGGGTCAATCAGGACGCCTTCGCCTTCTAGCAGGGTGGCCACTTTGCGCGTAGCACCGACTTGTTTGAGGAGGGGGGTGACGACAGTAGGGCCGGTAACCACTATCAGCGAGGCATACAAAAAGGCAATAGACCAGGGAAACTCGCCTAGCCAGTGGGCTGCCGCGCCACCGCCTACTAAGGTAATAAAGGTGCCGATCGTAATCAGGTTACGCAGGCTGCCGGAGACCTTGCCGACCTCTTTTAGTTCTAGGTTGAGGCCCCCTTCAAAGAGGATGAGCGCTACACATAGCGAGACGATGACCTCTAGCCCAACCCCTAAGGATTGCGGTGAAAGCCAGCCTAATCCATCTGCGCCCATGGCAACGCCAAAGATCAGCAGCAAGATAATGCTAGGTAGCTTCAAGTACGCTGCTACCACCTGCGCGGTGATCCCCGCTAAGACGGTTAGAACGATTTGCAGCGTAATTTCGAAGGGCGCTTCCATAAGGTCAGGTGAGCGGCAACAAGGGCGTGGAAATATCGGTAGCGACTATGCAGCAGAGATGATTAAGCATAGCGCTTTAAAGCAGGATTTCCTTTACAGCGGGATTTCTTCTACGCTGTCGGCGGTGAGCTGGCTGGCTGCTTTTAGCAGGTGGTAAGGGTCTGTGGGGATCGCGGAGTTGGGGGGAATGCGATCGCACCTAACATTAAAAGGGCAGCGATCGCACAGCCCTTTTTCTACTGCCACCTTTGGGAAATAACCTTGTGCCCTCATTTTTGTCAGCTCGTCTGTAAGCGCCTGCAAATCACGCCGAGTTTGATCATGCTGAGATTCACTATAGCCAAACCGATAAAAGCTGGGTGCTGCGTCTGGTGCTGCGTCTGTCGGGGGGGTGAGTCGAACAAACCAGTAGACCATTGATAGCTGCTTTGGGCTCAGCGCGGTTGTTTCACACAGCACGTAAAGGTACAGCCGCGTTTGCCAATCGTTTTGCAGCCATTCTGGGCGCGGCGGCCTCTGGTGCGTCTTCCAGTCAAAAATTTGTCCTGCTTCGGGTGAACACACGACCAGGTCATAAACGACCGTCAGCAAATAATCGTTGAAGATCAGCGTCCGTTTGTGCTCGCTTTGGCTGAAGCTATTTGGATCAGAACTTTGGTGCGGCTGGGCAATGTGAACTGTAGGCAAATGTTTGAACACATCTGGTGCGGCTTTGGCGAGCGCTGCCAAACTTGCGGCCATTTCCGCATCCGCTGTAGAAAGTACCTCCACGGGTAAATCGAGCGCTCGCTGCTGCATTAGCAGGTGGAACTGACTGCCCCAGTGAGTCGTGGCCTGCTGCTCGTAGGTGGATGGGCCAGAGAGGCCGTCAAAAAAAATATACTGATATTTGCGCGGGCAGGCGGATAGTAGGGTGAGGTGGCTTTGAGAGAGAGGGCGCATTGGGCGAGAGATAAGGATGAACGATGAAGGGGGCGTGGCGTTTACTTGGTTAGTACGAATAAACTGCCTTGATTGCCTCGACCAATGCGTAGATCTTTGTCTAGATAGGTAATTTCTAGCCAGCCCTGTTGGCGCTCGGAGTTGATGGCGAAGTCGATGCCTTGAAGCAGGTTCATTTTATCGGTGGCTTCTAGTTGGTCAATGTATTGGGCGGGTGACTGGTAGCCAAGCAGGCGCTGTAAGCCAATTACGCCTCGGTTGAATTTGACATTGACGCGGCGGGTGGAGGGGGTGTCACTGGCTTCTGGCATGGTTGCAGGCTCGAAGCTGGCGACGACCGACACCAGGCTTTCGCAGTAGGGCAGGCTGTTGACTTCCGCGATGTTGTAAAGGCGCGATCGCGCTGGCCGGACGCATTGATAAATTTCGCCCAGTTGCGCTAAGGGCACCCGGTCTATATTCAGCAAATCTTTGCTGCTGGTGTATAGCAATCGCCAGTCGCCAGCCAGTAGCTCTGGGGCGGCAAGGGGCTCTGGCGTAGGGTTGCGATCTTCTACGCGGGCGATTGCACTCGCGATCGCCTGCCTGTCACTGTCGGTAGCTGAAATGCCTCGATTGGTAGAGGCAATCGCATTTCTCAGGTCATTTTTGCTCAGCATAGTAGTCATACCCTAACGGGCTCAGGCCAGTTCGGCACAGCTCGCTCGAAGTATTAAGAAAAAACATTCTAAATATTGACACGACTTACTATTCGATGTAATTAATGCGGTGGTAATGTAAATTAATCACTTTTGCATTGACGCTTCGCCGAATTTTATTTATGGCGCTGTGAGTCAACTGTTTAGCAGGGAGATTATGCAGGCGATCGCGCTGTACATTTATTAACCCGTTGTTAAGTAAATATACGGAACTGCCCCACCGGGCTGTGTAGCCGCCCAAAAGCCCTCTAAACCTGAAGTGCATTTTCTTTAGTCCGCCCGATTCGGTTATCTGCTTCATGAGCGACTTTAATCCATCTGTCCGTCAAATTCCTCGCCAAAATCCTGCTGATATTATTCCGCTTCAGCAAGATTCTTCCATCCTTAATTGGTTAGAAGGCACTGGCCGACTCATCCCGCGCGAACCGATTGATAGCGTCGGCGATGAGCCCGAACCCGAAGAACTTGCAGATTTGATGGCCAATGAAGACAAAGACGACGATACTGACGATGATGAAATGTCATTGGATGACGACGACTCCTGATATTTTGTCTTTTGCGAGACCTGTGCGCTCAGCTTTATAGGGCTGGCTAGCAAGGGTCAACCTCGGTAAGGTTAGCAGGCGGCGATTAGGGGAAAACTCTTCGCCTAGCTTCCGCTGCTTATTTATTGACTGCAAGGGCATGACGGGATAGATACAACAGGGTGCGGCCAGGTTTCCCGGCCTGGCAAGGCGCTGAGATGACTGGCTTTTGACTTCGCGCGTGAAGTTCTTTGCGATCGCAATGTAAAGCTACAGTGAAATATGGGAACGGTGTGTGGTAAGTGAAGGAAAAGTTATTGTGGACGCTAGGTTTTCATCAAAGTCGGCAGGTCTCTCAGGGGCCATGCTCTCCATGCTATTGGCCGCCTGTTTGCTAGCCTCTGCCATAGGGTTAGACAGCGCTGCTGAACGCGCCATTGGGTTCGGTAGCGCCAGCCTAACGGTGCCCATAATTTTAGGTGCGACACTTTCGGCTTTGGTCGGGTACGCAATGCTACCGATTTTGCGGCGGCTGAAAGCCGCACAGTTTATTCGAGAAGATGGGCCGCAGGCTCACCTTAAAAAAGCAGGTACTCCAACTATGGGGGGTATCTTTTTTATTCCAGCAGCGGTTTTGCTCGCTTTGATATTGACAGGCTTTTCTACCGCCACGGTCGCCGTGAGCTTGCTAACACTCGCCTACGCTGGCATTGGCTGGTTGGATGATTGGCAGGTCATGCGCCGCCGCTCTAACCAGGGCATTTCTCCCAAACTGAAACTAGCGTTGCAAATCAGCTTCGCCGCAGTCTTTTGCCTCTGGGCAACGGCTTCGCAATCGGCTGACATTACGTCTGTAGCACTGCCCCTTGGCTTCACTCTTCCTTTGGGCCTGCTGTTTTGGCCCTTGGCTGGCTTTGTTCTCGTTGCCGAAAGCAATGCGACCAATCTCACAGATGGTGTCGATGGGTTAATGGGCGGCACAGGCGCGGTCTCTTTATTTGGCTTAGGCGCTCTGATTGCACCGACGCACCCCGACCTGATGATGTTCTGCGCAGCGCTGAGCGGTGCCTGTCTTGGCTTTTTGGTTCATAACCGCAACCCGGCCAAAGTCTTTATGGGTGATACGGGCTCGCTCGCGCTAGGAGGCGCTTTGGCGGCGGTCGGCATTCTCAGCGGCAACCTGTTTGGTTTGCTGATAGTCACCCTGCTATTTTTCGCTGAAACACTTTCCGTCATTCTTCAAGTCGGCTACTACAAAGCGACCAAAGGCCCCGATGGCAAAGGCAAGCGTCTTTTCAAGATGGCCCCCTTACACCACCATTTCGAGCTGTCCGGCTGGTCGGAATTGCAGGTAGTCAGCGTGTTTTATATCATCAATGCCATGTTGGTGACGGTGGCTATTAGCTCACTGCAATAGGCTAGCCAATATATCTACAAAGCAAAAGGGGAGACAAGCCAAATGTCTCCCCTTTTCTATTTTGCCGGGTGGCAGTATGGAGCTGACGGGAGTCGAACCCGTGTCCGCTTCAAGTAATCACGTATCGCTCATTCACAGGTATAGCCCTTCTAATCCTCAGGGCGGGAGTTTTCCATTGTCCCGGAAACAGGATGCTTCAGTGAAAGTCTTAGCTGGCGCACCCACCAAAGAAAGTTTGCCAGAGCACCCGTTGGGGGTTTAGTCCGAGTTGATTAACGGGGTCACAACCACAGACGCTCGAACCTATAAGAGGTTGTTAGGCGGCAGCTACAAGAGCGCGCTTACGAGCAAAAGGTACGATGTCGTTTGCATGTATCTTTAAGTTTGAGCCTTTATTTACAAGAGTGGGCTCACTCTTGACCTGAATCACAACACGACTTTCGTTAAAACGTCGAAACCGTTTCAGCCCCGTGTGATGCCCTTATTATAGCGTTTGGTTTGTATTGCTGCACACAGCCGCCGCCTGGTTTATGAGATTCATAACCTTTCGTAAACTGATTCAGGCAGGTTTTCATCTATAATATTTCCTTAAGGATTGTCTATAAACACGCCGATTAGCCGATTAATTTAGGCAAAATAACCACACCACCAGCCACATCAGTCAGCCAATTGTCTCTGTAGGGATATCTTTGCCAAGGATATTTTTGTTAGGATTGTTGAGTTTGGCAGGGTTCCGCCAATAGCAAGAAGGTTTAATGTACATGAGCAGCAACGAAGAAAACGGTACTAAGAGTACACCCGCATCTCAAACTCGAAAGAAAGCCCCAGCCGCTTCCCCGGCTGCCAAGAAGGAAGAGTCTGCTGGCAAAGGCGGACTGGTCAAGGCTTCTAAGAACGAAATTATTGAGCTGTCCGACCATACCCGCGTGGTCGAGTCAGACTCTTTGCCTAATCATCGGCCCATTTCTCTGAGCGAGATTGACGTAGTGGACTCCCTTTCTTCGGCAGGCCGTCGTCCCGTGATGTCTAATTCCTTTGAAATTTCAACGACTGATTCTTTGCCCGGCCATCGCCCGGTTGCTGTCAGCACCCTACGAATTTCTGACTTGGACGTGTTGCCCGGTCACCGACCGATTGCCAGTAACGATATTGACGAAGATCCCGTGACTTTGATGGGCTACTTGGACTAGCGTTTTTAGCGCAGAGAAACCTATCAATTTTTGAACGAGATAGCTGACTGGGGCCATTACTGATGGCTCCTTTTTTTGCCTTTATTTTTGCTGTGATATCTATTTTGCCAGTACAGGGGCTAGACGGTAGAGGCCATATTCTATGCCTGAAGCTACGGCCTGAAAGGAGGCTTCTAGAATATTCACCGAAACGCCAAGGGTTGACCAGCGCTGATGTTTATTGCTGGACTCTACCAAAACGCGAACTTTGGCGGCTGTTCCGGCCTCACTGTTGAGAATTCGGACTTTGTAATCGGTTAAGTGAAAGGTTTCGATAATCGGGTAAAACCGCACCAGTGCTTTACGCAGGGCTTTGTCAAGAGCCGAGACCGGCCCGATACATTCGGCGACTTCTAGTACGTCTTCACCTCCAACGCAGACTTTGACAGTGGCCCTTGCCCCGATGTTGCACTGCACATCTGATTGCAGGACGTCGTAAGTGACTTCAAAGCCCTTGAGCTGAAACATCGGCTGATGTTTGCCTAGCTCTTTCAGCATTAACATTTCAAAACTAGCTTCAGCCGCTTCAAACTGGTAGCCTCTGCTTTCTAGCTCTTTGACGCTGTTAGCGATACGGCGAACGGCGGGATCGTCTTTGTGAAGGTCGATGTTATAGCTTTGGGCTTTGGCGAGAATGGTACTGCCGCCGGAGGAGCTAGAGACCACAATATGCCGATTGTTGCCGATGTCTTCGGGGCGAATATGCTCGTAGGTTTTGGGATTGCGTTTGACGGCGCTGATGTGGATGCCGCCTTTGTGGGCGAAGGCAGAGCGCCCAACGTAGGGGGCGTGATCGTCTGGGGCGAGATTGACGATTTCGCTAATGAATCGGCTGGTTTGGGTAAGGGCCAAGAGCTGTGCAGGAGCTAGGCACTGGCGATCCATTTTTAGTTGCAGGTCGGGAATGACGCTGCACAGGTCGGCGTTTCCGCAGCGCTCGCCGTAGCCGTTAATAGTGCCATGAACCATGGTGGCCCCGGCATCAACGGCGGCGAGGGCACCGGCGACGGCGGTACCGCTGTCGTTGTGGGTGTGAATGCCTATCTTCGTGTGGTTTTGTAAGGGATGGTTTTGGAGCCAGGTTTGGGTTTTTTGGGCGATCGCGCCAATCTCTTTCGGCAACGTCCCACCGTTCGTATCACATAGCACCAGCCATTCCGCCCCAGCCCTTAGCGCCGCTCCCAGGGTCTCCAGCGCATATTCAGGATTAGCCTTATAGCCGTCAAACCAATGCTCTGCGTCGTAAATGACGCGCCGCCCGTTTGCCCGCAAAAATTCAACCGAGTCCTGAATCATCGCCAGGTTTTCACCCAAGCTCACTTTCAGCGCATCGGTTACATGCAGATCCCACGACTTGCCGAAGATGGTCAGCCACAGGGTGTTGGCGTCCAGCAGTGCCTTTAGCAGTTTGTTTTCTGAAGCGCTTTGATAAGGCCGCCGCGTAGAGCCAAACGCTACCATCTGCGAGTTTTCCAGCGGTTCTTTTTGGAAGTATTCAAACAATTGCGTATCGACCGTGTTTGCCCCTGGCCATCCGCCTTCAATAAATGGCACCCCGATTTGATCTAACTTTTTAGCAATCTTGATTTTGTCTTCGAGCGAGCAGGCGATACCGTGACGCTGGATGCCGTCTCTGAGCGTAGTGTCGTAAATTAGAACTCTGGGAGAAGCTTTGTCAGAAGGTGTCATCTGCAAGGGTTATCGCAATTAAAGAGTATTTTGGCTAAGAGATGTAGGATAAAGGCTCTTGGCTCAAGTTGTACTGACTTTTCACAAGAATTAAGAGCGGCTTTCTCAAATGAATCAACCGGGCTGTGCGAAAAATGCAGCGATCGCCACAAACAATTAGCCCGTACGCATCATGGTAGTCAAACGGTTAGAAGTTCCTTTGGCCAAAGCTAAGTACCTATTCAGCCACTCTACTGCACCCGGAGAAGGGGGCGATAAACGAAAGGCGCGGAATTCTAAGATTCGATAGTGCGGAGCCAGTAAGGGAGGCTATCTTAGCTCAGGTGGCCCCAGGTAACTTTGAAGCGACTACGCCCAATAGGTATGGCGATCGCTACCAGTCCGTTATCTTGATCACAGGCCCATCCGGCAAAGCTCGGTATGTCAAGACCATCTGGACAGTGCTTACAGGAGAATCCGTTGCTCGATTCGTCACCGCAGTTCCCAAAATCTTATCAGGCGGTTAGTAAATATGAGCCAATTTCAGCTTTTTGACTCCGTCAAGCTTACAGAAGACATTTCTGTAGAAGCGGGTGGCACTGCAATCTAAAGGGTGTCCTGGCGCAATCGTGAGTTGTGTAAGCGATCATGGTATCGTCTTTTGAACCGATTTGCCCTCAAATGGCAAAACCACTAGCAAATCAACGTCTGCGTCCTGGTTCGGTTTGCCATGGGCATAGGAGCCAAAGAGAATGATTTTCTTTGGCTGAAATTTTTTTGCGATCGCCCAACTAAACTCGTTGATTTGATCAAGGCTTGTTATCACGCCTCATCTTTATCAAAACACACCTTCGCATGCTTATAAAGTAATGATGCTACGCTCAAGCCCAACACAAACGGGGTTTTGATAGCTACAAAAAAGGCTCTAACAAAAAACGCCTTACGTTTCCTATCAGAGCCCACAAATTATTCTATCTTCGATGCAGCTACGGACTACATCGCACAGCTTTCGCTACCAGAGTTCACACAGAACGCAAACCCCAAAAAGCGGTTGCGGTCTTGAGCGCTGGCGTCAAGGAGGCTTTGAAGCTGGAAGAAGGTCGCCGCTACTTGAGACTGATCTGCGGCAGGCTTTTGTAGGAACCAATCGCTGCTGGAAACAGTGTCAAAGCCAACAACCTGATTCTTTGCGTTCTCCATTACTAGCCAAGAGACCGTTTCTTGCTCTGAAGCATCTAGATCTTTGTACCAAGATTGATACAGTTGCAGTACCTGAGTAGTCGGGTCATCACTATTTCCGGCGGCGCTAGAGTTGAGACCCAAGGTTTCACTCAGACTGTTAATGGTGTAGCGAGTTCCGTTGATAGTTCTGTCAACAGAGTTGACGGTTCTATTGACTTGATTAACAGCATCTAGAATGCCGCCGAAAGGATTGGCAGATGCAGAGACTTGAGTGGAGAGTAGTATGCACGTAGCAGAAACGAAGCTTGTCAATCCTAATTTAACGATCATGGCAGGAGTGTTCCTTACTTAATAGAGCCGCCAAGATTCTATCTTTAGGAAGATTAAAGCGAAAGCAATATGTACACACCCTCGTACACTTCACAAAAACTTGAAGAGACCCACACAAACTCAAGATAAATTGCCACTAGCGATTATCGCTTCCATGCCAGCGCTCCTTTCCGTTGCCCGAACGGGCTTCTTTTGTCAGATCTCTTGGATGGAAAAAATCGGTACTAACCGCCGTTTCGACTGCTGTGATCCGCTATGTAGTTGTGCAAAGCCTGATTGACTAAAGCTTTATAGTCAGTACCTTGTGCCTGAAACCACTCGATAATGCCTGGTTCTAGCTTCACCCAGTCACGTGCCTGACTCGCTGGAATACGCAGAGTTGCATTTTTGAAGAACTCTTCGGTCAGAGGTGGAATATCAGTATAGTCAATGTCATCATCCGTCATTGCCTCTAACGCAGCCCAGTCAGTTTTTGAGGTATTTTTCGAATTGTTTGCGCTCATACCGATTTGCCTTTCGTGCTGAAATAATTCGGATCGTCTTACCTAATCGCTCTGTCCACACAACCACTGCTATGCCACTTAACAAGAATCCAGCTCCAACCCAGCGATCCTCACCATAGCCAATTCGACTGTCAAGTTCAATCGACATAGGCTCATCAAACATTTTAGGAACATCAGCAAAATCAATTCGGTGTTTGCGAATATTCGCAAGGTTTTTTGCTTCATCCCACTCAAACTCTATAGAGCCTTTATCGCTCACAGAGACACCCTTCTATTGTTACGTATGTCCAGGCTAAATAGAGGAAGCATAGGTGTTTGCTTCCTCTGTACTCATTAATTCTCTCTACGGTCAGAAAAGATCTTTGTCAGTCACTGCGCCTTTGCTGCTCGAAGAAACCAGCCTGGCGTACTTTGCCAATACGCCACGTTCATAGCGAGGTTTTGGTGGGCTCCATTGAGTTTTGCGCCGGGCAAGTTCATCGTCGGAGACATTGACTTGTAGTAAGAGTTTGTCGGCGTCGATAGTGATGGAATCACCTTCTTTGACAAGGCCGATGGTGCCGCCGACGGCTGCTTCTGGGGCCACGTGGCCGACGACCATACCGTAGGTGCCGCCTGAGAAGCGACCGTCAGTAATCAGACCCACAGAATCGCCTAAGCCAGCGCCGATGATGGCGGAGGTGGGGGCAAGCATTTCGCGCATTCCTGGCCCACCTTTTGGCCCTTCGTAACGCACGACAATCACGTCGCCTGCCTTGATTTTATTGGCCAGAATGGCGTCGAGGCAGTCTTCTTCGGATTCAAAGACGCGGGCGGGGCCGGTAATGCTGCGGTTTTTGATGCCGGTAAGTTTGGAAACGCAGCCTTCAGGGGCAAGGTTGCCTTTGAGAATGCCGAGGTGGCCCTGGGGATACATCGGATTATTGAAGGGGCGGATGACATCTTGATCGGCTGAAGGCTGGTCGGGGACTTCGGCAAGAACTTCGGCAATGGTTTGGCCGCTGACGGTGAGGGCGTCGCCGTGGAGAAGTCCTTCGTTGAGCAGCATTTTCATCACTAGGGGGATGCCGCCTGCTTTGTGCAGGTCGGTGGCAACGTAGCGGCCTGAGGGCTTGAGGTCGCAGAAGACGGGAACTTTTTGGCGGATAGCTTCAAAGTCGTCGATGGTGAGATTGACGCCGATGGTATGGGCGATCGCAAGCAAATGCAGCACCGAATTTGTCGATCCGCCCACGGCCATAATCACCGCGATCGCATTCTCAAATGCCTTGCGCGTCAGAATATCCTTTGGCAAAATTTGCTGCCGAATCGCTTCAACTAAGGTAAACGCAGACTTCTCAGTGCTTTCTGCTTTTTCCTCATCTTCAGCCGCCATGGTCGAAGAACCGGGCAGGCTGAGCCCCATCGCTTCAATTGCAGAAGACATCGTATTCGCCGTAAACATGCCACCACAAGAACCTGCGCCGGGGCAAGAATGACGCTCTACCGCATCGAGTCGTTCTTTGCTAATTTTGCCGGCGCTGTACTGGCCAACGGCTTCAAAAGCGCTGACGACCGTGAGGTCTTCGCCATCTAAATGGCCGGGTTTAATGGTGCCGCCGTAGACGAAGACAGCAGGGATGTTCATGCGGGCGATCGCAATCACCGCCCCCGGCATATTCTTGTCACAGCCGCCAATTGCCAGCACCGCATCCATGCTCTGACCCATGCAGGCCGTCTCGATAGAATCGGCAATCACCTCACGGGAGACCAGAGAATATTTCATCCCCTCAGTACCCATCGAAATCCCATCGCTGATGGTGATAGTGCCGAACATTTGCGGCATGGCTCCGGCTTCACGCAGGGCCGCTTCGCCACGAATGGCCAGCGTGTTGATGCCCATGTTGCAAGGCGTAATCGTGCTGTAGCCATTGGCTAGACCGACAACAGGCTTGTTAAAATCGCCATCTTCAAACCCTACCGCCCTCAGCATCGCTCGGTTAGGAGCCCGCTGTACGCCTTGGGTGACTACCTGACTTTTGCGATTATCTGGCATTCGATCTTCTCCAGTGTTTAGCCAATTTATTTGCAAGGGGCTGACACGATATGTCAACAGGCTTCTATTCTTACAGACCACTTGCCGGTTGGAACCAAATAAAATGGGATGAAGTCAAATTTTCTAAGCGCAAATTTTCTGAAGGAATAATGATTCGTGGTGGGTAGTGAAAGGGCGAGGTTAGTGAAAGGGCGATCGCAAGGCAGTCACCACTTGATTGGCCCGGAGATGAACCGCGATCGCCTTTTGCCATTTGTGCCGACTTTGGATGCCACTCAAAAAGCCCAGGGCCACAATCCTATTGGTCAGACTAGGGTATACGCTGGCCGATAGCCGGGCGGCAATCATCAGCCAGTTACGGACGCTGTTAGGCAAATCTTCGGTTAGCCGCAAAGGGAGCGCAGGTGTCGAGAAAGATTGCGCATACGCGGCGCTCAAAAAAGGTTTGTACTGCCTCGCCTCTGGCGTGCTTTGCTTCGCAAAACTCAGTGAAATTCCTTTGAGTAGTTCTCTCAAATTGGCAGTATCCTCTCCTCGTAACTCTGACATAAAGGGCAGTTCGCTAAGAGCCGGATTGACGTTGTCTGGATCGCCGACGCTAAGGTGAGTGCCGCCGATAACGGCGAGTAGATATTTGGGGCCAGCAAGTTGCGTGAAAGGCGTGAGCTGCTGGTTGAGTGTAGGTGTGACGCTGTCTTGGGTACCGGTTAATAGCAGGGTAGGAACGCTGACGTCGGACAGCCCAGCTTCGCCAAAGAGCTGACCGACCAGCGGATTCATCGCCATTACTTGCTTGATGCGATCGTCGCTAAGGTCGGCGACTTGCTCGGGCAAATCAACGGCTGCGCACTGTAGCCAGTCGGCTGGGGAAACGCCTAAGGGCTGAATGTCTTGGCAAAAGGTTTGGAGCGATCGCAAGTCCAACTTTGCCCCCGCTAGCGCTAGCCCGGTATAGCCACCCAGTGAATGACCAACCATCGTGACATTTTCGGTATTAAAGGCGGCTTCGTAGGTGAAGTTGCCACCATTGAGATTTTCCAGCCGATCGAGTACAAAGCTCACGTCTCTAGGCCGATCCAAAAACTCAGTCGCAGGCAGCAGGCGACTGGGCGCTTCTACAATCTCAGGATCTACCGGCAGATCTAGCAGCGCTTGTACGTTGCTACCGGGATGCTCGATGGAGACCACCGTGAACCCATGAGAGGCTAAATGTTCAGCCATGTAGTCTAAAAAGTAGCGATCTGCGCCGAACCCGTGAGACATAACAATCAGCGGGTTTTGGCTTTCTCTAGAATCGCGACTCCAGCGAACTTCTACCGGAATCACCCGCTGACGATCTAAATCGCGCAGCGAAAGCGTGCGTTGAACAATGCCGTAAGTCGTCCCGGACGCAGTTGGGTCAATGTCGTCAGGCAGAGGCGCACTGAGGGCGACCTTTAGCTCTTGGTCGAGGACGCCGCTGAGAGAACGGCTTTCTAAATTAGCAAGGTTTAGCTGAGAGATCAGGCCGATGGCTGCACTGAGATCTACTTCGAGGGTATCTTCGGGGATGGCACGTAAAACGCCGAGGATGCTGAGACCGTCGGCCTGGCTGGCGGCTAGGCGAATGGCCGCTTGCAATTGGGGCAAGGTGAGGTTGGGGGCCAGGCGTGAAAGGGTATCTACCAGGAGTTCGCCGTTGGATGAGCGGAGGACGTCTTCGATGACGCGATCGCTCATGCGTGGATCTAGCT
This sequence comes from Phormidesmis sp., assembly GCA_049791095.1. Classification (GTDB taxonomy): domain Bacteria; phylum Cyanobacteriota; class Cyanobacteriia; order Phormidesmidales; family Phormidesmidaceae; genus Phormidesmis. The sequence continues at coordinate 129,225 of JBAQZP010000060.1, forward strand.
CCAATGTTTGGCCCAAGCTCAACTGCACTTGAGGAGACAGAAATCGTTCGTAAAGGCGCAGGCTAGGCGGAACGTCGCCAGTTTCGGCAAAGCTTTCTAAATCGCTTAGCTCGATTGCCTGCCGCAGCGGCCCCACCTTTAATACAATGCGCTCAGCAGCGATCGCCGGAGAAACCGCTAATGATGACAGTCCTAAACCTAAACAGCCCACTTTGAGGCTAAAAGAGTTAATGCTAGAGCGTTTCATAATAGATGACAGTGCCCGGCAAGACTTAGAAAACACACCGGACGCTTGGCTTAAACGCATGGATACAAAGCGGGTAAAAAGGTCGTCAACAGGTGGGAAAGCTCTAGTGCAGCGTTGTTACCGGCTACGTCTTTACGTTAGATGCCAACGTAACTTTAGATACACTAAAAAGGGTTGATATTATTATCTTACCCACTCCGCTTCCGGCAATCAGAGCGGTATGGCTTAATTTCTCACTCAATCTCTCTATTTAATGGCTGACGTATTTTGATGCGGAGTATGCCACATTGATAAACGCCTGAGGCGCTCTGGGGTCTGCTCACACGCCTAAGAAGATGCGAACATTGCTACAGTGAGCAGTAATAAACAGTCGGTTTTTACAGTTATTCTATTCATTTTACTCATTTTACTCATAGAGGAGTGTAGTTAATGCCTGATAAAAAGAAAAAAGAATTAAAAGAGTTTTTAATGCCCCGCAGTCGTTATCAGGGCGAATTCACCCCCGAAAATTTGGCATTCAATGCTAATTTGCAGGAGTTTGCGCAGCGGGTAGCGCTGATCTGTGCTCTGGAAACGGGCGGAAAGGTCAGTAGCGCGGAAGCCTATGATGATATTAAAAAACTTTGGAAAGAGTTAAAAGCTTCTAAGAAGAACTTAGTTAAAAAAGAAGGCGAATAGCTTTTCTTTAATAGTTTAAGTCGTTTTAAATAGCCTTTTGTAAAATTTCTTTGCTTAGCTGAAATGCTGGACGACGATTCTGGCGATGCGCTCGGCGGCATGACCATCGCCAAAAGGGTTAACGGCTTTAGCCATCGCTGCATAAGCCTTGTGATCACTCAATAGCTCGGTAGCTGCGGCAACGACCTTTTGTGGGTGAGTTCCTACCAATTTGGCGGTGCCTGCCTCGATCGCTTCGGGCCTTTCTGTGGTTTCTCTGAGCACAAGTACCGGCTTTCCAAGCCCTGGGGCTTCTTCTTGCAGTCCCCCAGAATCGGTGAGTAGTAGGGTGCAGCGCTTCATCGCCCCGACGAGCTGGCTGTAGTCGAGGGGCTCTACTAAAAAGGTGCGAGGATGGGCGTCGAGGATGGCTTTAAGCGGTTCGCGGACGGTAGGGTTACGGTGTAGCGGCAGCAGTAGGGCCGTATCGGGAAAGCGATTTAAGATTTCGAGAAAGCTGGCGGCGATGTCTTTGAGCGGATCGCCCCAATTTTCTCGGCGATGCACGGTTGAAAGAATGACGCGGTGAGTATTCCAGTCGAGGCCGGGGACTTCGCAGCGGGGCGCTTTTTGGGCCATTGTCAGAAGTGCGTCAATGACGGTGTTTCCGGTTTGATGGATGCCCTGATAAACGCCAGAGGCGTTGAGGTTGACAACCGAGGTTGCGGTAGGTGCAAAGTGCAGCGTGGCAATCTGAGAGACGAGCCGACGGTTGGCTTCTTCAGGAAAGGGGTTCAAAATGTTGTCGGTGCGCAGACCTGCTTCTACATGGCCAACGGGAATTTGCTGATAGAAGGCGGCGAGCGCAGCGGCAAAGGCGGTGGTGGTGTCGCCCTGGGAAATGACAATATCGGGCCGGAGCTGGGTGAACAGTGTTTCTAACCCCTTGAGGCTGCGGCAGGTGATGTCGCTGAGGGTTTGCTGGGGCTGCATGATGTCGAGGTTGTGGTCGGCTTGCAGGTTAAACAAGTCCATTACCTGGGCGACCATTTCGCGGTGCTGGCCGGTGAGGACGACCTGGGTGTCGAACTCGGGTCTCTGTTGAAAGGTTTGAATGACGGGGGCTAGCTTGATTGCTTCGGGGCGGGTGCCGAGGGTGATGCAAACCCGAATGTGGTCACGGGTGGAGGGGGTAGCCATGGCGATCACTGAAAAAACCTTTCCAATCTTAGAACACCTTGCTAAAGCATTTGATTGGCAGTTTGGCTGGCAGAATGGAAGACGTTCACTTTTAATCTGCTGGTATCTGTCGGTGTCAGTTGATGGCTGCTATGAAACAGGCGATCGCGCTCAACTCCGCTCATCTTCAATCTTTAGATCTCACCCCCGCTGCCCAAGTCATTGATCCTTTGCTCAACAGCCCGTCAGCCATGGCCAACCCCGATTTAACCTTCAGCTTTGAAATTGATTTTCCGCGAGAGGAAAGCGATCCGCGTGAGCTATCAGAAATTCCAGAAGTGCGTCTGTGGTTTATTCGTCTCAATGCCCGATACCCCTGGATGCCGCTATACCTCGATTGGGAATCGGGCGAGCTGAGTCGCTACACGGCAATGCTGGTACCGCACCAGTTCAATGCGATGGATGGCATTCGCTATAACCCCGAGGCGCTAGAAATATTTGTGATGAGCAAGGTGTTTGTCTTGGATGCCTGGCTGAAGGCAACCGGGATTGAGGGGCGATCGCGTCTCAAATTCATGACCCAAATGCTGGGCTACGAGCTAGACGATGCATTATTTAATCTGCTCTAGACAATCATTAGGCAATCATTAGGCAATTTTGGCGAATCCACGCTCTAGTTACAACGATCACATACAATCTGGGGCGTAAGGATCTGGGTTTAGGAGCGCAAGAGTAGGAATGGAAGCGATCGCAGACATCATTGGCAATCTGATCGCGGTGCTGATCTTCATCGGCATAGCGGCCTACCTATTGATCGAATGGCAATACCGCCAGCGCCCCGGCAACGACCTGAATCTAAGCGCGACCGATTGGGAGATCACAACTTACGAGAAAACCCGCTACGCCCTCACGCTCGACACCGTATTTTCTAACCGCACCCGCGCCCTAGAAATATTCATCCCAGAAGTCAAAGTCGATTACGAACTGCTCTCGGGCGACTCGCTAGACGGCATCGAGGTCAAAACAAAGTTCACTCCGCAGCATGAAGACTTTCCGGCCCGGCCAGATAACTACTGGTTTGCCTATATTGTCAAAGTAGGCAAGGCGACCAAAGCCAGGCTGGATGTAGAGATTACCGGCCCTGACCTCAGTCAGCTAAAGTCGCTTTGGCTAAAAGTAAACTACATCACCTATGGCCCAGAAGGTCGTATTCCTAAAACTGGCCATCTCATAGTGCCGCTCAAATTTCCGAAACCCGAAGCAGCAACTCACTGGCGCGAAAACAGCGTGGCGCATATTTTGCCCGTGCCTACTCATTTGCTCACCAATTTGGACGACACGGTCGAAATCGTCAAAAATTACGTTCAGCCCTGCGCTCAGCCCGGCGATATCGTCACCATTGGTGAAACACCCGTCGCAATTATGCAGGGGCGGCTGCGTCACCCGACAACGGTTCACCCTGGCTGGCTGGCCAAGCGTTTATGCTATTACTTTATGCCGACCTCTAGCCTGGCAACCGCTTGCGGTATGCAAACCCTGATTGACATTTCAGGCGCTTGGCAGGTGGCGTCGGCCTTTGCGATTGGGGCGGTAGCCAAGGTCTGTGGCAAGCCTGGGATGTTTTACCAGCTAGCTGGCGAGCAAGCCCGGTTGATTGACGATGTCACTGGCACGCTGCCACCGTTCGATCAGTTCATTGTGCTGGGGCCAGCACATGCCCAGCGTTTGGTAGACAGCATTTATCAGGCAACAGGGCTAAAAGCTGCGATCGTAGACGTGAATGATTTGAAAGCAGTTAAAATATTAGCAGCGACTGCCAATACCGATCAGCAGCTACTGGTTCAGGCACTGATTGACAACCCGGCGGGCAATGCCGACGAGCAAACCCCGGTGGTCTTGATTCGTCCTAAAGGCGTCCTAAAGGCGTTGTAAAGATCCGTCCGTATACAGTAGAACAGCCGATCATCCGCAGACTACACGGAGTACCTATGACTCGAAACACTTCTTCAGAAGCCGGACTTTCTATCCGATCTATTCACCTGCGTGATTTGGATAGTTTGCGAGCCAGTGGCGCGACCGAAATTACGTCCAATTCAACCGAGTCGCCAGAGTTTGAGCAATACATTCAGCAGCTCCGTCGCTGGTATGGCCCGCTCAAGGCGCTGACGCTATTCCCTAATCCCTTGCAGTATCTGTTCTCGGCCTTTGTCGCCGAGGCTGATGGTCACTTGCAAGGCATGATTCAGGTTTCGCCCTTTAACCGCACGCTCAGCACCTGGAAAATTGACCGGATGCTGGTAAATCTGGCTCAGAAAGCGGCCAAAGATGGCTCATCAGAGAACCCTGCAAAGGACAAATCTCCTCGCCTGGCGATGGACGTAGGCTCGCGGCTATTGCGCTATTGCTTTGAAAATATCCGAGAAGCGCAATATTGGCTGAGTGAAACTGATGTCAACGACAAGTTTGGTCTGGCGCTATATCGACAGAATGGTTTTCAGCCTTTAGCTCGGGCTACTTACTGGTCTATTCAGCCAGAGCAACTAGCGACGCTATCGGCCCATGACCCTGCTTTACCTAACCTGCTGCCCGTCAGTAACGCCGATGCCCAACTGATTTATCAGCTAGAGACGGTTTCGATTCCACCACTCGTGCGCCAGGTGCTCGATTACCAAATTCAAGACTTCAAGACGACTGTTGCTGGCAAGCTGAAGCAGCGAATAACCCGTTGGACAGGCCGGGAAGACACAATTGCGGCCTATGTGTTCGAGCCGCAGCGGAAGACGGCAATTGGGTTTTTTGAAATTAAGCTTTGCCGCGATGGCATTCAGTCGCATACGGCTAAGCTCACGGTGCATCCTGCCTACACCTGGCTGTATCCAGAACTGATGGCACAAATGGCTGGTGTGGTGCAGAAGTTTCCCAGTCAGCCTTTGCAACTGATGTCGCTGGATTACCAGACGGAGCGGGAAGAGTATCTGCGTCAGATTGGGGCGCTAGAGGTGGAGCACACGTTAATGATGTCGCGCTCGGTGTGGCATAAGGTCAGAGAGGCTAAGTCTGGTGCGTTAGAAGGGTTGAAGCTGCCGGATATGCTGCCGGGGTTGCAACCAACCGGAACGCCACTGCCAGGACGGTTTTCTTGGCATGGGTCGGCGCTGGGGCCAGCGTTAGATAATCCTTCGCGGGATGGGTTTGCCTGGGATGGCCTGGCTTGGGATCGGTTCTCTTTGGAAAATATGTCGAAGCTGTCGCCAGATAAAGGGGCTGACAAGCGCCCAAGTGAGGGCAAAGAGGACGATGCCGGAGCCACGGACTGAGGATGGATTGAGGATGGACTGAGGAGGATTGAGACGGGCTTGAGATGGTTTCTGCACTGGGTTTGGATTTGGGGGCAAAAAGGATTGGGGTCGCTGGATGCGATCGCACAGGTCTCATCGCCACCGGGCTAACCACCATCCACCGCACCAACTTCGAGAGCGTTCTGCGGCCTTTGCGTCAGCTCATTCAGGAAAGATCGGTCGAGATATTGGTGATCGGACTGCCGTACACTATGGACGGACAAATCGGCAGCCAGGCCAAAAAGATTCAAAAGATGGCCCGTCGGCTATCGCGATCGCTTTCCCTCCCCATAGAATTTGTTGATGAGCGCCTGAGTTCCTTCGCCGCCGAAGAAATGCTACGAGCCGAACGCCAGTCCTTTTCACATAACGAAGGACTGCTTGACCGCAAAGCCGCCGCAATCATTTTGCAGCAATGGCTAGACGCCCGCTAGCCTAATCAGCCATTGCCCTTTCCCCCTTCCCCCTTCCTCCCCTTCCCCCTTCCCCCTTCCCCGCTCACCCTCGCGAGATGCTGCCATGGCGTTTGACCCCAGTACCACTGAAGAGCCCGCTGAATATCCCGTAGTCACCCTCACCGATGAGGATGGGCGCAGCCTCCAGTGCTATGTCGAAAAGACCATGGTGGTAGAAGACACAGAGTTTTTGCTGTTGCTGCCTGTAGATTTGCCGATAGAGATTTTCGTGTGGCAAAGTGACGAAGATAACGCTGACGAAGAAGTTCTAGTCGATGTCGAAGATGACGACATTGAGGCGCTGTTTCCTTCGGCGCGGGCAGTGCTAGCTGAGCTAGATTTGCTGCTGGCCCGCTCAGCTCATACGCTGACGGCTGAGGGCGATCTGCCTGAAGCTGATGAAGAAGACTGCTTTTTGTTAGAAACGGGCGGCGATGACGAGGAGCCGATTACCGAGGAGTTTCAAACCCTGGCGACGTTTTTTCATGAAGGCGCACAGTACACGCTATGTACGCCGCTAGATCCGCTGCTGTTTTTTGCGCGGCGTGAGCCGGATGGCTCGGTGACGCTGGTCGAGCCAGAAGAATTTCAGAAGATGCGATCGCAACTAGAAGACAAGCTGTTCGACGTTTTGGACTAAAGCTTGCAACGGTGTATAAAGTTTGCCAGAGTGTCTCTGTAATCTTGGCATTCGGCGCAATCCCTGTCTTTTAACTATGCGTGGTTCAAACCGTTTTTTCTCATTATTACTGCTGGTGCTCGCTAGCTTGATGGCTGGTGTGAGCTGGTCTTGGTGGAGCTGGGCCAAGTCGCCTGTGCTAGAAAGCGAAGCGCCCGAGGCAGAAGAGAACTTTGTCCAGGTAGATATTCTAGAAGGGACAGCTTCTAACCGAATTGGTCAAGATTTAGAAGCTGGTGGCCTGATTCATTCGACGACGGCCTGGAAGCTGCTGAATCGCTGGAAGTCTTTTCGGGGGGAAGGCAATGGCGTGCAGGCCGGAAGCTATTTGCTGTCGCCTACCCAAAGCCTGAGTGAAATTGCCAATGCCATTTGGAATGGTGATGTCGTGCAGCTTAGCTTTACGATTCCCGAAGGTTGGAATCGTGAGCAGATGGCAGAGCGGTTTGAGGCCAAAGGACTGGTTGACAGTGCGGCAGAGTTTTTGGCTGCTACCGAAAACATTCCTTACGAACAGTTCCCCTGGCTGCCCGAGGCGCTGCCACATGTAGAAGGCTTTTTGTATCCTGATACTTACCAAATTGACAGCGGTGCTATTAGCGCCGAAGAACTTGTCGCAATTATGCTCGCCCGATTCGAGCAGGTAGCGCTGCCGGTCTACGACGCTCAGCCTAGCGACTATGGCCTTTTAGACTGGGTAACGCTAGCGAGCATTGTCGAAAAAGAGGCCGTTGTCCCCGACGAGCGCGATCAAATTGCTAGCGTCTTTGCCCGCCGGTTAGAAGAAGGCATGACGCTGGGTTCTGACCCGACGGTGGAATATGGCTTGGGCATAGTGCAAACGCCGGAGACGCCGCTGACGTTTGCGCAGGTGGAAACGCCCAATGACTACAATACCTATATCAATGCGGGGCTGACGCCAACGCCAATTGCCAGTCCGGGCCTAGCGAGTTTGGAGGCTTCGCTTTCGCCTGCGCCGACGGAGTTTTTGTATTTTGTGGCGCGCTACGATGGCACTCATGTGTTTAGCCGAACGCTGGGTGAGCATGAGTCGGCTCAAGGGGAAATTCGCGATCGCATCGATTCACAGCCTCTAGAGCAAGAAGAGGACGCCGAAACCATCAGATCCATCGAGTAAGTCTGCAATATAGAGTCTGCTTAATCATTTCGTTATTGGACAGCCTGCGTATGCGTTTACTACAGCCTGATTTAGTTCTGGGCAGTTCGGTGTTAGGTCTGACACCGCAGGTGCTTCGTCAGCATGGCATTAAGGGGCTGGTGCTAGATGTAGATGAAACGATTGTGCCTGTCGGTAGAAAGCAGCTTGACCCCGAAGTGCAGGCTTGGGCCAAGGAAATTCAGTCGGTGGTGCCGCTTTCGCTAGTGAGTAACAATGTAGGCTACGACCGGATTCAAAAAATTGCAGCCGGAATGGCCGACGGCAATATTCCGTTTATTGCCAGTGCAGGCAAACCGTCGCGCCGTAAGCTGCGGCAGGCAGCAGTGGCAATGGATTTGCCGTTCGAGCAGGTGGCAATGGTGGGCGATCGCCTCTTTACCGACGTGCTAGCTGGCAATCGTTTGGGCCTGTTTACTATTTTGGTACAGCCCATGCTAGAGCCAAATTCAAGAGACCCTAAGAACTTACTGCGTAACGCCGAATTTTGGATTTCTCAACAATTAGGGGTGATCCTTTCAGCCTCTCAGTAAATGTTAAAAAAACCTAATAAAGCATCATTACCTGTAATCTCGTTCGGCAAAATGTAGCAGAGGTCGAAACTAATTCAAGACCTCTGTTACAAAATCTGTTTCAAATTTACTTTAATATTTGGGGACGATGTTTTTGCGTCGTCCCTATTTTATGGTGCTATGCCCTTTAAAACACTCGTAATCAAAATCGGCACCTCTAGCCTCACCCGCCCCGATACGGGTCATTTAGCCTTAGCGACGATTGGGCGACTGGTCGAAACGATTTGCCAGCTTCAGCGGCTGGGCCATCGCGTTATTTTGGTCTCTTCCGGCGCGGTGGGCGTGGGTTGCTCTCGCCTGGGCATTACCGAGCGGCCCAAAACGATGGCATTGAAGCAGGCGGTTGCCGCAGTCGGCCAGGGTCGGTTGATGCGGGTATATGACGATTTTTTTACGGCGCTGACTCAGCCGATTGCTCAGGTGCTGTTGACCCGCAGTGATTTGGCGCAGCGATCGCGCTACGTAAACAGCTACCGCACCTTCCGCCAGCTTTTACAACTCGGCGTCATTCCCATCGTCAACGAGAACGATACCGTCGCTGTCGATGAACTCAAATTTGGCGATAACGATACGCTCTCGGCCTTAGTGGCTAGCCTGGTCACTGCCGACTATTTGTTTCTGCTCACCGACGTCGATCAGCTTTATTCTGCTGACCCCCGGCAAGATCCAGCCGCGCAGCCAATCAGCCGCGTTCGCCAGATTGACCAGCTAGAAGCCAACGTCGGCGCAGCCGGAACGCGGTGGGGCACAGGCGGCATGGCCACCAAAATAGAAGCCGCCCGAATTGCAACAGCGGCAGGCACTCACACCGTCATTACCCAGGGCCAAACGCCCGAAAACATTCTTAAAATTGTTCAGGGTGAGCCCATTGGCACCTTGTTTGAAGCGCAAGCTAAACCCGCCACGGCCCGTAAACGTTGGATTGCTGGCAATCTGATTCCGGCGGGGCGGCTGTACCTCGATGCTGGAGCCACCCAGGCAATTCGCTCGGCGGGTAAATCGCTGTTGCCCGCCGGAATTACGGAAGTCGAAGGTGAATTTGTCTCTCAAGATGCGGTGCTACTGTGCGATGCTAACGGCCAGGAAATTGCCCGTGGGCTAGTGAACTATGCCGACGATGAGCTACGAAAAATCTGCGGTCACCGTTCAACCGACATTGCCAGCCTGTTGGGGTATGAAGGTACGGAGACGGTCATTCACAGAGACAACATGGTACTAAGTTAAATCCCCATTTTAATTGTCCGCGTTACCCCTTACCCTTTGGGGTGTCCTCATGATTTAACTCTGCTTATGGTAAATTCCTCGACTGCTCTAGAGGCTTCTAGCAGCTCAACTTCTCAAAAGCCTACCGTGCTGGTGACCGGTGGGGCGGGTTACATCGGCTCTCATGCAGTGCTAGCGCTAGAATCTGCGGGCTACCAAACCGTTATTTTAGATAATTTGGAATATGGTCACAAAGAGCTTGCCGAGCGCTATCTAAAGGCCAAAGTCATTGTCGGCGATACCACCGATCGCCCTTTGCTCGATCAAATATTTGCTAGTTATAACGTCGCGGCGGTCATGCACTTCGCTGCCTATATTGCCGTCGGCGAGTCCGTTAGTGAGCCTGCCAAGTACTATCGCAACAACGTGTACGGCACCTTGAATTTGCTAGAAGCCATGGTTGCTGCCGATGTAAAACGCCTGGTGTTTTCTTCCACCTGTGCTATTTATGGCCCGCCTAAAATTGTCCCGATTCCAGAAGACCATCCGCAAAACCCGATTAGCCCCTATGCCACTAGCAAGCTGATGGTGGAAAAAATGCTAATCGATTTTCAGTCGGCTTACGGCTTGCAGTCGGTTTGCTTTCGCTACTTCAACGCTGCGGGCGCAGATCCTCAAGGCCGTCTAGGGGAAGATCATAACCCTGAAACTCACCTGATTCCACTGGTGCTGTTTACCGCTTTGGGCAAACGCCAATCCGTCTCCATCTTCGGCAGCGACTACGATACTCGTGACGGTACCTGCATTCGCGACTACATTCACGTTTCTGATTTGGCCGATGCCCATGTGAAGGGGGTCGAGTATTTGCTAAACGGCGGCGAAACTTCGTTCTTTAACTTAGGGAATGGCAGCGGCTTTACGGTGAAAGAGGTGATTGAGATGGCGCGTCGGGTGACGGGCAAAGAGATTGAAGCGGTGCCGTGCGATCGCCGCCCTGGTGACCCGCCTAGTTTAGTCGGGAGCAGCGATCGCGCTCAAAAAGTCTTAGGCTGGACACCTCAGTATCCAGACCTGGAAAACATCATCACCCACGCCTGGCAATGGCACCAAAAACGTCATGGGTGATCGGCTCCTTACGATACGGTGGCTACGCCAATCGGGCAAGACACATTAGTACCGCCTAGACCGCAGTAGCCATTGGGATTTTTCGCCAGGTACTGCTGGTGATATTCTTCGGCGTAGTAAAACTCAGGCGCAGGCATAATCTCAGTGGTGATTTCGCCATGCCCAGCTTTACTTAGCTCAGCCTGGTACATTTCTTTAGACTGCTTTGCCGTCGCTAGCTGCGTATCAGAGTAGGTATAGATACCAGAGCGATATTGAGTGCCTGTATCGTTACCCTGCCGCATCCCTTGAGTGGGGTTGTGACTTTCCCAAAAGACCTTGAGTAACTCTTCATAGCTGACAACCTTGGGGTCGTACACCACGCGAACCACTTCGTTGTGACCCGTCATGCCAGAGCAAACTTCTCGGTAAGTTGGGTTAGGCGTAGAACCTGCTGCGTAGCCGACAGAGGTGCTGTAAACGCCTTCAATTTGCCAAAATTTGCGCTCAGCGCCCCAGAAGCAGCCTAAGCCAAACATTGCCATTTCCATGCCTTCAGGGAAGTCGCCTTTGAGCAGGTTGCCGTTAACGTAGTGCTTATCGGGCACGGTCATTTCTTTTGTTCGGCCCGGCAAAGCGTCTTTAGCGCTAGGAACTGTATCTTTTTTCCCGGTTCCCATTCCAAAAAATGCCATAATTTCTTTCCATCAATTTCTTCTTAATTTTAACGGCTATGGTCGGCCTTGCCTTTGGCAGGCAACCGTAATTGAATGGACGAAACCCGATCAGGTGCGATCGCACGTTCTGACTTCAGTATCTAAAGATTATAGGCAGACAAAAATGATTTGCCCGCTGATAGAGGAAAATAAGACGGCTATTCCTTTTCGTTTTCTGCCTTATGGATCGCTTCAGAGTCGAGGTCATTTCCCAACATCCCAATCCCCAGCAGACCATCTACGCAGCCATGCATCAGGACTATGCTGAAGGCTATGTGTGGGATCAACGAGCAGACTGGCCTTCTGAAGAAAAAGCAGGCGAGTTAATCATCCGCAACCTACTAAAGGGTGGACGCGGGCACTTTGGGCCATTAGAGCATCCGCAAATTGTGCTGAACTGCGGCTTTTTCCCCCATTCCACCATGCAGCAAATTCGCACTCATCGGATCGGATTGAGTTTTGATGTGCAGTCTTTTCGCTACACAGGCGCTCGCATTTTGGATGTATCTACCGGGAAAGTAGATGTAGAAGATGTGTTCTATCTGCGGCCAGTGGGAGCCTATAGCGATCGCCAGGGCAAGAAGTACGAATACACTGAGGCGCTGAGGCAGCAGGATCTTGACTGGTGCAGGCGCGGGTGCGATCGCTACAAAACTCGAATTGATCAGGGCTTTTCAGAAGAACATGCTCGCGGTCTGATTCCTTTTGACGTACGGCAGCATTGGGTACTATCGGCCAATGTGCGATCACTCATGCACCTGCTCGACCTGCGATGGAAAGCAGACGCGCAGCTAGAAGCTCAAAAGCTATGCGAAGCCATCTGGCCACATTTTCAAGCCTGGGTGCCAGCAGTGGCGCAGTGGTACGAAGACAATCGCCTGAAGAAAGCTCGGCTGTCACCCTAAATTTATCCGATGCTCTACGCTCGGTCATTCCTACATAAGCAAAGATAAGCAAAAATGTCTAACGCTAGAAAACGCATAAAATTCTGCGACTCTACAGAAATACTAATATTAACTATAAGTTAATTTAATAACTTGAGGAAAATACTGAGAACGGCAGCATCTTCTCAAACAGGGTTAGTGAACCCAATAGCTGATTTCACAGATTGTGAGCGGGCTAACCAATGGCTCGACTGATAGATTTTGCGCTTGCTTTTAGATGGATTAAAGCCAGTCGTACCAGTCAGTTCGCAAGCTTTTGATGAAACTACCTGCGTACAAGCGGTCTAAAAGTATAAAGAGAGATACCCTCGTTATAATGCTCGCCAAACTTGGACGGTTTTGATCAGTCCGTGTTAATACTGTAGAAACGTGGAGCCTTCGCGAAGGTTCTATGCCCTGGAACTATAGGTGGTGAATTTCTGTCTGGAAAGCTACAATCTATGGGGCTCTGGAAGGGACGGTTAAACTTTAATTGATTAATGGGTAGCCTCTTCTCGACCTGTTTCAGCCTGTTTGGGGTCATACGCTCTTGCGATTTGACCGCAAGTTCATACTCAGTTATCCACTGATTTCAGTAAATCTTCTGAGGCGACTCTCCCATACAGCTACTTTGCTGTTTAATCTAATCATGGGCAGTCATTCACAATTTGTATTATAGTCTGGCGCGAATTGGCCATTTGGCATATGTACCTTTTGGTAGAAAATCACGGCTTAAAACTGGGGTTTAGAACCACTGGGAAATTACTATTGCGATCGCAGACATAATTCATCGACGTAGATGCCTGTAGGTAAAGACTGCCTTCAGAACAATCAGCCTTTAAGGCCATAGGTAAGGCCATGAAAACTCGTAGGAGAAACTGGCAAAAGAAGCCAAAAAACTGGTTAATTACTGAGCTTCAAAGGTTGAACAAACGCTAAATTTCGAGCGCTGGATTTTATGTAGTGCTAACCCAGCACTGAATCCAGCCATTATCATCAATCAGATTCAATCAATTACATCTGACTTATCCACATAAGAAGGAGCAAAAGGAACGCGGCATGACCCAGGCTAACACTATGCTTGAGACTCTAGAACCCAGCGCTGTAGAGACTGCGACGACCGGGAAAACAAACGTCGAAACATCGAAGGCTATCGATTTGACGGACAAGAGTACAGCCACTACGACTAGGGCCAGAAAGGGCACCGCAAAGAAGGCAGCTACCAAGACTAAAGCAGCGAAGGCCACCACAGCCAAAGATGATAAAGGGACGGCTAAAAAAACGACTCGCCGCCGCGCTGCTCAGACCAAAAAGAAGCATTACACCGAAGATTCGATTCGGCTTTATCTACAAGAAATTGGCCGCATCCGACTGCTCCGCGCCGAAGAAGAGATTGAACTGGCTCGCAAGATTGCCGATCTGCTAGAGCTAGAAAGAATTCGAGATGAGATCGACGATCAGCTAGAAGACGAGCCCACCGATGCTGATTGGGCCAACGCTGTCGATATGCCACTGCCCGCTTTTCAGCGTCGGCTGCATTTGGGTCGCCGCGCCAAAGACAAGATGGTGCAGTCTAACTTGCGCCTGGTCGTTTCAATTGCCAAAAAGTACATGAACCGGGGCCTGTCTTTTCAGGACTTAATTCAAGAAGGCAGCCTGGGCCTGATTCGCGCCGCCGAAAAATTTGACCATGAGAAGGGTTACAAATTTTCTACTTATGCCACTTGGTGGATTCGTCAGGCGATTACCAGGGCGATCGCCGACCAATCGCGCACTATCCGCCTCCCGGTTCACCTGTACGAAACCATTTCTCGGATTAAAAAGACCACCAAGCTGCTCTCTCAAGAGCTGGGCCGCAAGCCTACCGAAGAAGAAATTGCGACTCGCATGGAAATGACCATCGAGAAGCTCAGATTTATCGCTAAGTCTGCGCAGCTACCGATTTCGCTGGAAACGCCCATTGGCAAAGAAGAAGACTCTCGCCTGGGTGACTTCATTGAATCTGACGGTGAAACCCCCGAAGATGAAGTTTCTAAAAGCCTGCTGCGTGAAGACCTTGAAAGCGTACTGAGCACCCTCAGCCCCCGTGAGCGCGACGTACTGCGCTTGCGCTATGGCCTGGATGATGGCCGGATGAAAACCCTCGAAGAAATCGGTCAAATATTCAACGTGACCCGCGAGCGAATCCGTCAAATTGAGGCTAAGGCATTGCGCAAGCTCCGGCACCCCAATCGCAATAGCGTGCTGAAAGAGTACATCCGATAGGGGCTCTCTTCACAACCTATCCCTCGTTCTTTAAAGACTTTAGAGAGCGGGCGACTCAATTTTCATAGGAGAAAGCTCTATCACTGTTGAGCTTTCTCTTTTTTATGAAATCGTTTGTAGATCTGTGACGCCGTCTATAGACAAGAGGGAAAACAAACTGGACAAATTTGATACTAATTGGTACAGTTGTTCTTACTAGTACTAGTATTTAGCTGGTTGTCCAGCAAATTGTGATGGAAACTTTAACCACAGCCCAGCAAGAACTTTACGATTGGCTGGTGCAGTACATTCGAGAAAATCGTCATTCTCCGTCTATTCGGCAGATGATGCGAGCGATGAAGCTGAAGTCACCTGCGCCGATTCAAAGTCGGCTAGAGCATCTGCGTAACAAAAATTATATTGATTGGACAGAGGGCAAGGCTCGAACCATTCGAGTTTTGCAGGAGTCGCAAGGATTGCCCATTTTGGGGGCGATCGCAGCCGGTTCTATGTTGGAAGTATTCCCCGACACCGAAGAGCACTTTGACCCGGCTTCTCTGGTCTTTCAAGGGGGCGACTTTGCCTTGAAGGTACGGGGCGATTCGATGATAGAAGCGCTGATTGACAACGGCGATATTGTGATTATGCGGAAGGTGCTTGAGCCTTCTCGAATTCGCAACGGCACCATTGTCGCCGCTCGGGTAGAATCAACCACTACGCTAAAGTACTATCATCTGGAAGGCAATACGGTGGTGTTGAAGCCTGCCAACCCAAACTACGACGCGATGCACTACCCGGCTGAAGACGTACATATTGACGGTCGGTTGGTGGCCGTTTGGCGCAATCAGGCGTTTGACTAGGGCGCTCAGCTCGCTCGATTCACAGATCGCTCAATTTACACCACAAGACACCACTGACTGAACCGGTATAAGCTGGATGAGGTTGGTGGTGTTTTAGTGAATGGGTTGTAGGCTATGACGGCTGCTGAGAAAACCCCTGAGCAAACCCCTGCGCAAACGGCGATCGCGGCGGGTTTAGGGCGCACTTTTTTAGGGGTGATTTTGACATTGGGGCTGGCGTTACTGCTGGCGGGGGCGGGTGGATTTTGGTATCTGACGGCGAACAGTCCGCTGGCGCTGCGATCGGGAGGCGATCGCCCAATCGCGGCAGCGACAGCTTTTGTGCCGAGTCAGTCACCACTTACCTTTTCTTTGCTGACGCAGCCTGATCGCTTAATCGCTTTCCAGCAGGCGAGCGCTGCTACGAGTCAACGCGAACAGGGGCGTGATGAGGTCACTCAGCTCAAACAAACCCTTCTAGAGCGCACCGGGCTGGACTACGACCGCGATATTCAGCCCTGGATTGGCAGTGAAGTTACATTTGCCTTCACAGATAAAGATTTAGATTCAGAGGCAGCGGGCGCTCAGCCTGGCTATCTGGTGGCGATGGAAATTGCGCCCGAACGGCAGCAGGCGGCCCGTGAGTTTTTGCAGCTATTGTGGCAGCGGCAGAGCCTGGCCGGTAACCTGCCCATCAGTGAGCGCATGAGCGGTGTCAGGCTGCTGTATAGCCAGTCCAAAGCTGCGATCGCCAGTGCGCTCGTCGGCGATCAATTAATCCTTTTCGCCAACGACGTGCGGGTGTTGCGCCACAGCATTCGCGCCAGCCAAACGGCGATGAATTTGGCCCAAAACCGCGCCTACCGAGAGACAGTCGCTAAGCTGCCCGCAGAGCGTATAGGACTCGCCTATGTTGACACCGCATCTTTAGGCGAGCTTAGCCGCCCACCAGGATCAGATCCGGCAGCGGTGGTAAAGCCTTCCTTTGCCGCGATTGGGCTCGGCCTGACCCGCAGTGGACTGGTGGCTAACGCTCGTTTGGCAGCGCTTTCAAGCTCCCAACGGTCGCGCTTGAACAGCTTTCGTTCGGCAGAAGCTGTGCCGCTGAGTGAACCTATAGCGGTGCCGCCAGAAGCGCTGACGTTTTTGCCTGGCAGCAGTTCGCTGGCGCTGGCTAGTCGCGATTTGACGCAGATAGCGCCTGCTTTGACGGCGCGAGGAATTCCGATAGATGTGCTGCCCAATTTCTTTCAGGTAGGTCATGAGGCTTCTGCTTGGGACTGGGCGACGGCAGATTATGCACTGGGGCAGACCGGCTCGGCCAATGATTGGATACTGGCGGTTGCCAAAAAAAATACCCAGGAAACCACTAGAGAAAACGCAGGCGTGGCGCGGTTGGATGAGGTTGCGATCGCCCAGGGATACAGCGCTGTGCCCATCACCCTGGGGGAAGCGCAAGCGACGGCTTGGACGCGGTTTAAGGCTCCTGACGTCAGCAAATCGCGCCGTCAGCCGTCATCGACTGGTCTAGAGACTGAGATTTTAGGACTGCATCTGCAACAGCGCAGCGCCGAAAGTGACTATGAAATCTTTGCTAGTTCCCTAGATGCGATGGAGAGCGCTTTGGCTGCACCTGCGGATTCACTGTTAAATAGCGAGCGTTTTTTGCAGGCACTTGCCCCCCTGAGCCAGCCCAATCAGGGTTACTTCTATGCTGACTGGTCTAAAATTGCCCCTGCCGCTGGCCGCGCTTGGCCCGCATTCAACCTAATTTCTGTCGCCGCTCGGCCTTTTCTCAGGCATATAGACGTTATCTCGGCAACGCGGCAGGGTGATGCGGCGAGCTTTTTCATTCAACTGACGAGCGATGACTGAATTAGACCAGTCTGAGCCGCTACAACCCGCTTGGGCGCATTCTTCGCATCGCTCAATGTGGGCAGATTTGACCGCCTGTAGCGAGGGTCATGGGCCGACAGATCGCCAGCTTCAGCGGCTGGTTGACTGGGAGTTGAGTGATGCGGATCGGGCGGCTGTCTGGTCGATCACGGCGGGTAATGTGGTCGATGAAATAGATCGGCGCCTGGCTTTGCTGCGATCGCTCCACCCATCGCTGCATAATTTTCCTTTACCGGGCGCATGGACAGACTGGATTGATTTACTGTGGTCATTTTGGCTGCCCCTAGCGCAAAAATTAGATCGCCATCAGCGAGCCTTGAATGCGCCTTTTACACAAGGTATTTTGGGCGGGCAGGGCACCGGTAAAACCACCCTTACTCAAATTTTGCAGGTGATCTTGGCGCAGCTAGGCCATCAGACGGTGGCGCTTTCGATTGACGACTTGTATTTGACCTACAAGCAGCGCCAGGCGCTAAAGCAAAAAGACCCCAGGCTGATTTGGCGCGGGCCGCCAGGTACTCATGATATTGACCTGGGTCTGCGGACGCTGAAACAGTTAAAGGGAGAGGAATCCAACGCTTGCTCGGGTGGTCAAGTGAGCGTGCCGCAGTTTGATAAGTCTTTGCATGAGGGGCAGGGCGATCGCACGCAGCCCGCCCAATATCCTACGCCTACGATTGTGCTGTTTGAGGGCTGGTTTGTCGGCGTTCGGCCCTTGCCCGAGGCCGTTTTTGCCCAGAGCAATCACCTGCCCGAGCCGATTGTGTCTGCCGCCGATCGAGCCTTTGCCAGAGACTGTAACCGCCAACTCCAGCTCTATTTGCCCCTATGGGACTGCCTGGATAGCCTAATGGTATTGCATCCGCAAGACTACCGCCTGTCACAGCGCTGGCGACAGCAGGCAGAACACAAAATGAAAGCACAGGGCAAAAGCGGCTTGTCTGACGCAGAGATTAACAAGTTTGTGATGTACTTTTGGAAAGCGCTGCATCCGCAGCTATTTATTCAGCCTTTAATCCATTCACCCCAGGCAAATTTGATAGTTGCAATTTGTCAGGATCACAGGCCCAGCAGATTGTACTTATCATCAAATGGGAACCCTGGCGAGATCTTTCGCGCCGCAGCTTGGCCCTATTTTTGCCTCGGTTTCGTATAGACAATTCAGTGAGATTTGAACTCTGATATAGAATATGTGGATTGTCGTAAATAAGTAAGTACATTCACGCTTTTAGCGAGATTGATTAAGGGATTCGAGATAGACATGATGGGTATGAAGACAACCGTTCACGTGCTGACGCCTGCTGGCATCTTAGATGGCACTAAGGCCAAAGAAATTCGCGCTCAGGTCGATAGTGCCCTCGACGGTGGCACTAAAACCTTGCTGATGGATCTCAAAGACACGACCTTCGTGGACAGCTCGGGCTTAGGTACCCTAGTTTCCGTGCTAAAAAAGGTGCGCCTGAACAACGGCGATATGTCTGTGTGCTCAATTAACCCTCAGGTGAAAATGCTGTTTGAACTCACCAGTATGGATCGGGTGTTTACCATCTATGAGAACCGTGAAGCATTTGAGGCGGCGCAGTAGTAGCCGTAGTAGTAGCCCTAATAAAGGGGCAACCTCCCTATCTCAGTGAGTCTTTATCTCAGTTAAAAAGGAATATCATCGTAGTCGGGGGCGTCAGCATCCGCCGCTGGCGCAGCGGGTGTTGCAACCGCAGGGGCGGCGGCAGAAGGATTAGAGGCTTGGGGGGCACCGCTGCCGACGAATTTACCAGCCGCTACGGGTGTCGGGTCGGCAATGACCATGGCCTGCAAGTCTGCAATCGGGCTAACGCGCTGCACGGTCATTTCTGCGCGCTTTTCCTTGAAGCCTTCGGGGCGCTCTAGGGTGTTTATGCCCAGGCGACCTTCTAACAGGACGCGATCGCCCGCTCGGTAGCGTGACTGAATATCCTGCGCCAGGTTGCCCCAGCCAACCACCTTCATTTGGCCAGGTGCATCGCCCTCTCGTAAGCCTGGAAACTTGACGGTAAATTCAGAAATAGGGGTTTGATTGTCAGCGGTGTAGCGAAGCTGAGGGGCCTCCACAATTTCCGCCATCAAAATGCAGTTATTCATACGATCTGTTCCTTGTTTCCCTGTTCGGATTCTATAAACTGCTGTACTTTATGCCGGTATGCGCGCAACTGATGGTCTACCCAGTCTCGGTTTTCGCTATTGGCAAAAATATGTACCAGGGGCTCGCTGGCATCGGGTAGCACTAGCACCCAGTTTTGTCGGTTGACTGAGCGGTTATTTTGCCCATGACTGGCCTCAGCATCTGGCAGATTATCTAACCGGGTTTGACGCCAGTCAGGATCTATTATTTTAACACCATCGATTAGTTCCAATCGCTCGGTGGGGTGCGTTTCTACAAGATAGCGCATGAGCCCACCCTTGATAGTCCAAGGGCAGCGGACGGTTTGGGTACGGTGGGAAATTCTGGGCAGCTCTTCCCATATTTGGCCGAGCGATCGCTCTTGAATCAGCAGCATTTCAATCAGCTTGGCAATGCAGAACATGGCATCAAAGCCGGGGTGTAATTTCGGGAAGATAAACCCCATATCGCCGCTGCCCCCTAGCACCACTTGGTCATTAGTACTACAGGCTTGCATGAGCGCGGTTGGATTGGCCTTGGTACGGATCACTCTGCCGCCGTGACGACGGGCTATAGCCTCGATCGATCCCGAGGCATCCACAGGGATCACCACTGTCCCCTGTGGATGAGCCGTCAAAATCATATGTACCATCAGGGCGGTCAGGGTTTCTCCTCGAATTGGCGAACCGACTTCATCGACCAGCGTCAACTGTTCGCCATTGGCCGACACCTGCACGCCAAAAGTTGCCTGTAGGGCCTGTACCACCTGCCCTAGCTGCCTGAGCAAACCCTCGCGTTCATCGTTAGCAGGGGCCGTTGGTCGCAAGCTCGCATTGAGTACAACTGCATCACAGCCAAATTTGCCCAGTAGCTGCGGGAGGACTGCGCCCGACACCGCATAGGCGTAGTCAATCACGACTTTTGATTTGCTGCTGCGAATAGAGGCTACATTCAAGCGTTTCTCGAAAGCTGTGGCATAGCTATCAACAGGACTGCTGGGATAGATAACTGCGCCGATTTCATGGATCTGCGATCGCCTCAAATCTTCTTTAAAGTAAGCGCCCTCTATTTTCTTCTCGCGAGACTTGGGGATGTCTATGCCTTTCTCATCGAAAAATTCGATCAGCACATGATCAGAGCGGTGCGGGTGTAGCCGGACGTGAATACCGCCAGAAACTTGAAGTGTGGGTAGGGCGTTGCGGGCGACGGGGATGGCGATCGCATTCAAATTTTGGACATTGACCCCGACCGACATGAGCCCGGCGATTAGCGACCGGGTCACCATCCGCGAAATCCGCCTTTGATCGCGCGAGACCGTGACATGGTCGCCCGGCTTCAGCGTAGACCCATAAGCCGCTCCCAGCTTCACTGCGAACTCTGGCGTAATGTCAATATTCGCCAGGCCCGACACGCCGCGTTGCCCAAACAAATTGCGCTGAGCCGTATTTCCCCAAATCAAATTAATATTGAGGGTCGCGCCCGCTTCGATCAACTTGCTAGGCCATACCCTCACGCCGGGGCTAATTTGCGCTTCTTCGCCAATTGTAGACAACCCCCCCACCACAGCCCCCTCCAACACATGAGCCCGGCGATCGGCGCGAGTGCCGCGAGCAATCACGCAGGCTCGCAGATGCGTATCGTCTCCAATGACCGCCCCATTCCAGATAATCGGACGTTTGAGGTTGGCGTCGCTGCCGATGGTGACGTTATCACCAATCACTGTGCCTGGCTCTAGCACGGTTCTCGGGCCAATGCGGCAGTTGCTGCCAATCAGTAAAGGTGGGTTCAGTTTGGCCGTAGGATGAATGGCCGTATTTTTGCCAATGTACAAGCCGGTAGTCGTCTCTGCGTAGGCAAAGTTAACTTGCACCTTGCCGTACAGCGCATCGTACTGAGCCTCTCGGTAGGCATCCAGGTGGCCAACATCGCACCAATAGCCCTCAGCGACATAGCCATACATCGGTTCGCCTTCTACCAACAGCCGGGGAAACAGATCTTTTGAGAAATCTTGGGCGATACCCGTGGGCAGGTAGTTGAGAATGTCAGGCTCAAGGATGTAGATGCCGGTGTTAACCGTGTCGGAAAAGACCTCACTGGTAGAAGGTTTTTCTAAAAAGCGGACGATCTGACTTTCGGCGTCGGTAATGACGACGCCAAACTCAATCGGATTGGCCACCCGCTTTAGCACTAAAGTTGCCTTCGAGCGTTTGGCCTTGTGAAAAGCCACCGCTTTTTGCAGGTCAAAATCGGTCAGGCTGTCACCGCTGATCACCAAAAAGGTTTCATCTAGCAGCTCGGCGACGCTTTTGACGCAGCCAGCAGTGCCCAGCGGCTGATCTTCCTCGACGGCGTAGGTCATTTGCACCCCAAATTCTCTACCATCTTGGAAGTAGTCGCGCATGATGTCGGGCAGGTAGAACAGGGTGGCGATAATTTCAGTGATGCCGTGGCGTCGTAGCAGGTTAATAATATGCTCGGCAATCGGGCGGTTCAGCACGGGCACCATTGGCTTTGGTAAATCACAGGTCAGTGGCCTCAGCCTCGTCCCGGAACCACCCGCCATAAGGACTGCACGCATAGGGGCTCTCCTGAGTGATAAATCTTAATATCGCTCGACAACTGACATGAGTGCCGTACAACTTTCTTTCACTCTAAAGCTTTACTTTGCGAGTAGTCGTTCGTTTTCGTTAATTTGTTTCTAAAGGGTAATTTTCAAACCTATTTAGTGCAGACTTGTTACATTTCCAGACAAAAACCAGCCAAAGCTGGAACAAAAAATCTATATATGAATAAACCAACTACCTTTGGGAGATACTGATGGGTACTTTAGTCGGAATTATTGCGCTGATTGTTTACGGCGGCGGCGCTTGGAAGTTTTGGACAGGGTTCAACCGAACCAATTTCAGCACGGGAAAAGCTCAACTCACGCTGCTGTGGCCCGTTTTTATCGTCGCGAACAAGTCATACAGACAGAATTTTACGAAGGCAATTAAGGGATCTTGACGCCTTTTTGATGCCCAATGCCTCCAAATTTTAATCCTTACGCCCCAAATCCTTACGCCCCAATCGATAGGCCCAAACATGAGCACCCCATCCTATTCTCCACTCGGGGATGTCCTCCAGGCTAAATCTATGCCCTGGCCGCCGATGATTGCGGCGATCGCGAAGCGATTTGATGCAGAGTATGCTGGAAAATCCTTTGACCTGCCAGAAGAAGTCGAGGCGATGCCGGTGTTCCGTGACTGGGCCGCAGGTTCGCTGAGTTCTCGGATTGCCTCACCCTTTTGGAAAATTGCTCAGCCCAAGAAAAATCAGCACTGCCTGGACTTGGGCTGCGGGTTTAGCTTTTTGATTTATGAATGGAAGCGCTGGCAGGCGCTGTTTCACGGTCAAGACGTCAGCGAAATTGCGGTAAAAACGCTGCATCAGCGGGGGCCGCAGCTTGACTCTAAGCTGTTTAAAGGGGTGAAAAAAGGCCCGGCTCACCAGCTCGACTATCCGCCGCAGAGCTTCGATTTAATTTTGGCAACGGGGTTTAGCTGCTACTATCCGCTGGACTACTGGCAGGCGGTGATGGAAGCGGCGAAGCCATTGCTGAAGCCGGGCGGCTTTATGGTGTTTGATGTGATTGACCCCGAGCAGGAACTGGCTGAGAACTGGGCGATTTTGGAGACGTATTTGGGGGCGGATGTCTTTTTAGAAAGTTTGAGTGATTGGCGATCGCTGATCAAAACAGTCGGGGCCAAGGTCGTCAAGCAGCAGGAAGGCGAGCTATTTCATCTGTATAAGGTGCGCTGGTAATCTGTGCGCTGGCAATCCATAACGATACGAAAGGCGTGATCAAGCCTCAGGTTTGGCTAATTGGGGGCACCTGTGAAAGCGCAGAGCTGGCTAAAGCTTTAGAGGCGCAAGGCTTGCCCTATGTGGTGACGGTGACCACATCGAATGCCAGCGCGCTTTATCCAAGTTCAGCGGTGGTCTGTGTCGGTGCGATGACATCTGCCGATATCAAAAACTTTATTCAGCAGCGCCATGTTCAGTGCATATTAGATGCGTCCCATCCGTTTGCCTGTGAAATATCTCGGCAGGCGATGGCGATCGCCTCAGACAGCGCTAAGGCGGATTCCCTACAGCCAACCTATATACGCTACGAACGTTCCGCCATTGAAGATCGATTTGCCGCCGATCAACCAGACAGAAACGTTATTACCGTAGATTCCTTTGAAACTTTACTGTCGAGTAATTTACTCCAGCATCAGCGGGTGCTGTTTACCTTGGGCTACCGGCATTTGTCGCGATTTACAGATTGCCGCCGCACCTCAAAGTTATTTGCTAGAGTGTTGCCTTCTGTCGAGGCGATCGCAGGCGCGCAGGCAGCAGGATTCTCGCCTACCGAAATTATCGCCCTCAGACCGCCGATATCTGCCGCGCTAGAAACAGCGCTATGCCAGCAATGGGAAATTTCTTGCGTCGTTGCCAAAGCCTCCGGGTCTCCAGGCGGTGAAGCGACAAAGCGGCAGGTCGCCAAATCGCTAGATATCAACCTGATTTTGATCAAAAGGCCCCCCATTACCTACTCAAATCAAACCGGTTCTATGGATAAAGCCATCGATTTTTGCGCTAAAACTCTCAGCTTGTATTAACCTAGCCCTTGTAAAGGTCAAATAGAAAGCAATAGCTGAGTGCAAAAGAAGTTTGCCCGTTAGAAAACTTTGAATACCTTCGGCAGTATCTAGCGCAATAGGCACAACTCAACCTTTCTCTACCTTTTCCCTTGACTATGCGCTTATAAGTGCTATCGTGATGGCTAATTTTGGCTTTCCCTCTGCCATTTACCGATGGCCAGTTGGGTTTACTCCTATGAGTTAGGCTACTTTAGCTCATCGTTTTTTAGATCTCAGCCAGCGCTCCCTCTTTTGTTCTCCTCTTCCCCCTATGCAATCTAGGCCGACTCCACCATTAAATTCGTCGCCCGAGGGAAGTAACCGCTCGATTTCTTCTAGCGGAGCTGCCCTGCCTGGATTGCCTAACCCAATGCTGCCTAGCGCTGCTTTGCCGAACGCTGCTTTGCCAGATGCCACCCTGCCGAATGCTTCTGTACCTGGTAGCACGTCGGTATACGCGCTCAGAGAACTCGTAGCTCGGCTACAGCGAGAGCAGTCTAAAATTCAAGATCTGCTGAGTTCACTAGGCTTTGCGCTTCGTAGCCTCAACAACCTCAGTCAGTTTTTAGAACTGATCCCGATGATTGCTAGTCGGGTAACCGATGCCTCGGGCGGGGCGCTGGTGATGTTTCAGCCCGATGGACAGCTCCGGCTAGAGCAGATTCACTGCTCAGATGATAGCGAGTGCAATGATGTGCGCCTGGCACTGGAAATGGCTACTCGGCAAATGGCTGCAACCCTAAAGGCGGCGGGCGATATAGAGGCGATCACCAATGCCACTATGGTGGCGCTAGACCGGCAGGCGGGCAGATTTTTGGGCGGGGAGTGTCAGATTTTTGGCACGGCCATTATTGTGCAAAACGTGGAGCGGGGTCGGCTGTACGTTTTTAGCCATGAGGGGGACTATACCTGGAGCGAAACGCGGCAAAAGCTGGTACGTCTGGTGGCCGATCAAACAGCAGTGGCGATTGAAAACAACCAGCTTACTCATGAGGTGCGCCATAAGGAGCGGCTGGATAGAGAACTAGAGCTAGGTGCTGAAATTCAGGCCCAGCTTTTGCCGCGCCAGTGCCCCAAGATTGAAGGAATCGATTTGGCGGCGCGATGCCAAACGGCCAATAAGGTAGGCGGCGATTATTACGATTTTATCCCGACCACTTACAGACAATTGCGTGAACCTGATTCGGTTGCCGCCCGTGAAACACCCTGGAATTTTGCGATTGGCGATGTGATGGGTAAAGGCGTCCCAGCGGGCCTGATGATGACGATGTTACGGGGAATGCTGCGAGCTGAGGTGCTCAATAGCCATTCACCAGGGCATCTCTTGCAGCATTTAAACTGGGTCATGCGTACCGATTTAGAAAGTTCTAACCGGTTTGTGACATTATTTTGTGCGCAGTACGATCCGCGTACGCAGATGCTGTCTTATGGGAATGCGGCGCATAATCCGCCGCTGCTGTGGCGGGCAAAAACAGGTCAGGTGATTCGGCTGGATGCTGACGGGATGCTGCTGGGACTGGATATGGATACGCACTATCAAGAGAACAAGGTGCAGTTGCAGCCGGGCGATACGGTGATTTTCTATACGGATGGATTTACAGAAGCTGCCGATCGCAATGGGCAGCGGTTCGATGAAGACAATTTGATGGAGTCTTTTTGCTGGGCCTGCCGAAATCTGCCAAGCTCGGATGACATTTTGGAGTACCTATTTAACATGCTGCGGCGCTTTGTGGGGAGCGATCGCGAGGCCGACGATGACACCACGCTGGTAGTGATGCGGGTAACCAAGCCAGCGGAATTTAGACAGCTTTCGACCTGTAATGTAGAGGACAGATCCGCTGCGTAATGCTTTCAAAAAACAGATTCGCTTGTTGAATGCTACTGTGGCGCTGGGTACTTTGTGAGCGTCCCTATGCATCGGCAGTGAAGCCGAGACAACTATGGAATCTTCTGCGCTTTACACAGGGTCTTATGTTCCTTACTTTGAAACGACGGCGACGGTAGGCACGCCTATTATCGGTCAGTATTTTGACCAGGATTTGATTGGCTCGACGGGTAAGATGTTGAACGGCTTTTACGAGTCGGGTCAGATCTGGGCGCTGCTGATCGGGATAGTGTTGGGCTATGGCTTTAAGTCGTTTTCATCATATGGTTAGATGACAAGGTGATCTCGACACCTCCATGAACTGCTACTGTATGGTGGGCTAATGTTACAGCCCGCCTACGGAGATAAGCAGGAGCGCAGGGTGATAGTGGGTAACCAATCGGGGCCATCGGCTAACGCAGAAGCAGTCAGTGCAGGCCAACAGCAAACCTGGAGCCAGCGGTTTGAGTCGGCGCTGCATCCGGCGATCGCCCAGTTCAATGCCAGTATCGGTTTTGACATCAAGCTATTAGAATGCGACCTTACCGGGTCAGTTGCCCATGCCAAAATGCTCGCCAAAGTTGGCATTCTCTCTACTGCCGAATGCGAGCAAATTGTCTCTGGGCTAGAAAAGATTAGAGCAGAGTACCGTCAGGGAACGTTTAATCCTGGTGTGGAAGAAGAAGATGTGCATTTTGCGGTGGAGCATCGCCTGATTGAGTTGGTGGGCGCTGTGGGCAAAAAGCTGCACACGGCCAGATCTCGCAATGATCAAGTCGGTACCGACCTACGCCTTTACCTGCGCGGGCAAATCGCGGCTATTCGTGAGCGCATAAAGGCTTTTCAGCAGGCGCTGGTGACACTGGCTGAGCAAAACGTAGAAACGTTGATTCCTGGCTATACGCATCTGCAAAGGGCACAGCCCTTGAGTTTGGCGCATCATTTGCTGGCTTATTTTGAAATGACTCAGCGGGACTGGGAACGGCTGGGGGATGTGCTGAAGCGCTTGAATATTTCACCGTTAGGCAGTGGGGCGCTGGCTGGGACGACGTTTCCAATTGACCGGCAGTATTCGGCAAAGCTGTTGGGCTTTGATGACATTTATCACAATAGTTTGGATGGGGTGAGCGATCGCGACTTTGCGATCGAATTTTCAGCCGCAGCCAGCCTGATTATGGTTCACCTATCGCGCCTGTCAGAAGAGATCATTTTCTGGGCGTCGGAAGAATTTCGCTTTGTCACCTTGGGCGATACTTGCTCGACTGGATCGAGCATTATGCCGCAAAAGAAGAACCCGGATATTCCTGAGCTAGTCAGAGGTAAAACGGGCCGAGTATTTGGGCATTTGCAAGGACTGTTAGTGATGATGAAAGGCTTGCCGCTGGCGTACAACAAGGATTTGCAAGAAGACAAAGAAGCAATTTTCGATACCGTCGCGACGGTCTCGGGCTGTTTAGAGGCGATGACGATTTTGCTGCAAGAGGGCATTACCTTTCGCGCGGATAGGCTGAATCAGGCGGTAGCGGAAGACTTTTCTAACGCGACGGATGTGGCAGACTATCTGGTGACGAAGGATGTTCCCTTCCGTGAGGCTTATAACCTGGTAGGCAAGGTGGTAAAGACTTCGCTGGCGGCGGGGAAGCTGCTGAAGGATTTGAGCTTGGAGGAGTGGCAGGCGCTGCATCCGGCGTTTGAAGCGGATATTTATGAGGCGATCGCACCCGCCCAGGTTGTCTCGGCTCGCAATAGTGCGGGCGGCACCGGATTTAAGCAAGTAAATATTGCACTAGCGCGAGCGCAGTCTTTGTTAGCGCAGACCGCTTAGGCTTGGCTAATGATAGCGCTGACTGAAATAGAAATATCTGGGAAAGCCAAAGGCGTGAGCTGACCTTCGGTGTAAGCCGTGCGAGCGGTGTATTGCCCAGCTTGGGGCTCTCGGAAGACGATGAGCGATCGCGCCTTCAGATCCACGACCCAGTACTCAGCAATTTCAACTTCCGCATAAACTTGAGCCTTGAGATTGAGATCCTTCGCCAGGCTGCTGTTGGAATATTCAATCAGCCAAAATATATTTTCTGGATAGGGATGATGGCTAAGATATTCCCTACCGAGAGGACGAACGATTGAAACATCTGGTTCAGGCTCAGAGGCATTAGGTAGCGTGATTGGCTTTGCTTGTCGTACCAGGGCTCGCTCTCCTAGCCGTCGAACCAAATAATTTCCAGATTCGGTACTGAAGTAAGCGTGGGATTCTCCTTCTGGCGGCATCTCGACGATTTCTCCTCTGATCAGTTCTACTCGCTTATCGTCAAGTAGGCCCAATTCGATCATCTGGTGGTATTCTTCTAGCGTCCATTTTGCGATCGCAACCGTCATCCTTTTTCCGCCCGCTTTACTCACTAGAGCCTTATCATAGCAATGCCCTGTAAGAGAGATATCAATTGCTATGGCCACGCTAAGCCTCTGCATGATTGTAAAAGATGAGGCAAAAAATCTGCCTCGGGCGTTGGCCAGCGTGAAGGGGTTGGCCGATGAAATGGTGGTGATTGATACGGGCTCTGAAGATGCCACACCGACGATTGCGGAAACAGCAGGCGCGAAGGTGGATTTTTTGCGGTGGAAAGATGACTTTGCCCAGGCGCGGAATGTGTCGCTCGACCGGGCGACTGGCGATTGGATATTGGTGCTAGATGCAGATGAAACGCTTACTCAAGCGGGGCAGCAGCTCATCGATTCTATTAAGGCAGATCAGCCGTTAGGCCAGATTCAGCCGGAAGATCTGCTGTTGGTGACGATGCTGCGCCGCGAGGTAGGCGCAAACCAATCACCCTACACGCAAGTCTCTCGGCTGTTTCGCAATCTCTCGCAGATCAGGTATGTTCGCCCTTATCACGAGAGTGTGGATGACAGTGTAGAGGTGCTAATGGCAGCGGCAGATCACTGGCAGATTGCGCAGTTTGGCGAGGTGGCGATTGATCATACGGGCTATGCGGTCGATGAAATTGCGGCGAAAGGTAAGTTTGAGCGAGCCCGGCAAATTATGGAGGCGCATTTGGCTGAGCATCCGCAGGACGCTTACATTGCCAACAAGCTAGGGGCGCTGTATACCCAAAATAACGAATGGGAAAAGGCGCTGGCGCTGCTAAAGTCGGCGTTGCGCTCGGGTAATTTTGACCCGATGACGCAGTATGAGCTGCTTTACCATTCGGGGATTGCACATCGGCAGTTGGCTCCGATTGCGGGGCAGTTGGCGGCGGCTGAGGAGAATTATTATCAGGCGATCGCCCTCCCCATTGCCGACAAACTAAAGCTGGGTGCGTATCTGAATCTGGGCGCACTGCTAAAGCTACAGGGCGATCTCGATGGTGCGCTAAGGCAGTATGAGGCGGCAGCGCGAATTGACCCGACTCAGGCGATGATCTATTTCAATATAGGGGTTGTGCATCGGGCGCGCGGGTACCTGGAACCAGCAATGCGGGCGTATGAATATGCGATCGCGCTCGATCCCAACTACGCAGCGGCATATCAAAATTTGGCAGTGGTGCTGTTTAAGTTAGGGAAGCTGCCGGAAAGTAGGCGGGCGTTTGAAAGGGCGATCGCGTTGGTCGAAAGCACAAACCCTGCTGAGGGCGATCGCCTTCGGCAGGGCATGGAGAAGTTAGGATTGGATCGGATCTGAGGTTTCACCGACGGACGTTAGTACGATTGATAACGGCCCGCTTTTTTTCCCAGGCTTCAGCGCCGCCGTGGGTGCCGGGTTGCCAATGAGCTTTGTGTTGAGACTCGTCCTTGAGTGGCGGGCGATCGGGATGATTGCGGGGTAGCAAAATGCGTTTGCATTTATACACAATGTCGTCCCAGGTAAGCTCGGGCTGGTTCAGCATGTTGCGGAATGCGGTTAATATGGCTTCGGACTCATCTTGACTGTGTACAGAAAGGGGTTGAGAGGCTCTCAATGGATCTACCTGGACGGCGGCGATACCTTGACGGACGGCTTTAAAGACGGCTTCGGCGTGGGTTTTACCCGCCTTCTCGTATTGCATTTGCCAGCCTTTTTCGCTGGAGGCGTATAGGGGGGGTAGGCGGTTGAGGGCGTAGGTTTCAACTTCAACCGTTTGGATGTATTCGCGCAGCTTGGGCGGCAGTTTGGATCTTTGGCGTTGGACTTCTTCGGCAACGAGCCTTTCCATCACGTTGGTATAGGCTCTATCGGCCATAGCAGAAAAAGTCATGAACAAAAACCCGTGACAGTGAACTACAGATACAAATGCGGCTGACGGTAGGGCCTTACGGTTGAATCCATCAAAATAAGCTTTGGTTTAAATTACCCATCAGACTTATTGCATGTAACAGCTATTCTTGCAGTGTAAATAAAAGTACATAGGCCCTGCGACGCTCTCTTGTCACAATCGTAGTACTCCTAATAGACCATTGTTATACTCAGGCTAGCCAAGACAGGGAAAATGGTCTTAAACAGTAAGCAAGCCAAAATTTACCGGGAGATTTGGGCCAGTCCGTACAGCAAAAAGCTTAAGTTTAGTGATGTGTCTAAACTGCTAGTGTCGCTAGGCTATCGAAAGAAAAGTGCGGGTGGTGCCAACATTGTCTTCAAACTGGATGGCAAGACTTGGGGAATGCACCCACCGCACCCTAATCCACATATGAAAAGACCGTACGTTAAGCAATTACGTGACTTCTTGATTGAGACTCAAAATGACAAACTGCTGGAGGAATGAGTGATGGAAAACCAACTTGAACACAAAGGTTATATAGCGAAGCTAGTAGTTGATGTTGAAGACAACTGTATCTATGCCACACTCATCAATGCAGAAGGCGTCTACTTTACTGCTGAAGGGGCTACGGCTGCTGAAGTGAAAGCAGCCTTTGCCTCTTTAATAGATGATTATTTGACGATATGCGAGGAAGATGGAGAATCTGCTGTTGTCCCTAGGGCGATCGCTACGGTCTAAACTATCCCGTTCTAAATCCTCTATCACCCTCGTTAGACCTGCTACGAGTTTGTCTTAAGCATCGACCGACAGCAAATGCGATGATAGTGACGATCTAGAGATAGCCACAAATGTATGAGTAGTTCAACGGCTGACGCGACCGCAATTTCTGAATGGTAATCTCACCCAGCACAATCGAGAAAACATTTAAGATCTGAATTATGCTTCGTGCTTAAGCAACTGATAAACGTTTCACCTCTACACTGCCGACTGTTTGCTCTGCTTGCCACAGATCGTATTGCATTTGCTGATTTAGCCAGCTTTCAGGAGAGGTATCGAAAGCTTTTCCTAATCGAATAGCCATTTCGGGACTAATACCCGCCCGCCCGTTAAGGATGGCAGAGAGTGTTTTTCGACTAACGCCTAAGGCTTCAGCGGTCTCAGTAATCGTTAAATTCAAAGGTTCGAGACAAAGTTCTTTGAGAACTTCACCCGGATGCGGTGGATTATGCATTTTCATTTAGTGGTAGTCCTCAAGATCGACATTACAGGCATCAACATCATCAAAAGTAAACGTGATTCGCCAGTTTCCAGATACTTTTACTGACCAAGTGCCCTGGCGGTTGCCTGCCAACTCATGCAGCATCAATCCGGGCAAATTCATGTCTTTTGGAGACGTAGAAACGCTCAAACGAGCTAGAATCATCTGGATTCGTCTGGCATGCTTTGACTGAATGCCTCGGGTTGTTCCTGACTCAAAGAACTGCTCTAGCCCCCGGTGTTTGAAACTGACTATCATTCACGAATCATAGCTTGTAACGCTATAGGTTACAAGCTCGCTTCAGCAGATAGAAGATTATAACTTGCACAATATATTCGGTCATTTTGCAAACAGTATTGTGCGGTATGACTGTCTTATTCACCCGGTACAGAAATCGCCGGTCGGGCTTGTGCCAACCGGCGATCGCACCATCAAAAAACCACTAACCTACGCAGTCACTAACTCAGCAGGCAGGCGCTTAAACGCCAACCGCTCATTCTCCACATCGACAAAGATGGTGTCGCCGTTGGTGAATTCGCCTCTAAGGATGGCTTTGGCGATTTGGGTTTCGACTTCGCGCTGGATGGCTCGCTTCAATGGGCGTGCGCCATAGGTAGGGTCGTAGCCCACGTCGGCAAGGAAGTCGAGGGCGTCGTCGGAGAGTTTGAGGGCCATTTTGCGCTCTTCTAGGCGGCGTTCTAAACGCTTGGTTTGGATCTTGACGATGTCGCGAAGCTGAGATTTCTGTAGCGCATGGAAGATGATGATTTCGTCGATGCGGTTGAGAAATTCGGGGCGGAATTGCGATCGCAATGCATCCGTCACCCGCGCGTTCATTTCATCGTATTTGCTGTCATCTCCGGCAATATCGAGGATGAACTGAGAGCCGATGTTGCTGGTCATGATGATGATGGTGTTGGTAAAGTCCACCGTGCGACCCTGGGAGTCGGTGATGCGTCCGTCGTCTAACACCTGCAAGAGAATGTTGAAGACATCGGGGTGGGCTTTTTCAATTTCATCGAACAAGATGACGGAGTAGGGGCGGCGACGGACGGCTTCGGTGAGCTGGCCGCCTTCGTCGTAACCGACATAGCCAGGAGGGGCACCGACCAGGCGAGAGACGGAGTGTTTCTCCATATATTCGGACATGTCGATGCGGACGATCGCGTCTTCGGTATCGAACAGGTAGCTGGCCAAGGCTTTGCCAAGTTCGGTTTTACCGACGCCAGTGGGGCCAAGGAAGATGAAGCTGGCCATGGGGCGATCGGGGTCGGCGAGTCCGGCGCGCGATCGCTGAATTGAATCCGCTACCGCAGTCACCGCTTCGTCTTGCCCAATCACTCGTCTGTGCAGTTCATCTTCTAAGTTCAACAGCTTTTCCATTTCAGAAGCAACAAGCTTGCTGAGCGGAATGCCTGTCCACTTGGAGATAATTTCGGCAATGTCGGCCTCGGTGACTTCCTCGCGCAGCAGGCTTTTGCCCGATCCTTGAGAGTCATTGAGTGCATCTTCAGCTTCGACCAAGCTATTCTGTAGCTTTGGCAGAGTGCCATACTTAAGCTCAGAACCTTTAGCGTGGTCATAGGTACGCTCTGCCTGTTCGATTTCAATATTTACCCGATCAATTTCTTCTTTAATGGTTTGAATGTTGCCGATAGTGTCTTTTTCGGACTGCCATTGAGCGCTCAGCTCGCCCTGCTCTTCTTTGAGGTTGGCCAGCTCTTTTTCTAACCGCTCTAATCGCTCTACAGAAGCCGCATCACTTTCTTTTTGCAGCGAGAGCCGCTCCATTTCTAGCTGCAGGATCTTGCGGTCAACTTCGTCTAGCTCTTCGGGTTTAGAGGTAATTTCCATTTTGAGCTTGGCGGCGGCTTCGTCTACCAGGTCGATGGCTTTGTCGGGCAAAAAGCGATCGCTAATATACCGAGTAGACAAACTCGCGGCAGCCACTAGCGCACTGTCGGCAATTTTCACGCCGTGATGCACTTCATAGCGCTCTTTGAGCCCGCGCAAAATCGAGACGGTATCAGCCACAGAAGGCTGATCGACATACACCTGCTGGAATCGCCGCTCTAAAGCAGCATCTTTTTCGATGTGCTTACGGTACTCATCCAGTGTCGTTGCGCCGATACAACGCAGTTCGCCACGAGCCAGCATCGGCTTGAGTAAGTTGCCCGCGTCCATTGCGCCCTGGGTTGCGCCTGCGCCCACAACGGTGTGAATTTCGTCAATAAAGAGAACAATTTGACCAGCGGATTCGGTGACTTCTTTGAGCACGGCTTTCAGGCGCTCTTCAAATTCACCGCGATATTTGGCACCCGCAATCAAAGAGCCCATGTCTAAAGAGATCAAGGTGCGATCTTGCAAAGACTGAGGGACGTCGCCACGGACGATGCGCTGGGCTAAGCCTTCTGCGATCGCAGTCTTACCCACCCCAGGTTCACCAATCAACACCGGATTGTTCTTTGTCCGGCGTGACAAAATCTGAATGGTGCGGCGAATTTCGTCATCACGCCCAATTACCGGGTCTAATTTCCCTTCACGGGCGTAGGCCGTCAGATCGCGACCATATTTTTCTAGCGCTTCGTATTTACCTTCGGGGTTTTGATCGCTCACTTTTTGATTGCCTCTAATTTGTTCAATAGCTTGTTTTAAGTCTTTTTCGGTAATGTTGAACGCCGCGAATAGCGCTTTGCCGAAGCGCTTGTCCTGAACGTAGCCCAGCACTAAATGTTCAATAGAAATATAGTCATCGTCAAAGGTTTGGCGGTATTTGTCGGCCCGATCTAATAGGCTGTCGAGAGCGTTGCCCAGGTAGACGGACTCGCTGCTGCCGCTGACTTTGGGCTGTTTGTTGATGAAGTCGGTGGTGCGATCGCGCACAGCTTCTATCGGAGCCCCCACTTTTTGAAAAATGCTGGCTGCGAGTCCTGCTTGCTCTAGCAGGGCCTGCATTAAGTGTTCAGGCTCTAGCTGCTGCTGGTTGGCGCTTTTGACGATGTCGGGGGTACGGGCGATCGCACTCCAAGCCTTCTCGGTAAATTTATTCGGATCGTTTGGCTGCATAGGTTCCTCCTTGCCGCTATCTCTATTCAGATAGCTTCTGTGCTAAGACGCTGGCGTAATGCATTCATTGTAAAAAAGCCTACGCCATTTGCCATTCGGTGTTCACGGCCCAAATAGGTAGGTATTGCCGCCCTTAGCGCGATCATGGCCAGATCGCAACCAGATTGCAGGGCTGGAACTGAACGGATAACCCTACCGTCTTGGAAAACATCACAGATACGCTCCGTATCGACCGAACTGTTGAAAGGCTCGGACTATTCATGGTGCTTGGTAACGTTCTCAACTCGCCCGCTCGCCGTCGCCGCCATCGCCGGGCTAACGGACTGCTTTTTTCTATCAGGCAAGGCATTACTGCTTTAATCGCCTTCATCGCGGCAACTTTGCTGCTAGGCCAAATGATGCCTGGTGCCCCCATTCCTTCAAACGTCGTCTTCATTGGCCCAAAGTACGACTACTACCAGGCCCACAAAGACGATTACAACGCCCTGTTTTTCGGCTCTAGCCGGGTGTATAGCCACATCATTCCGGCGGTGTTTGACGAGGTGGCACAGGCAAACAACGTCGCCGTCAATAGCTACAACTTTGGCATTCCCGCCATGCGCTCGATCGACAGCACCGTTTTGCTAGAAACCGTGTTAGCCAATCCGCCCAAAAACCTGAAGTGGGTCTTTTTTGAATCCATTTTGGACAAGGGGTACGAGCCTTTCCCTAACGCCCGCACTCACCGGGCGATGTATTGGCACAACTGGAAGAACACGGCGTTTGCCGCCCGCTACATTCTTTCGTCTGACGAGTCGCTGCCGCAAAAGGCTGTTTTGCTATCGAGCCATTTGCTGCCTTTTCTCTACCACCAAATGAATGTGGGGCGATGGGTTGAGCAGATCTCACCGAGCGAATTTTCAGCCGGTGAAAAAGAAGTCGTCGCTGAATTTACGGCGAGCGAAGGTTATTACGCACTCACCGATGAAAGCGATCCCAGGCGGCAAGACTTTTTGCATAATTTAGCGGATTATCAAGCGCAGGTTGCCAATCTGAGTGAGTTTCAGTCTGGCTCGGCGCTAGCTGAACCCTATTTGAGCGATAACAAAGCCATGCTGCTGAGGCGGGTAAGCAAGGTGGTGCAATCGGTGGGCGCTGAGCCTATTTTCATTGAGCCGCCGTCGCTGCATTTTCCTGACGATTTCGCAGCGGCTCGGCAGCTTGGCACCATTGCTCACCTGCTTTCTTACAAAGATCCTGCCCGGTTTCCCCAGCTCTATCAGGTGGATCGTCGCTACGACGCGGATCATTTGAATGAGTCGGGCTCTCGCGAGTTTACGCGGTTATTGTCTGAGGATTTTAGTGCGATCGCCCAATCCAACCCATCAAAATGATCTTTACTGAATTCCGATTTTTCCTATTCTTCGCGCTCGTCTTTGCAATCTACTGGGCGCTGCGCAGCAACGGCTGGCGCAAGGCATGGATTCTGGCCTGTAGCTACGCCTTTTACGGCGCGTGGGACTGGCGATTTCTGTCGCTGATCGTCGGCTCTACCTTGGTGGATTACGTCGTGGGCCTAAAGCTAGCACGCCACGAAAACAATCCCCAGATCAAACGCAACTGGCTGATGCTAAGCCTGTGTGTGAATTTGGGCGCACTGGCCTTTTTCAAATACGCTAATTTCTTTGCAGACTCGGCAGTCGGATTCTTTGGCTGGATAGGGCTACCGGTGAATTCGGTCACCTTAGGCATTGTGCTGCCAGTGGGCATTAGCTTTTACACCTTTCAAACCCTTAGCTATTCGCTCGATATTTACGCTGGGCGATTGCAGCCCAGAGAAAGCCTGCTAGATTTGGCGACATTTGTGGCCTTTTTCCCGCAGTTGGTAGCGGGGCCAATTGTGCGAGCGACTGA
This sequence comes from Phormidesmis sp., assembly GCA_049791095.1. Lineage (GTDB taxonomy): Bacteria > Cyanobacteriota > Cyanobacteriia > Phormidesmidales > Phormidesmidaceae > Phormidesmis. The sequence goes on from JBAQZP010000060.1 coordinate 165,568, forward strand.
CTTTTTACCGCAGCTCGACCGCTCGCGCAGCTTTAGTCAGGTCAACGTACGAGCCTGTCTGACCTTATTTATGGTGGGGTTTTTCAAAAAAGCTTGCGTGTCGGATAATTTAGCGCCCATTGTCGATCGCTACTTTAGTGCGCCAGCAGCGTATGACGCGCTCAGTAGCTGGATTGGGGTACTTGGCTATACGGTGCAAATTTACTGCGATTTTTCGGGCTATTCGGATATGGCGATCGCCTGCGCCGGACTGTTGGGCTACGAGCTATGCCTCAACTTTGACTTTCCCTATTTCGCCAGCAGCATTACCGACTTTTGGCGGCGCTGGCACATCAGCCTGTCTACCTGGCTCAAGGACTATTTATATATTCCACTGGGGGGCAATCGCGGCGGAAAATGGTTCACCTATCGCAACTTGATGCTGACAATGGTGCTGGGCGGACTGTGGCATGGCGCGGCCTGGACGTTTGTGGTGTGGGGGGCGCTACATGGGGGAGCGCTGATTGCGCATCGGGAATGGCGAGAACAAAGAGAATGGCGCACATCTGCTTCAATCGAAAGGGCCAACGGCGCGGTCGCTGGTAAGCTGCCTACAGCCAAAAAAATGACTTTTTGGGGCGTGCTAGCTACTTTCTACTGGGTCTGTATTACCTGGATATTTTTTCGAGCGACTAGTTTTGCAGCAGCAATGACCGTCTTAAAATCGTTTGTGCTGTTGCGATCGCCCGGCACTCAGCAGCTCAGCGTTGATATTCTTGGTTTTTTAGTGCTGCTAGCTGCTCTGCACTGGTTGACTGCTCAGCAGGTATGGACTCAATTCGTCGCCAAACTACCTACCCAAATTTTCGCAGTCGGCTATGGCTTTGCGACGGCAATCGTTTTGACACTCATGCCAGTCGGCTATAGCGCCTTCATTTACTTTCAGTTTTGACCCACAGGTATTTGACTAACAGGTGGCCAATAGGTGAAACAATCGCTTGGTTCATCAGATTCCGACCAAAGTAGGCTATACAGAAATAGAATTTAGATTGTGGGCCATTGCCTTGCCTTCTCGTCGCCGCGCCGTTTCCCAACGAATATACGCCACCTACCGCAAGCAAAAGCCCTTGCAGCGAATTTGGTATACCCTCTCACCGATCGAATTTGTCCGGTTTTTGAGCTACCTTAACTTGCGAACCGTACGACATGTGGTGCGCTCTACCTTTCGGCAGCGGCTACCTAGCCTCGCTTCAGAAATGGCTTATAACTCCATGCTGGGGTTGTTTCCAGCAATACTGGCGTTTTTGACGGCCATAGGTCTATTTTTACCGCTCAAGTCAACCTTTATAAACTTGGCCGCTCAGTTAAGCGAAGTTGCACCGGTGGGCGTACCTGCATTAATTAACGGCTTTGAAAGCGTTGTGACTGAAAATCAAAGTCGTGGCTTGTTTTCGGTAAGTTTTGCCTTTGCCCTATGGGCATCGGCAGGGGCAATGAGCGCCGCCATGCGAGCCCTCGATCAAATGCACCAGATTCCGTTACGCCGCCGCAGGCCATTCTGGAAGGCTAGGCTAGTGTCCATTAGCCTGACGCTAGGAACCATTGCCTTACTGATTACCGCGTCTAGCTTGATATTTGTTAGCGATCTGATTGTCCAGCAGCTAATGCTTCGCAGCAGTGGTGATGTTAGCCATTGGATGTCAGAAGTGTGGAGTCTGTTTCGCTGGCCGCTCGCTTTGGGCGTGATGTCGGCAGCGTTTGCGTTTGTTTATCGGTTTGGGCCCAGCCGTTGGAATTCGGGCAAGCCACTGCTGCCAGGCGCTATTTTGGCAGCGCTCTCTTGGGCCATTATCTCTGGCTTGTTTCGGCTGTATGTTCGGCACTTTGGCAACTTTGTTTATAGCGCGGTGGCGACGGTAATTGTGCTATTGCTGTGGCTGTGGATTACATCGTTGGTGATGCTAATTGGTGATTTAATCAACCTGACGGTGGGTAAGGCCATGGCGGAAAAGCTGGCGGCCCAGAGTGGTGACCAGCAGCGTCCTGGGGAATGCACGGGTGACTAGCGCATTGACTGAACGCTGTTGAATAAAAAGACGGCCAGGCAGGCCAGTATCAGCAGATAGATCACGATGCCTGGCAGAAACGATAGCAGCGTTAAGCCGCGCAGTATCCATACGCCCAGTGTGAAGCAGATAAGAAATAGTAATAGCTGAGATCCGGGTTTGAGGCGAAATCGGTTGAACATATGATTGTGGGTTCAATAATGACCAAATAGTAATGGGTGGTTACATATTTCGACAAGTTTGGTGTGATTGAATACGCTTTTTATACCGATTAAATAGTAGCTTTTTAGCCATTGTTTCATTTGGCTGTTTAGTTTAGCGACGTCCAAATTGTTTCTTTATCCTCTTTATGAAGACAAATTTTGAGCAAAAGATTCAATTAGAAAACGGATTGCTTTCCGTAGGAACACTTGCTAAACAGGAAGCGTCATCAGAGCGGTATGGGCATTCTCTAGCTGTCAGGACTCAGGACTGCGTGAAATTTACTAAAAGTTTATTTACCGATGGTATAGGCTTAACCTGACATCCGTGAGATTAGGCAATAATTGTTTTGAGAGTTATCACTACGCTACTTCTTCGTTTATGACAACATCCTTCGGTTTGTCTGTTCGTTCTGCTGTGACGGTTCAGCAAGAACAGTCTCTTTTACAGGGAGACGTTTTAATTTCTAGTACGCCGATGGCGGCGGGGGCGGCGGTCACGGCAACGATGTATGTGCCGTTGGTGCGATCGCAAACCTGGCAAAAGCTAACCGATTACAGCCAGTGGGTTCAGTACTTCCCCGACATCGTGCAAAGCCAGGTATTAGAGGTCAAGCGACAGTCCAAAACTCACCCGATGACCCGCCGGTTATATCAGGTCGCTCGCAAAGCCTTTCTAATGTTTTCGGCCCAGGTCGAAATTTATTTGCAAGTGATTGAAACCCTCCACCAAAAAATTCAGTTCCGCTTTGAGCAAGGCACCTTTTCCGACTTTGCCGCCGACCTGACGCTAGAAGACTATGGTGCAGGTACCTTAATTACTTATTCGGTAACAGCGACTCCTTTAATCCCAGTGCCTAGCTTTTTGATCGAGCAGGCCATTCGCCACGATCTACCCGGTAATATGAAGACGATGCGCAGGGTAATGTGCGCGGCGTAGATATTGAAGTGAGTAGATTTGAAATAGTAGATGTCGAATCAAACAACGGGCCTAGACCAGCGGCTGCAAGACTATTTGCTTTCGGCAACGGTCAGAGAAGCCGATGTATTGGCTGAACTTCGGCGTGAGACCGCAGCGCATCCGCAGGCAAGAATGCAGATTTCGCCTGAGCAGGGTCAGTTGATGGCACTGCTAATGCAGTTGATGGGCGCAAAGAAAACGCTAGAAATAGGCGTGTTTACGGGCTATAGTGCGCTGGCGGTGGCGATGGCATTGCCCGAAGACGGGCGGATAATCGCCTGTGATGTGAGTGAGGAATTTACCTCGCTGGCGAAACCGTCCTGGGAAAAAGCTGGCATTGCTCACAAAATAGATTTGCGCATTGCCCCAGCGATAGAGACTTTGGACGCGCTGATTGCGGCGGGTGAGCAGGGTACGTTTGACTTTGCCTTTATTGATGCGGATAAGCGTAGTTACGATGATTATTATGAGCGATCGCTTCAGCTCATCCGCCCCGGCGGCCTCATCGCTATAGACAATACCCTTTGGTATGGCCGCGTCGCCGACCCCAGCGTTCAAGACAATAGTACCAAAAGCATCCGCGCCCTGAACGCAAAAGTCCGCAGCGATCAGCGTGTGACGATGAGCCTGATTCCTATCGGCGATGGGCTGCTACTGGCTACTAAACAATCTAAGCGCTAAAAAGTATGCCTATAGTAGAACATGTCTATAATAGGTAGACATTATGGACATTCATTCTGGACAGTCCGAAGTTTCTGTTGAATAACTAGGTGGACAAAAGCGGTTGTTGCTGTGTTTCAGGCGGCTTTAATTTGACTGCGAGTAATTTAGCGAGAAGTAGAGTGGGCCTACGTTTGGCTAAAACCATCGGCTGTAGATGCTGAAGTGCCATGCGCACAATTTGTTCACTGGGCAATCCATGCTTTGGCAGCGTCCGAAACCACTGAGGGAAATGTGCCCAAACGAGATTAGGCAGCTCTAAAGCAAGTACTTGTAGCAGTCCTAAGGCAATGGCATTGAGATTGACAAATCTCTCAAATGCTTCGACTTTAATCGCAACCTTCGCCTGGAAATCAGCATCGAAGTCAGCCAAGACGAGGTTCTTAGGCCAGCTAGATGCTCTGGTCATAGAGCGTAGCCAGAAGCGATAGTCAAAGCCGCCCAGTAGCTGGACTAGTGAGCGAAAGCTAACCTCAATTTTGAATCGCCAGCCATAGGCTTCAATCACTTGCATTCCGGTCAGTGTGGTGTCACTAGAAAGTAGGATAATCTGCTTGCCGTTGGGCAATTGAGTCAGGACGAACAACACTAATTCATCGGGACTATCCCAGTAGAATTCAAAGCATTGATAGTACACGGTTTGACGTTGCCCATAGAGCCAAACGCCGGCTTGCGAGCAGGCATCAATCGGGGCAAATAGCTCTCTGAGCTTTACGTCAGCACCCCAGACTCTAGGACGACCCGGCCCCCGAATACTCGGATTGGCTGAAAAGTCTGCCTTCGCAACGGTGGAAATCGCCGCTCGACTGATTAAATGCAACCCCTGCGCTCGGAACGGTTTCAACACCTTGGCCGAAGCATAGTAAGCATCCAAAATAGCATAGCTTCCCCGCTCCATATAGGCGACACAAACGGTTGCCATTTTATCCACTAGCGTCAGCTTAGGAAGCGCTAATGGGTCAATGCCATCATGCAGCTTTAAGACGATAGGGGATGAAAATAACGCCTTGCCCTGACCTAGCAGTAGGCCCAGCGCACTGAAGTAGTGGCCCCGTATCCACTCTGGCTTATTGACATCTGCTGATTCCTGATGGAGACCTTTGACACCCGGCATTTTGCGTCCTTCCTTGCCGACTTTTATCCCATCGCCAAGATAGACTAGCTGACCTTGCAATCGCTGGGCTGCGGGATGCGATGAAAGCCACTGACCCCAGCGATTGCAAACGTCATCCATCCTGAAAGCTTTGGAACCGAACCAGTGCAGCGCCCCGCCGTAGCAGGATTCATCTAGCCCCAAGCCATTCACATAGCTGGTCACGGCTGCTGGTTGATGGCTCAGTAGCAGTCCCCACATCAACAGCACAAACCATTCAAACGGGATCTCTCGACTGAAGGCTGGCCGGAGCTGTTTTAGGATTTGCTCAATCCGGGTATAGAGTTCCATAATTGGACTGGTTGAGTGTGATGATTCAACCAGTCTCGAACATTCCTTGCCCTTTGGGTCTGGGAATGTTCGTTAAAGAAAAACTTCGCACTGTCCAG
>JBAQZP010000061.1:0-37416 GCA_049791095.1 Phormidesmis sp.
TGGGTAACGTGGTTCGTACTCTGTTCCTTTTGCGCTATATCTCTGAGCCTGAGCTGCGGCAGGAGACCACTGCCTGCACCAATAAAGTCGAGCAGTATCATCAGTTTTCTGACTGGGTGTTCTTTGCTAAAGCGGGGCTGATCACCGACAACGATCCACTTGAGCAGGAGAAGCGGATGCACTATCTCGACCTGGTCGCCAATGCCATCATCTTGCAAAACACCATCGATCTCTCACAGGCGATTCAAGCTGTCCGCGATCAAGGTTTCCCGGTGACGACAGAGCTACTGGCTGGTCTCAGTCCTTACCTCACCAGCAAGATTAAGCGCTATGGCGACTACATCCTCGATATGGTGACCAAACCCTTGCCCTTCGACGAGATCATGGCCTGGCCTATGCGCTTCTCGACGCTAGAGACTGCTGAGTAGTACACACTGGAAATGCTTATATACGGTCGTTTCAGGCCGATGTGGGGAGAATTACACGTATCTCGCTGTGCGATGTGTTCTCCTGAAACCAGTTTATCTGGGGGATAGGAGACAAGGAAAGAACCTTGATAACTGATATCACGATGAGGGTGAAAGTCCCTTCCTCCAAGTGGTGGAGTGCAAGCATATTCCCCAGGTTCGCGACTAGCCATCAACGCCTGAAGCGGGAATAAACGGCGGTAACTGACAGCCTAAGTTGGAATCCCGTCTAGCAAGCTGTATATGAGTACGTAAGGAATCTACGTTTGAAGAGTCGTTAATATGAAGTGGTGAAATCAGGCTGATACACCACGGCCAAAAGGCTAAGGATAAGAGCTTGGCATCTGCCGAGGTGACCAAGAACCACCCTCTTTAAACCCGGCTCAGAGTAGGACTCTAAGTACAGCGACCATCGGATATCGGAACGCAGGAACCCCATTCATCTCTCTTGAGCAGGTCGATTTCAAGCGTAGGTGCTAACCAGATGGTGAATGGGATTGGGATTGTGTAAAAAGCCAACGCTCGGGATTAATGCCCGAGATATGCCGACGTACACACTGTAACTAGGACATAAATCCGTTTAGTAGAGTTAAATGTCATGAGCCCATCTTTCGAGATGAGGTATGAATGGAGCGCCCTCCCCTGGAAGCAAATCGAGGTGAAGGTGTTCAAGCTTCAACGCCGAATTTACAGAGCCAGTTGCCGTAGACAGGTAAAGTTGGTTCACAAATTACAACGTCTGTTGGTCAAGTCCTGGTACGGGCGGCTCCTAGCCGTGCGACGAGTGACTCAAGATAATCGCGGCAAGCGTACCGCTGGCATTGATGGGGTCAAAAGTTTGACGCCCAGCCAGCGGCTGCAACTGGCGCTATCGCTGAGACAGTTTTCTCGTCCACAACCTTTACGCCGCATCTGGATTCCCAAGCCAGGGAAGTCAGAGAAGCGACCGCTCTCGATTCCTGTCATGCGGGATAGGGCAACTCAAGCCCTGATAAAACTAGCTTTGGAACCCCAATGGGAAGCCAAGCTAGACCCGAATATGTATGGGTTTCGACCAGGACGGTCTTGCCAAGATGCGATTGAAGCACTCTTTAGAAATATTCTCAGACAGCCCAAACATGTGCTGAACGTGGATATCCGAGGGTGCTTCGATAACATCTCACATGCCGCCATCTTGAAGAAATGTCGAGCGCCGAACTGGATGAAAAAACTCATCAAAGGCTGGCTCGAATGTGGTGTCCTCGACAATGGGTTTCAACGAACCGAGCGCGGTAGTCCACAGGGCGGTGTCATCTCACCGCTCTTGGCGCTGATTGCTCTGCAAGGGATAGAGCCTCATATCAAACGGTTAGGCACAAAAGCGTACCCGATATACGTGGTTGCTTATGCTGACGATATGGTGATTCTAGCCCGTCGAGAAACTGACATCCATCGCGCCCAGGCCGCTCTGGAGAAATGGCTCCATAAAATCGGACTCGAACTCAACCCCAAGAAAACAACCCGCTGCCACACTCTCCACGGAGAAAACCCTGGCTTCGAGTTTCTGGGCTTTCAAGTACAACAATATCCGGTTGGAAAATACCGGGCGAAGCGCGGACACAAGACGCTGATCACCCCCAGTAAGAACGGCATAAAACGCCATTCGGCTCGTCTCAAGCAGATGATTCAGGTACACCGGGGGGCTTCTCAATCCGCACTGATTGAGGCTATCAATCCCATCATTCAGGGATGGTGCCAATATTATCGAAGTGTGGCTAGCTCAAAGACGTTCTCTAAACTTTCATTCGTATTGTTTAGGCAACTATGGAGCTGGGCGAAGTACAGACATCCAAACCTTAGCGGATATCAAACTGTTTCTCGCTACTGGCTAGTGAATAAGGGCGGTGGATGGGTGTTCACATCGAAGGATGGGCCACGGCTCACATGCCATCGATACACCCGCTTCCGTCTGCATATCAAAGTCAAAGGTAACCGCTCTCCCTACGATGGGGATTGGCTTTATTGGGGCACGAAGCTCAGGTCTTATCCTGGCATCAGCCCACTAACGTCTTTTCTCCTGCGTTCTCAGGGGGGCAAATGTAAAAGTTGTGGACTCAACTTTCTGCTAGATTCGCTGATTGAGCTTCATCATCTCGATGGTCATGACGACAATAACCGTCGTCAGAATCTAGTCTTGCTGCACCGTCACTGCCACGACCAGGCACACGCAGCTAAAGCCCTGTCACCGGCTGGTACTCATGACACCGAGCCTAGTTAGAGAGGAGCCGGATGAGGTGAAAGTCTCACGTCCGGTTTTGAAGCCGAGTCGAAGAAGCGATTCTTTGGCTTAGGTTAACCAGGGGTCTTTGTGCAGTCGGAGAAGTTTGTCGAAGAGCATCAGGGCCGGGTGAACGACATTTCGATCTACGGTCAGGAGAGTAATCAGACGACCTGGCGGCTGGCGAAGATGAATATGGCGATTCGCGGCATCGACAGCTCGCAGGTGAAGTGGAATAACGAGGGGTCTTTTCTCAACGATGCGCACAAGGATTTGAAGGCGGACTTTATTATTGCCAATCCGCCGTTTAATGTGAGCGACTGGAGCGGCGACCAGCTACGCGGCGATGGGCGCTGGCAGTATGGGGTGCCGCCTGTGGGCAATGCGAACTTTGCCTGGATGCAGCATTTCATCTATCACCTGGCACCGGGCGGTAGAGCGGGTGTGGTGCTGGCGAAGGGGGCATTGACGAGTAAGACTAGCGGTGAGGGCGATATTCGAGCGGCGCTGGTTAAAGAAGGCAACCTGATTGACTGCATTGTGAACTTACCAGCGAAGCTGTTTTTGAATACGCAGATTCCGGCGGCGCTGTGGTTTTTGAATCGAGCGCGCAATAACGGTCATCCGCGTAAGGATGAAATTCTGTTTATTGACGGGCGCAATTTGGGGCATTTGATCAATCGGCGATCGCGCGAACTGTCGCAGGAGGATATTCAGCAGATTTCGCAGACCTATCACAACTGGCGCACGGGCGAGGATGCGTATGAGGATGTGAAGGGCTTCTGTGCGTCGGTGCCGTTGGAGCGGGTGGCCGAATTGGACTATGTGATGACGCCGGGGCGCTATGTGGGGCTGGCTGAAGAGGAAGATGATTTTGATTTTACGGAGCGGTTTACGGCGCTGAAGGCGGAGTTTGAGGCGCAGCTTACCGAAGAGGCGGCGTTGAATCAGGCGATCGCGCTCAATCTATCCCGAGTAAAGCTACCAGATAGCTCAAAGTAATACTAATGTGGTATTACTTGAACGTTTTGGTGGGGAAAGGCAATGCGGGTGACGACGAAGGGGCAGGTGACGATTCCGAGGAAGGTCAGGGAGGTTTTGGGCATAACGCCTGAAACGGAAGTGGACTTTATCGAAGAGGGCGGCAGGTTTTATCTTGTCAAGGCGAGTGAGCCAATGGCGACTGGGAAGTTCAAAAAGCTCAGAGGTATTGCGACGACCCAAATGTCTACAGATGAAATTATGGGTCTGACGAGAGAGCGGTGATGATGAGATTTTGGTGTGTGAGTTGGTGAATCAACTACGGCGGTCGGGTCACGATGTTTTGACCAAAGCATCGAAGACTTAAGGAACCTCAAATAAAGTACGAGGTAGTCCTGATTGCCTGATGATTGACTGCAAGGTACCCACCCGGATTTCTTTGTAGTTTGGAACAGGTACGGTTGTAGTTGAGCCATCATTTTGCTTTTGCATGATGATATGGCTACCTTTTTGCCTGACCTTAGCAAAGTCATGGGCGGCTAAAATGTCGCAGACTTGCTTTGCCGATAGGATACGAAGCTTACCCAACAGCAACCTCCAAACTGGTGATAAAAATCTCACCATGTAGCCGATTTAACACTTCAGAAGCGTCAGCCGTTTCAAAGAAGAGTTCCAGAGCTTCTGTGAGGTTTGCTCTGGCTTGCTCTACGGTGTCTCCTTGGCTAGCAATGTCTAGTTCGGGGCAAAGGGACACATACCCATTATTCTCACGCTCGATAATCGCTGTAAATTGCCTAGTCTGTTTCATAGTATTTTTCTATAACGATGGGCCTGGGGATGGTAGTTTCCTATTCTATGGTATCGCAGGTGTTTAAGGCGTTGGGATGTATCAAGCAGTGGGGAGCGGGATTGGACAGAATCGATCAGCACAGAAAAATTACAATCTCTAAGGTTGAAGTGCCGCCATCGGTTTGATCGCGTCGGGAGAGAGAAGTGATAAGAGAGATGACTGATCCTGCGGGGGCGCACACTTTACGATAGGCGCTAAGTTTTTCACCAGAGTAGCTGAGCAGGATAGTTTCTAAATGCCTTGTCTTTTGAAAGGATGGGAATGTCTTCAGCCATACTTTGAGCAATGATTAGCCGGTCGAACGGGTCTTTGTGATGGAAGGGCAGCTTTGTAAGTACGTTGAGGTGTTCTGGGGCGATGCTGAGTATGTCAAGTGTATTTCCAAGCACCTGTCTTTCGACAAGCTCTGACATTGACATCTTGATCTCCAGTTTGCCGATGCTAACTTTGATAGCTATTTCCCATAAGCTAGCTGTACTTATGAGCTTTTGATTCGCTGGATTTTCGATTGAGATAATCGCGCTCTCACTTAAGCTTTCGTTGCCCTGAATGAACCATAAGAAGGTGTGAGTATCTAGCAAAAGCCTCACGGTGCGTATTCCTCAAATTCTTCTAGCGGCTCATCGAAGTCATCTGCAATTTTGATTAAGCCTTTTGCACTACCAAATCTAGGAGCGGCGACTTCTAAGGTGATTGGGACGATGCGAAAGGAGGTGCCGTCGCTGCGCGTGATAATCACGTCTTCTCCGCGAGCGGCTTCTTCTATTAGCTTCGCTAGCTGTGCCTTAGCTTCTTGAAGGTTTATCGAATGCATTAACTCTCATCCTATAGATGTGAAAACCTTGGTATTTTTGGCGGCGGTGAGCGCGATCGCATATTGCAAGCAGGCGCGAATATCATCGGGCTGTATGTCGCTGTAATAGTCGCGAATAATATCGCTAAAAGAAAGTCCTTCGTTCAGGAGTTCTAGGATGCTCTGTACGGGAATGCGGGTTCCGGCTATGCAGGGCTTGCCAAAGTGAACTTGGGAATCGACTATGATCCTGTCCATAGGAAAAAGCTCGCGGGCTACATCTCTATTTTATGGCATAGTTGCGGTGTTTAAGGAGTTGGGGTATGTCGAGCAGTGGGGGAGTGGGATTCAGCGGATGCGGGCGGCTTGTTTGGCGTGGGGGTTGGCGGAGCCGAGGATTCGGGAGAAGGGGGATTTTGTGGATGTGGAGTTTTATCGGCCTGGGTTTGAGGCGGGCGAGGTTGAGCCTGAGAGTATCGGCAAAGTATCGGAAGGTATCGGAAGAGTATCGGAAAATGAGCAGCGGATTTTAGATTATTTGGAAGTGCAGCAGTCTATCACCTCTAAGACGGTTGAGAGCTTGGTAGGGGTGAAGGAGGCGAGGGCGAGGCGGATATTGAAGGAGATGACTAATAGGGGCCTAATTGAGAAACGCGGCGGTGGACGAAGCACTCATTACATAAGGAATACAGGATTAGGTAGATGAGTGAATGGAGAGATGTTGAAATTCAATCTGGCCTGAAAAAAATCATTGACTATAGAGGTAGAACCCCGCCTAAATCTGACAGTGGAATTGTTTTGATTAGTGCGGCCAATATCAAGGACGGTCAGTTCGATTTCAGTAAGCAAAGCTTTATTAGTCATGATGATTATAAAAAATGGACAACTAGAGGCTTTACTCAACCTGGAGATGTCTTGATTACGACTGAAGCGCCCGTTGGAGAAGTGACTCTGTTACCAGGGGATCAGACCTATCAAATATCGAGAAGGGTTATGGCCTTGAGGACGGATGAAAAGGTACTCCATAACAAGTTTTTGTGCTTTGCTCTCCAGAACCCTATGACCAAAGCAGAATTACTAGCTTCTAGTAGAGGATCTACAGTTCCAAGAGTACTAAAAACCGACATCACAGAATTTAAGATATCTGCTCCAAAGTATCTAGAACAGAAGGCGATCGCACAAGTTCTCAGCAGCCTAGACGACAAAATCGACCTGCTGCACCGTCAGAACAAAACGCTTGAGGCGATCGCAGAAACCCTATTCCGTCAGTGGTTCATCGAAGAGGCGCAGGACAATTGGGAAGATGGAACTTTGGAAGATGTATTAGGGCTCTCTTACGGAAAAGCTTTGAAGCAAGACACTAGAACAGGCTTTGGTTTTCCAGTAGTTGGCTCAAGTGGAGTAGTTGGCTATCATTCAGATTATCTTGTGAATGGGCCAGGAGTAGTCATCGGAAGAAAAGGAACATTAGGAAAGGTGATCTATCTTTTTGAAAGCTTTTTTCCAATAGATACAACTTACTATATAAAGCCTAAAGCGGCTTCTTCAGGATTGTTCTATGAGTATTTCTTGCTCAAAACATTGAATTTTGAGAATTCAGATTCAGCAGTTCCGGGTCTCAATAGAGATATAGCGCTCTCTGAAGAAATAAGGATAGCGCCCCAGAGCAAGGTCAATAGCTTCAGCGACTACTGTGTGCCAATTTTCAAGAAGCTAGAAACAAATGCCCTACAGCTTCGCACTCTCGAAAAGCTCCGCGACACTCTACTCCCCAAACTCATGAGCGGCGAAGTCCGAGTAAAATCAGAGTAAGGAGGACTCATCATGCAAGCCCACTACGAAACCGAAACGGAAATCTCAACCAGCCATCAGCTCATCCTACAGCTACCCGACAACATCCCACCCGGCAAAGCCAAAGTTGCCATCACCTACGAAATCGCCGAAGCCGAAGCCACCCAAGACACTCGTATGGCAGATTTTTTGGCGAGCCTGCCCGATAACCCTTCAGGTGGCCTCAGCCGAGCAGAAATACAAACCTACCTCGACCAAGAACGTCAATCTTGGGACGACTAAGCGATGGCAAATATCTATCTAGATAGCTGCCTGATCATCAGCCTGATTGAAGGCGATGCCATTCAACGGTCTTTACTCAAAAAGCATCTCGTTAAACATGTCATCTACAGCAGCGAACTAGCCCGCCTAGAAACGCGACTGCTGGCCATTCGCAATCAAAATCAAGACAGTTTGCAAAAGTTTGATGGCTTCTTCGCCGCTTGCCAAATGATCGACCTAGACCGTGCTGTATTCGAGCAAGCAACGCTGCTACGTGCCAATAGCAGCTTAAAAACGCCCGACGCAATTCATCTAGCCGCAGCTATTGGAGCAGGCTGTCATGAATTTTGGACTGATGATAAACGGTTGAAGGCGATCGCCAACCAGTTTCTAAGCGTTGTAGATTGGTCAGCGCTAGAGAAAATGAGTTCCTAAACTGATTTGCAAAGAAATCACCACCAGCCGTTTAGTCATCGATTAACCCAGCTTGATTTAATCAACATCTCTAGGTGGGTAATCTAAACCAGTGTTGTTCTGTACTTCATACAGCGTTTCGTAGAATAAGCGTAACTCCCTCCTTAGCCCTAGCGCAATGACCAACCGGCTCACCGAATCCGCCATCGAAACCCTGGCCATAGAGCTATTCGAGCGCCAAGGCTACAGCTACATTCACGCCCCGGACATCGCCCCGGACGGCCCCACCCCAGAACGCAGCCGCTACGAAGACGTCATCCTCACCGCCCGCCTGGAAGCCGCCCTCCACCGCATCAACCCTAGCGTCGGCCCCGACCAGCTACAAACCGCCCTCAAAGACGTTCAGCGCATCCAATCGCCCGACCTGCTCGCCAATAACGAAACCTTCCACCGCCTACTTACCGAAGGCGTCAACGTCCCCTACCAGGACGGCGGCAACGAACGCGGCGAACTGGTCTGGCTGATCGACTTCGCCCACCCCGAAAACAACGATTTCGTCGTAGCCAACCAGTTCACCGTCATCGAAAACGGAAAAGAAAAGCGCCCCGACCTGGTACTCTTCATCAATGGCCTCCCCCTCGTCGTCATCGAGCTAAAAAACGCCACCGACGAAAACGCCACCCTCAAATCCGCCTACCAGCAGCTCGAAACCTACAAAGCCACCATCCCCAGCCTGTTTACCCCCAACGCCATCCTGATCATCTCCGATGGCCTAGAAGCCCGTGCCGGTTCCCTCTCAGCAGGCTTCAGTCGCTTCATGGCCTGGAAAACCGCCGACGGCAAAACCCAAGCCTCTCCTCTCGTCAGCCAGCTCGAAACCCTGATCGCAGGAATGCTCAACAAAGCCACCCTGCTAGATCTGATTCGCCACTTCATTGTCTTTGAAAAAAGCAAAAAAGAAGATCCCACTACCAAAATCATCAGCCTCCACCCCGTCAAAAAACTCGCCGCCTACCACCAGTACTACGCCGTCAACGCCGCTATCGAATCCACACTCAGAGCTACCGACATCAGCACCGCCGACACCAGCAGTCGCTTAAAAGCAGGCGAAAGCCCCGCTAGCTACGGCCTGCGAAGCGTTACCCAACAGCCCAAAGGCGACCAAAAAGCCGGTGTCGTCTGGCATACCCAGGGCTCCGGCAAATCCCTCTCAATGGTGTTCTACACCGGCAAAATCGTCCTTGCCCTCAACAACCCCACCATCCTCGTCATCACCGACCGCAACGACCTAGACGATCAGCTCTTCGACACCTTCGCCGCCTCCAAACAGCTCCTGCGCCAAGACCCCATCCAGGCCGAAGACCGCGACCGGCTCAAAGACCTGCTAAAAGTCGCCTCCGGTGGCGTCGTCTTCTCCACCATCCAAAAATTCCAACCCGAAGAGGGCAACGTCTACGAACAGCTCTCAGACCGCCGCAACATCGTTGTAATCGCCGACGAAGCCCACCGCACCCAATACGGCTTCAGCGCCAAAACCATCGACGAAACCGACGACGAAGGCAACGTCATCGGCAAAAAAGTCGTCTACGGCTTTGCCAAATATCTGCGCGACGCCCTGCCCAACGCCACCTACCTCGGCTTCACCGGCACCCCCATCGAGAAAACCGACGCCAACACCCCCGCCGTCTTCGGCAACTATGTAGACATCTACGACATCGCCCAGGCCGTAGAAGACGGCGCCACCGTCCGCATCTACTACGAAAGCCGCCTCGCCAAAGTCAGCCTCAGCGACGCAGGCCGCAAGCTGATCGCCCAGCTAGACGAAGACCTGGCCGATGATGACCTAGCCGAAGCTCAAAGAGCGAAAGCCAACCGCACCAAAGTAGAAGCCCTGATCGGCAACCCCCAGCGCGTCCAAACCATCGCCCGAGATATCGTCACCCACTTTGAAGCCCGTCAGGAAGTCTTCGCCGGTAAAGGCATGGTGGTCAGCATGTCGCGCCGCATCGCCGCCGAACTCTACGCCGCCATTATCCAGCTTCGCCCCGACTGGCACGACGACGACCTCACCAAAGGCGCAATCAAAGTCGTCATGACCACCTCATCGAGCGACGGCCCCGAAATCGCCAAGCATCACACCACCAAAACCCAGCGCAAAGCCCTAGCCGACCGCATGAGAGACTCTGGCGACCCGCTCAAGCTAGTCATCGTCCGTGACATGTGGCTCACCGGCTTCGATGCGCCCAGTATGCACAGCCTGTATATCGACAAGCCAATGAAAGGTCATAATTTGATGCAGGCGATCGCCCGCGTCAACCGCGTCTACAAAGACAAGCCCGGTGGCCTGGTCGTAGACTATCTCGGCATCGCCGCCGACCTCAAAGAAGCCCTCTCCTTCTACTCCGACGCAGGCGGCAAAGGCGACCCCACCCTAGCCCAAGAGCAAGCCGTCGAACTCATGCTCGAAAAGCTCGAAGTCGTCTCCGCGATGTATCACGGCTTCGCCTATGAGAACTACTTCGATGCCGATACCGCCCGTAAGCTGTCGCTGATTCTCGCCGCAGAGGAGCATATTCTAGGGTTAGAGGACGGCAAAGAGCGGTATATCAATGAGGTGACGGCGCTGTCTCAGGCATTTGCGATCGCCATTCCCCACGAGCAGGCAATGGACGCCAAAGACGAAGTGGGATTCTTCCAAGCGGTAAAAGCTCGCTTGACTAAATTCGACAGCCCCAGCGAAGGCCGCAGCAACGAAGAACTAGAAACGACTATCCGCCAGGTCATCGACCAGGCCCTAGTGTCTGAGCAGGTGATTGATGTCTTCGACGCGGCGGGCATCAAAAAGCCTGACATCTCCATTCTCTCCGACGAATTCCTTGCCGAACTCAAAGACTACGAGCATAAGAACATTGCCCTAGAGGTGATGAAAAAGCTGCTCAATGACGAGCTGAAGGCCCGCGCCAAAACGAACCTGGTACAGAGCAAAACCCTACTAGAGATGCTCGAAAACGCCCTCAAGCGCTATCAAAACAAAATCCTCACCGCCGCCGAAGTGATGGACGAGCTAATCGGCCTGAGCAAAGAACTCGTCGCCGCCGACTCCGAAGCTTCAGCAATGGGCTTATCAGAATACGAATACGCCTTTTACACCGCCGTCGCCAACAACGACAGCGCCCGCGAGCTGATGCAGCAAGACAAGCTGCGCGAACTTGCCGTCGTCCTCACCCAAAAAATTCGCGAGAACGCCACCATCGACTGGGCCATCAAAGAAAATGTGCGGGCCAAGCTCAAGGTCATTGTTAAACGCCTGCTGCGCCAATATGGCTACCCCCCCGACATGCAGCTACTGGCCACCGAAACCGTCCTGAAGCAGGCCGAGATGATCGCCCGCGAGCTAACCTGCTAGCGCCAGAATTTTCCTGCTTTACCTGCCAATTCTCGACTGATAGTTTGGTGCTCGAATTGGAGACGAACCACGGAACGCTCTGGCAAGAGTCATCCGATTGCCCTCACAAAAACTTCACTTTCTCTCCTTAAAGTGAACGGTATGTTAAACCGTGAGGTCGTCTTTTTATGAACCGCTGTATCTGCTGTCACAACACACTGCTTCGACATATCCGTCATCGCGATATCTATTGGTATTGCCCTAGCTGCCACCAAACGATGCCCAGCCTCGAAGGTGTACTTATCGGTGATGATTTGCCCGCGCCAGAGAACGTATTGGCTCATCGTCAAATCGGGCTAGTCAGCGTTTAGCTGGCTTTTTTTAGCCTGCCACGCCTTAGCAGCTTCGGGGTAATGCATCTGCATACAGCGATCGCAAATGCCGTGGGTCAGTTCCGCGTCCGAGTGCTGCTCAATAAATTCTTCGATCGTTGACCAGTACCCCTGGTCGTTACGAACCCCCTTACAGCAAGAGCAAATCGGCACCAGCCCATCCATCAAATCTATTTTTTCTAGCGCCTCAGCCAGTTGAGCAGACACTCTACGCAGCTCTAGCTGGGCAACAATCTGACGAGCTAACGCTTCTAATGTTGTGATTTGAGCTTCAGATAGGTCTCTGGGCCGACGGTCTATCACGCAGAGCGTTCCGATTGGGTAGCCGTTGGGTGCAATCAGGGGCACACCGGCATAGAAGCGAATGTCGGGGGCGCAGGTTACCAGCGGATTATTCACAAACCGGGCGTCATGGCGGGCGTCTTTGACGACCATAATTTCTTCATGCAAGATTGCATGTGCGCAAAATGAAACATCGCGACTGGTTTCATCGGCGCTGAGCCCCACCTTAGACTTAAACCACTGACGATCTTGATCGACCAGGCTGATTAGCGCAATGGGCACATCACAGATGAAAGCAGCGAGCGCGGTGATATCGTCATAGGATTTCTCGGCAGGCGTATCCAGGATGCTGTACTGCTTTAGGGCGTCGAGCCGAGCGGATTCTTGGGGAAAAGGCTGTGCTTTCATTGCGCTTTTATGGCAGTATAAAGACCATTTAGTCATTCTTATTTTAGCTTATTTGCTGAGCCAGAGAGTCAAGACATGACAAGCTGTTTGAACATATCTAAACAGCTTGCAAAAGCAACAAAACAGCGTGGCTCAACCGGCGATCTGTCTTTCTCTTTAGTTTCGGACTCTTGAGTTTCAGATTTCTCTATGGGGCCAGTTTAGGATCGTGCGAATTTGCTGGGCGATCGCCACTGGCTCAAACGGTTTTAAAATTACCCCTGCCCCCAACGCCTCTAGGGCTTTGCGCTCAGCTTCTCTGGCCTGCGCCGTCAAAAAAATCGCTGGGATATCCTGAGTGAGCGGCAGGCTTTGAAGTTTGTGAAACAGCGAAATACCATCTAGATCTGGCATGTTTACATCTAGTAAAATGGCATCGGGCTGCTCTGCTTGCGCTATCTCTAAGCCTGTGTGACCAGAAGCTGCTGTCAGCACCTGCCAGTTGGCCGTCACCGCTAGTACGGCCTTTAGAATAATCCGGATGGCTTCTTCGTCATCTATTACCAAAAGTCGTCGAGTCACTTTCAGTTGACCTGCTAACGCTACCGAATCTTTCTCCATGGTAAGGGTATCAGCCGTACATTGGCTCTATGCCATTGGCCTGACTTGATTGCGACCGGCACCTTTCGCTTGATACAGGGCCTCATCTGCAGCCTGGTATAGCGATTGAATATCCGTGGCATCCTGTGGATACACCGTCACACCGGCTGAAAAGGTGGTGATAAAGTGACTGCTTTGATTACTCGCTGCCACCGTCGGCTCGAAGCGCTCTTGCCGCCAGCGCTGCAAAAAATTTTGCAGCCTGGCAGCGCCTTCTTGACGGCTCATGCCGTAAAACCCGACAACAAATTCTTCGCCGCCCCAGCGACCGATGACATCTTCATCACGAAAGGTTGATTTCAGACAGTCGCCGAAGCGCTTTAAGACGCGATCGCCCACCGGATGACCATAGCGGTCGTTGATTTGCTTAAAGTTATCGAGATCGATCAGGGCAAAACAGAGGGGTTGGCCCTGCCGGTGAGCCAGTCCCAACAGGCGATTGAGCAACTGCGTAGACTTTTGCCGGTTGTCAACGCCCGTGAGGTGATCGACCTCGGCCCGGAGCCTGCGAGTGCGCGATCACGCCAGCCAGCCCAGCACCCGCGCCACCAGCTCAGGTGCCACAATCGGTTTGCGAATATAGTCATCAGCCCCAACCGAAAACACCTGCTGAATCGTGGCCGCATCCGTATGACCCGACATAAACAGCACCGGCAAATCGTGCCATTGCGGGTCGTTGCGCAGCACCTTACACAAGTCGAAGCCGCTAAGCTGAGGCATTTTGACATCCAGCAATATTAAATCTGGCTCAAAGCGCTCTAAAGCTTGCCAAAACTGTTGCGGATCGCTCAGCAGCTTTAGCTGAAAGCCCCATGGCTGCAACAGGCTTTGCAACAACGTCAGCATAGCCAGGTCGTCATCGACAATCAGCAGCTTAGCGGCAGGCGGCGCACCCTTTTGCAGTACTCGCGCCGCCGTTTCCAACAGTTCTAGCGGCGGCATCGGCACCTGTAGCAATTTGGCAATGCCCAGGCGGGCCACCTTTATCCGATTTTCAAAGCTGGCGGCGGCGGTCAGCACTATCGTCGGCGTCGGCGGCTGCCTGGATTGCAGATCGGCAAGCAGCTTAAACGCTGCGCTGTCATCGTCTAGCCGTTCGAGCGAGCCATCGAGATCAAAAACAACTATGTGCGGCGGCGGCTGACCAGAGCCTTCGGGCGGGAAACTAACGGCTCGGGCCTGGCTAATCTGGTCTACGACGCTGACCTGTATTTGATATTGGGCAGCGGTATTGACGAGCGTTTGTAGCCAATGTTGGCTGCGATCGCCAGGCGTTTTTTGAAGCAAATTGCCTTCGGCTTGAACCATTAATAGCTGAAACAACTCTCCTGGCGGCAGCCCTGCCGATTCAGGCATCGGCAGGGCGGAGGGCAAATTTGTCGGCGGCTGGGCAACCGTAGCGGCTGGGGATAACGATCTGGACTTGCCCTGCTCCAAAGTTTGTCTGGCGGTGGTGATGAGTGTTTCTAGCTGTTGAATATGGTCGCCACTCAAGTAAGTATTGGTATGCAGCGTGTTTTCTATTTCTCGACAGTGTGTGGTCACAGCGTGAAAGCCAAAGCTGCCCAGCGATCCGGCTAGTGCATGAGCCTCTGTGAGGATTTGCTGGCGATCGCCTGGCTCTACTACCCCTGGCTGCAACCTACGAATAATGCTAGCTAATTCTGCCACTCGTTGAATATAGCTTTGGCTGACGCCCTGCCAGAGCGAGGTCAGGTTCAAGCTGCCGACTAGACTGCCGACCGCCTGCGCGTCAAGAGAAGCCTCGGGCAGCTTCTGGCTATCGGCTATCGCTGGCAAAGCAACCGACTTTAGCCGATAGCCCAGGCCGTAAACCGTGGCAATAATATCTGGCAAACCTGCTTTTTTAAGTTTTTGGCGCAGCCCTTTAATATGCGTTCGCACAGAGCCCACGCTGGGCAAATCTTCAAATGACCACACTCGATCGAGCAAATTATCTAGACTGAAGATGCGGCTGGGATTGCGCAAGAACAGCTCTAGCAGCGCATATTCCTTGGGCGTTACCGGCACTGGCAGATCTCGGCAGGTGACTTTACTATTGCGCGGATCAAGGCACAGATCGCCCCACTGCAAAACTGGCGACGCAATTCCTTCGGCGCGGCGCAATAACGCCCGGATGCGGGCAAGCAATTCTTCAAACTCAAACGGTTTTACCAGGTAGTCGTCGGCACCGGCATCTAGCCCGGCGACCCGATCGGTACTGTCATCGCGAGCGGTCATTAAGATAATCGGCGTATAGTTGCCCTGATTTCGTAAGTGCTGACAAAGCTGTACCCCGTCGAGCTTGGGCACCATCCAGTCCATCAAAATCAAATCGTAAGTGAAGGTCTCGGCCATATCCCGGCCCGCTATGCCATCTGTGGCCAAATCCATGACGTAATGATGTTCGGCTAGGAGCTTCTCGATCACGCTTGCTAGCGCTTCATCATCTTCTACTAGTAAAAACTTCATGCTCGCTCGCTTTGTCTAAAACTTCCTAGCGTTTGCTCAGTGAATGCGTTGAATACAAGCTGAGCCGACCTTATTATAAACAAGGCATTCACAGGGCATCGAAGAGTTTCTACTGATAGGATGACGTGCCTGTATCCCTTTTTCCATAGAATTGTGCCATGAAAGTGATGGTTGTAATGAGCGATCGCACAGTTGCCGATCGCCTTAAAAATTCGCTGATAGACTATGGCTATGACACTTACATGGCTGTAGATGAGGATGCGGCATGGCAGGCGATCGCAACTTTTCACTGCGATTTAATATTGCTCGATATCTCACTGTCTAAAGTAGATGATTCTAAAGTAGACAACTCCAAAACAAATAAACCAATACCAGGGCTCGAAAAAGGGGGCATTAGCCTATGTCGGCAATTGCGAGATCGGGGCGATCGCACCCCCGTGCTACTGCTCGTAGATCAAAAGCACGTTCGCGCTCAAAGCCTGATGGCGATGGCAGCGGGGGCAGATGACTATGCAACAAAGCCGATCGATACCGATCGGCTGATGGCACGCATAGACTTTTTGTGGCGTCGCAGCCAGCGCAATTCTCAGTGGCAAAATTCTCAGTGGCAGCTCAGTCAAGAACGACTGATCGGCGAAATCACAGACTCTATTCGACAAACGCTAGATCTAGATCAGATTTTGCATACTGCTGTCACCCAGGTGCGACATCTGTTAAAAACAGAGCGCGTAATCGTTTTTCGTTTTGGATCCAATTGGCAAGGTACTGTCGAGGCCGAATCAGTCGCCCCCGGCTGGGAGAAAACCCTGGGCATTCAAATTCAAGATGCCTGCTTGGGAGAAGTCTATACCGATCAGTATCAGCAGGGACGCATTAGCGCCATTTCCAACGTCCAGGCAGCGAGTGTCGATCCCTACCACAGAGACTTATTAGTTAGCCTACAGGTACAGGCAAACCTGGTGGTGCCTATTTTGCAGGGGCAGCACCTGTGGGGACTGCTGATTGCTCACCACTGCTCTAGTCCTAGACAGTGGCAGACCGAGAGTGTAGAGCTGCTAAAACAGGTGGCCACTCAAATGGGCATTGCTATTCAACAAGCAGAACTTTACCGCAAAACGCGCGAACAGGCGGCTTTGATTGACATTGCCACAGATGCTATTTTTGTGCGCGATTTAGAAGGCAAGATTTTATTTTGGAGCCAGGGCGCTCAGCGGCTGTACGGTTGGAACAAAGAAGAGGCTGTTGGACAAGTGGCTCAACAGCTTTTGAAGAAAAAAAGTTTGTCAGTACTGAAAACAGCGCTACGCACCACCTTAGAAAAAGGGTTCTGGCAGGGAGAACTGACTCAAGAGAACAAAGCAGGTCGTGAGATTTTGGTGGCCAGCCGTTGGACGTTGGTCAGAGATTCTTCTGGCCAGCCTCAGTCTCTGTTGGAGGTAAACACTGATGTGACTGAAAAGAAGCAGCTCGAAGCTCAGTTTTATCAGGCTCAGCGACTAGAGAGCCTGGGGCAGCTAGCAGGCGGGATTGCGCATGATTTGGGCAATGTTCTCACGCCCATACTGGCCATTGCTCAACTGCTGCAAATTACCCAAAAAAATCTCGACGATGCCACCCAAAGACATCTGGACATTTTAGAGCAAAGTGCCAAACGGGCGACCAATATGGTCAGGCAAATTTTAACCTTTGCTCAAGGAGACTGTGGTGATAGAACAACAGTAGATATTTCGGCCCTGCTGCAAGAAGTGGTTGATGTGGCCCGTCAGGGATTTCCTAACTCGATTGAAATCCGTCAAAATATCTTGTCTGAAGAAGATTCTAAAGGGCTGACACGGCAGGTTTTTGCCGATTCTACCCATTTGCATCAAGTGTTTATGAATCTGTTGATTAATGCCCGCGATGCAATGCCCGACGGGGGCCTGGTGACCTTGACTATTCGCAATGTCTTTGTAGATGAGTGGGCTGCGAGGAAAATTGTTGATGGGGTGGCTGGTTGCTATGTGGTGGTCACGGTTGCAGATACCGGAGAAGGTATTCCGCCTGAGGTGTGCGATCGCATTTTCGATCCGTTCTTTACAACCAAGCCTTTAGGTCAGGGCACAGGGTTAGGACTGGCAACCGTGCTAGGCATTGTTAAACGGGCGGGCGGTTTTTTAAAGGTGATTAGCGAAGTCGGCAAGGGTACAGAAATTAGCGTATGTCTGCCTGCAATGGAGACGCCTCCTGCTTCACAGGTCTAGACTGGTAGCAATGGTATTAAGCCAGCGGAGCTTTTTTTGATGCTTTTGGATTTTTCTATCAAGCTGGGTAATTGCTTTGCCGCGATCACACATTGCCTGGTAGCGATCAATCTCTCGAATAGGTATGTACTTCGATTTTTTGCCATTTTCCAATCGCTTGCCTTTGCCTGCCCTCAGCCTGGCATACTTGCACTCAGCCCGAGACTCCTTAGAGGCGGTGCCTCCCGCAGCAGTGCGCTCGACTCGCATACCCAACAGAAAGGGGCCTTGCGCTTTCAAGTCAGCGAGCTGCTGCTGTAAATTTTCAATGTCTGTTTGAAGGCGCTTACGAACGGTCATATTTTATTCGTGTTACTTTTGATACTGCTCATAAAGTAACACGAATAGCTGACTTGAGTATAAAACGAGCCTGATCGTCTTCTGCACAGTTTAGCCACCTTCACTTAACTTAACGACTCTTCCTCTTTTTTAAAGATAAGATTAAGTTAATAGAAGAAAATTAAAATATAATCTCAGCTTATTCATCTGGTCTGCTCATCCATTGCCCGAGTTTCATAGCGATCCAATCCTTTACAAACTCTTTATAAGAGAGAAACACCATGCTTAATAAAGTTGTTCATAGTGTCGAGATCCAGCCAAACACTCGCGATCACAAAGGGTGCTTTGTACCCGATGAAGTCTATCAATTAGTCGAAGTTACCCAATCGGGTTGGGCTTTGATTTGCCCAGACAACGCCGTTTGTCACTATGTCGATCCTGAAAACACACATGAAGCTCCTCAGCGCTGTTTTCTCTAAAGCCTCAAGGTAGAAAAGCCTCAAGCTAAAAGAAATCTCAAGCTAAAAAACTTCTGAGGTAAAAAGAATAGTTACGCACTACAACCCCTCTATCAGTGAAACTCCTAGGAATCAAGATACGCCTACTGTTCGCCGGGAAACAGAGGAAACAATTTTAGCCTGGCTAGAACGTGCGGGCCGATTGATGCCCTACGAAACAGATAGCGCTGGCAACAGAGTATATCCGCCTATATCGCCTATGGAACAGCACGATCAAAGTATTTGAATTGACAGCGAACCTGGATATGGCTTATCCCAAGTCAGGGCATCAAAACTACCGGATAAGTCAGAGTCCTGAATATACGACCGCTTTGCAATCTATTCAAAAACATAGCCCCCACTCACGAAGACTCGCTGGTCAGTTCACTCAAACCAGTTCGCTCAAAAGCTGCAACAGCGCCTCGTGATCAATCGGTTTGACCATATGAGCATCAAAGCCAGCCTCGCTTGATTTACGGCGATCCTCTGGCTGGCCCCAACCAGTGAGAGCAATCAGTAACCTACCTTTACCCCCCGGCTGCTGGCGGATCTGGCGAGCGACTTCATAACCGTTGAGCTTGGGCAAGCCAATGTCAAGTAACACAATATCGGGCTGAAATGTCTCGGTAGCAGTAATCGCAGCTAGACCATCGTGAGCGGTCTGAGTAATGTCGCCTGTCATTTCAAACAGCATTTCCAAGGTGAGCGCAGAGTCTTCATTGTCATCCACAATCAGGACGCGGCGACGACCTTCAGCGATCGGCTTTGCGGGCACAGGCTGTGACATTGAAGTTACTTTGGTAATAACCGGCAACCGCACCACAAACTCGCTGCCCTGCCCAACGCCTTCGCTGAGCGCTACTACCGAACCGCCGTGTCTTTCGACTAACTGTTTGACCAGGGTTAAGCCAATGCCCAGACCCCCTTGCGATCGCGTCAGCGCCCCCTCTACCTGCATAAACATCTCAAAAACCTTGGGCAGCATGTCAGGCGCAATGCCAATACCAGCATCTTTCACTGACACCAACACTGTCTGCGCTTGTATCTTGGTGCTTAGCCTGATTACCCCCCCTGGCTCACTGTACTTGCTGGCATTGTTGAGTAAATTGCTAAACACCTGAATCAGCCGCACCGAATCGGCATACAAATACACTGGCTGTGGCGGCAGGATCACCCTTAGTTCATGCCCAGCCGCCTCAATCACGGGCCGACTGGTTTCAACTGCCTGCTCAATGATGGTTGCCAGTTCAACCTCCGCTTTCGCCAGCTCAAAGGTGCCCCTGCTGACGCGGCTTACGTCGAGTAAATCATCTACTAAACGCACCATTTGAGTGATCTGCCGCTCCATCATGGTACGCACTTGGGCCATCCTTTCTGGGTTATTGGGCGATCGCCGCATAATTTGCAGACCGTTGCGAATTGGCGCGAGCGGATTGCGCAGTTCGTGGGCCAGCGTCGCTAAAAATTCGTCTTTACGCTGGTTAGCTTCTGAAAGATCGTTCGCCATCTGGCGTAAGTTATCCTCCATCTGTCGCTGTTTGCTCATATCCTGACTGATGGCGGCCAGACCCATCGGTTTTCCCTGAGCATCGTTTAGCACGGTGGCACTGTATCTCATCCAAATGGGCTCTGCGGTGGTTAGGTGCTGAAAACGAACGTCGGTAGTACCCGTGCCGGTTGCCCACACCGAGGGCAAGAATTTATTGAGCATTCGCGCTCGATCTTCAGCAAAAAACAGCTCGCCAACAGTAAGTGGGGGGCGATCGCCCGTTTCGCCCAACCCGATCATGAGTTTTCCGGCCAGATTAATATAGAACAAAGTACCGGCTGGGTCGGACATGCTGATAAAATCCAGGGCATTATCGGCTAGTCGAACAAAGTTGTTGCGCTCCTTTTGAGCCTGCTTAAAGTCCTCGATATCGGTGCAGGTGCCAAACCATTTGATGATTTTCCCGGCATCATCTCGCACCGGCAAAGCCCGCCCTAAAAACCAGCGATATTCGCCTTCTTTAGCGCGAAAGCGGTATTCAATTTCGTAGGGCTCACCCGTGCGCAGCGCCGTAGTCCAGCGCTCAATTGCGCGTTGACGATCGTCTGGATGAAGCGGTTGGTTCCAGCCAAAGCCAATACACTCTTCGGGCGTACAGCCGATGTAGTCGTACCAGCGGCGGTTGTAATATTCGTGATAGCCGTCTGCTCGGGTAACCCACACAATCTGCGGCATCGTATCCGCAATTTGTTGAAACTGTCGCTGACTTGCCCGCAGCCGATTTTCTTGTTCTCGCCTTTCTGTCACATTGCGAAATACCAGCACACAGCCGAGCAAATTTCCCGAGCGATCGCGAATTGGTGCAGCGCTATCATCAATCGGCAGCTCTGTGCCGTCCTTAGCAATCAGCAGCGTATGGTTTGCTAAGCCCACAATAATGCCTTCTGCAAGTGCCCTTTCCGCAGGATTCACCACGCTCTGGCGAGTGTCCTCATTCATAATCCGAAAAACTTTGCTCAATGGCTGCCCGATAGCCTCGTCGCTCTGCCATCCGCTCAGCGATTCGGCAACCGGGTTTAGATGAGTCACTATCCCCGCCGCATCTGTTGTAATCACCCCATCGCCGATGCTGAAGAGCGTAGTCTTTAGCTTTTCGGCCTGTTGGGCAATCAGCTCGGTAGCTTCAGCCTGGTTGCCAACATATCGGCGTAATAGCCAAATATAGGCGATCAGGGCTGCCAATGCAGACAATCCAGACAGTAGCCCAGTAAATACAGCCGCGCGATAGGTTTGCGTAGATGCTATGAGGCGAATTCTTTGCCGCGATCGCGCCTCCCCAATCATTTGATCAATCACGGTTCGCAAGGCATCCATATCCTGCTTACCTCTATTGCTAGAAACCATCCTTTGCGCGGCTTCAAAGCCCTCGATTTGCCTCAGAGAAATCGTTGTGTCGAGTTCTTCTAGCTTGGCATCTAAGCGGGCCTGTACTGCTAACAGTCGGGCTTGCTGCGCAGGAATATCTTGCGTTAGCCGGTCAATAATGCGTACTTGCTCTTCTAGATTACCAATTGCCGTGTTATAGGGTTCCAGATATTCAGGATCGCCCGTGATGATAAACCCCCGCTGTCCAGTTTCGGCATCTTTAGCCAGCGATAGTAAATTACCTAGGCCATCGACGACCTGCTGAGTACGGTTCAATAGGTTGGCGTCGGTTTTGATTTGGCGAAGGTTACGAAACGTGAGCACAACATTAGCAGCAAGCAGTGCAATCACAATGATCGCGCCTGTGGTAATCAGCGCTGGGGCTTGCCAGCGAACCGCCCTGTGGTCTAGGCGTCCATCAAAAGGTGGGCTAGGAGGCATGTAGCTTATATCTCTTTAAAACCTTTGCTGCTAAAACCCAAGGATGGACAAAGTGGCTGTACGCCGTCTAATACTTTAATATGCCAGAAATTATAGCCCTTCCTCCCAAAGGCATACTGTGCAAAAACAATATTGCCCTCTCTGCTGGTTTTACTGACTAGCTTCGAGGTACTGAATCTGTAGATAATACAGAAGCGCTAGCGTTTCATCGTCCGATAGCTGAGCCCGTCGCCGCCCTTGAAACTTTTGAGCAATAAAGGCTTGAATTTGCTCAAAAGACCAGTTCAACTTTTGTACAACGTCCTGAGTAGTGGCAATTATGTCAGCAACCCTCTGAGAAATACCCAGAGAAATACCTTTCTCTTCAGCAGGTGTTCGGTGCTTTTGAACAGTGTTGTCTGCTCTCGCTTGCTTTCGCTTGGGTGCTGGTTTGGACTGTGGAAAACGTAAAAATTTCCCCCGCACCCCCCTTTCGGAATTAAAATTCTTTTGAAAAGAGCTAAGCCCTTCATGCTCATGGCTCACACACTTCATTATTGCTTGCTTAGTCCGTAATTTCCCATTTTCAGAGCGCCTTAGCTTTTCTAAGCAAGGCCGTTCATCGATCGCTGGCTCACTCGCAAGACCTAAAGATGAAGGGCTTACGGACAATTTTTTCTGTTCCTTTATGCTCTGTTCCTGGATGTTCTGCTCCTGGATGTAGAAGTCAGGATGCCAAAGCTTTTTGTTTTCATCTTTGTAAAGCGTTTCTAGACTGCTGGAAGTTGACTGTAAAGCTGCTTGCGCGTTCCTGATGGCGGTTGCTCTCGCGGTTGCCTGTTGGGGCAATTCATTCGCCGATTCGAGTTGCTGGACGGCGGCTCGAATGCTTTCCTGGGCGCTTTGGGCGCGTAGGGTGTTGACTGTTGGCTGGCTGTTGGCTGTTTTGCCTTTGCTATAAGAGCCCAGGGGCCAATAGTATTTTTCTATGGCTGTGGCCCAGACGCGCGATCGCATCCAAATTTCGCGCTGGTGGCGACACCATTTTTCATAGCCAGGGCTAGAAACCGCCTGTTGATAGATAAAATCCACCAGTGCTTCGCCAGCATGACCCAGAAAAACATGGCCATAGCAACCAAACTCTTTCAATAGCTGATTGGTTTGCCCAGGCCCGCTCCAGCCTTCTGCCATCACCGTTTCAAGATCTTGTTTCCAACTCTCTACCTTGTTAAGCCGGTTCCGTACCTTCTTAACTCTGTTTTTCCGGGCCAGCGGCAGCGCTTGCTTTAAAGTAGAAACATCCTGGCCTGCTGCGGCAATATCCCACTGCTCTAAAAAGTCACCTAGTTGATCGCCTGCCGGGTTGAATGCTTTGTCTAATAAACAAGACCCACTGGCTGGCTGTAACGGTAGCCGATGGGCCAAGTACTCGGTTTTAATGATATTGCCGTAGGCTTTGACATTGGGAAAGCATTCTAAATGCCCCTGCTTGAGCTGGAAGCCTTGAGGCAATAGGCAGTTTTTGAGTGCAACGGCTAAGTCGAAGGTTTTAACCGGCTCCGGCAGAGGTAGATAAAGGTGTATTCCTTCGCTCCAGCTACTGCGAATCCGCAGCGTTCTGGTGATGCCGATGGTTTCTAGGGCGGCTTCGATGCGGGCGATCGCACCCACATCTTGCCGGGGGTGGTAAGGGCTATTGATGTCAATATCAAGTAAGGCATAGACAATATGGTGGCCTGGCCTCACCCCAATCAGCTTCTGGGCATCCTGCCAATCTCTATAAAGCACGCGGCTTTTTAGCTTGTAACGCTTCTGCGTACGCCACTTGGGCTTTTCTGTCACATCTTGCGGCGCATCTGCATAAATCGAGCAGTACAGATAACTTCCAAATATTTCACAGAGTCGTTGACCCTGCGGGTCTGTGGGTAGAGGATCGGACATTTGTCTCTATCTGGTAGTGGGCGTGTCTTGTAGGGAGTGATAGAGCCGTAAAAATTTGCAGCAGCAGCTATTTGCAGCACATTGTTTGCTACAAAACTTGCCATACTGCTAAGATCAAAGTACAGCTCAAAGGTTAACGACCTTGAGGCTATTAGGAACGCCAGTTCATTGCTTGCAGGCTTGTTTGGGGTTCCTAAATAGATATTAAAGAGCGAACAAATCCATCAGCCCCCGACTGCTTTAAGCAGCTAGGGCCTTTGCTTTGTTCACTTTGACGATCTGAAGCAATCTCACATAATTTTCCTCCGCCTGAAGACGCTAGATAGCGAGCACATCTGTTTTGTGCAGGTCTGTTTTGTAATAGAGACACTATCACCGGACTGGGCGTGCTTCAAGCGGTTGGAAATCTTAATACGCCAAATAGATAGGACAGAAATACGGCAAATAGACAGGCAATTCTATCCGCCAAATAGACAGGCATTTGTTTATAAATACGGCAAATAGACAGGCAATTTCATCCGCCAAATAGACAGGCATCTGTTTATAAATACGGCAAATAGACAGGCAATTTCATCCGCCAAATAGACAGGCGTTTTCCCAGAAATACGGCAAATAGACAGGTAATTTCATCCGCTAAATAGACAGGCTTCCTTGCCAACCGCCCTTCAGCTTTGACATTGATAAACTGTACATGACAAAAAATACGGCAAATAGACAGGCAATTTCATACGGCAAATAGACAGGCGTTTGTTTATAAATACGGCAAATAGACAGGCAATTTCATCCGGCAAATAGACAGGCGATCGGCTGAAAAACGTACGCCAAATAGATAGGGGTTCTATTTTCCAAAGAACTCATTTATATTAAAAACCATCTTCCTCTGGTGAGCCTACTATCCTGCTTACTTTTGCTTACTATGGCCAATGCGACTTCCCAGCTAGACCTATTCAAAGTTGACGGCGAGTTTGTCAGGATTCTGCCTCGCGCGGGTGCCTCCCTGCGTAACCCTGACGTTAACCTGCCTGTCTTGCGCTCCGATGCGGGTGGTTACTATCTAGAAATGCGGGTTGAGGCTGACCCCACCGAAGTCAGTGAAGTGGCGCTTACCCGTCGAATTCCCCTCGACAACCTTTCGGGGGAAGAGTGGCAAGAGCTAAAGCAAGAGTATGATGTCTTAGATTTGGAAGCCTGCTTGAGCCGGGGTATTAAAGGTCTAGAGCAGATCGAAGATTTGAGGCTGCGGCGGCTGACCGTGGCTCTGTTAACATTTTTGAACCCACGTCAAGTGCAGCTTGTTCTCTATCTTTACAGAGCGGCGGCTACTGACAGAAGCGGTTCCGTCATAGAGTTTCGCTCCAATGATTTGTTAGAAGTGATGGGCTACCAGCGAACGAATGACGGTGGTTTTCGGGCAGAGTCGAGATCTCAACTGCACTGCGATTTAATGGCGCTCCATAGAACAGAGTTGGTCTATGCGGTTGAGACTCGAAAGGGAGAAAAAGTAGAAGCAGAAGTGACGATCAAAAACGTTTTAAGAATTCAAAAGTTCTGGGCCGATGATGTGCAGCGCGATTTTGATACAGAAAAGGCCGCTGACTATAGCTATGGCGCGGCGGATGCCTATCGCGTAAACCTGGAATTTTTTCAGAACCCAGATCGCGCAGACAGCGACTATGTGCTCTTTGGCAATATTGATATGCATCAACAGGTTGGCAAGAGTACTCGGCATGACTATGGTACAAAGCTGCTGATGTACCTGGCGAGTCGTTTAAAGTGGGACGCGCCCAAAGATGGCCAGTACCTGACCATCTCTAAGCGGCATCTGTATAAAAATCTCGATCTCCTCGGCAGTAACTCATCGCGCAATGGGCAAATCTTTTGGCGAACGGTTGACGAGCTAAAAGAGAATCAATTTTTATTGAATGCGCGCGAACTGCCTGGAAAGCGAAAGAGCAGCGTCCTGATTGAGTTTCAGATTAATGCCGATAAGATTAGATCGGGCAGTGATGCTTAAAGCGCAAGCAGCGAGAGAATGCCTGTCAAAATCGCGGGTAAAAACAAAATGCCGTCAATCCAGATGTTGTAAACCTGGCGCGGCGTTTTGGGCGTCAGTGTCCAAATATAGGTGAGCGTGAGCAATGCGGCTGGCAGCGCGATCGCCAGCCCCGGCACTTGCAAATCTTTTGCCCAACCCCACGCCAACAGCACCCACGTCAGCAGGTTTAAGCCTGTCAAAATGCGCCGTGCGCCGCCTACGCCAGCTAGCAGCGGCAGGGTCGAAACCCCCTGCTGGCGGTCAGACTCTACATCTCGAACGTCAAACATATGAGAGTTTGACCCGACAAAGATCAACAGCCACAGCGCCGTGATGATTGCCGATAGATTCAGGGGCCGCGCTGCGTAGCTGAGCGGTAACCCCACAACGGCGTAGGTAATCGAGCCACAAACCAGCCAGGCTTTTGCCCCTGGCAGATCTTTGAGGCGATACCACTGGAGGGCTTTTGCTGAACTGCGCCAGGGAAATAGCGGTAATCCGTAGATTAAGGGTACTAACCCACCCAAACTTACCCAGCGCGCGGCTGGGGGGGCCTGATAAATTAAAGCGATGGTGCCCACCGCCCCCCCAAGCAGAAACAACAGCACGCCTGGTTTGCGAAAGAACGCCTGGGTCTTGCGATCCGGAATCTTTTGAACGAACGTATCCAGTATGCGATCTAGATTGTAGGGCAGCAGTGCAGCGCAGAAAATTAGCGCCGCTGGCCGCCAGTCATTAGCCAAGACCAGAGTGTCTTGTACAAAAAAGGTTAGAGATGCGATCGCCCCAGCCACCCATAGGCTAGGATACACAAAAACCTGTAAAAACCCCTGGTAAAGACCGTTTGAGCGATTAGTTATCAGCCGCCTGTAGATATTTTGAAAGAACATACATCCTGAGGAAACAGATTCGGTAGGCGATCGCACACTTAGCCGCCCACCGATTAAAATTCACTAGCTTTTAGAACAGTAGCTGGTGGATATTCCCGCTGATCCTCAAGCGGCGCTCATCCGATAGGTGCTGCGTGCGCCTCGATGCCAGTCGCCTGCGCGGACGCCGCCTGACAATACGTTTGATACGCGATTGCGCGCCTTCAAGTACTGCGCCTTCGGCATATCTTCTTTGAACAAGGCTTCCATTACTTCGGCGATTTTGAAGTCTTTATCTGGCTGCGTGGCCAGAATCAATCTGACCGCGTCTGGGATAGATTCATTTTTGACGCCGGGCCGAGTGTACTTCTGCCATGACGCAGCGCGGCCATCTTTCTTTTTCTTTGACGTCGCTGATTTAGATTTGGCTTTAGCGGACGATTTTGCTGCGGCTGGTGCAGGTTCCTCTAGGGGCAAGGCATCTGGCACTGATGCTTCGACCACTTCGGGCGTTTCTTCGGGCGTTTCTTCGGGCGTTTCTGGGGCAATCGTCTCTGGGGCAATCGTCTCTGGGGTTTCTACAGCGGGTGCAGTTGTCCCATCGAACATTGGTAGTACCGTGCGGATCCCGCTCAGTTTCTCGCGCAGTTCTTTCAGTTGCGCCGTCAGCGCTGCTTCTTGGGCAGACAGGTCTGCCTCTATTTCTTTTAGTTGAGGCAATACAGTGGTTGACATAGATACGAATTACAAGTTCATTTCACTAACAACGAACAATATTAGCTCATTTTTTTCTATTACAACTATACAAACAGATATAAGTTAGACAATTGGTTAATAGCAAGGCTGATTGAGAGGTTGTCCTTTTAAGTCAAGCGATCGCCACCAGCCTAGCTAAAGAGATGGGTAACCTATAAAAAATACCTGTTTTAGCTAATCTGGATTCCCTATGGCTGCTGCTATTAGTACGATTTTACCCGGCTACTATGTTCTTGAAACCCTGCAAGAGAAAGAGTCAACCATTGTCTATCGAGGGATGCGATCGCGCGACCAGCAGCCCGTTATCATCAAGCTATTAAAAGCGGACTATCCTTCTGTAGAGCTGATCACTCGGCTCAAACAGGAATATAGAATTCCTCAAGGGATTGAGCATTCGGGTATTGTGCAAGCGCTCAGCTTAGAAAATTATCAAAATCGCTTTGCCCTGGTATTGGAAGATTTTGGCGGGCTCTCTTTAAAGCATTTATTAGAGACGGTCTCGCTGCCATTAGACTCGCTGCTTGCTATTGGCATACAGCTCGCCGATGCCTTGGGGGCCATTCACCAGCGGGGCATCATTCACAAAGATATCAAGCCCTCTAACATTATCTTCAACCCATTGACTCAAGCGGTAAAGCTGACAGATTTTGGGATTGCCTCACAGCTATCTCAAGAAGTGGCTGCGATCGCGCCGCCCGACTCATTAGAAGGAACGCTGCTGTATATGTCGCCCGAGCAGACCGGGCGAATGAACCGGGCGATCGACTATCGCAGTGACTATTACAGCTTGGGCGTCACGTTTTATGAGCTGCTGAGCGGATCGCTGCCCTTCGAGAGTTTGGATCCGCTTGAAGTCATTTACTGCCATATTGCCAACCCACCCGCAGCGCTTGAGAAAATAAAGCCTGACATTCCGGCGGCGGTGTCTGGCGTTGTGATGAAACTATTGGCCAAAAATGCCGAAGACCGCTACCAAACGGCTAAGGGGCTGCGGGCTGATTTAGAAAGATGCCTGACAGAATGGCAGACTAACGGAAACATTGAACCCTTTGAGCCCGGTGCTTTAGACGCCGCTAGCCAGCTAATACCGCCCCAGCGTCTCTATGGCCGTGAGGACGAAGTTGCCGCTCTGATGGCGGCTTTTGGCCGGGTATGCCAGGGCACCGCTGAGATGGTTTTGGTCAGTGGCTATTCGGGAATTGGCAAATCCTCTTTGGTCAACGAAGTTCATCAGCCGATTACCCGGCAGCGGGGATATTTCATTGCCGGAAAGTTTGACCAACTGAATCGCAACCTGCCCTATTCAGCCCTGATTCAGGCTTTTCAACAGCTTGTAGAACAGATATTGGCCGAACCAGGCGATCGCCTCAAAACCTGGCAGGCTCATCTGAGCATTGCCTTAGCTGGTCAGGGCCAGGTGCTGATTGAAGTCATCCCCGACATCGAAGCGCTGATCGGCCCGCAGCCACAGGTGTGCGAACTTGATCCTGCCGAAGCTCAAACTCGATTCAATCAAATCCTCCAGTCTTTTATTAACGTATTTGCCCAGCCCGAGCATCCGCTTGTGCTGTTTTTAGACGATTTACAATGGGCCGATTTGGCTTCGCTGCAAGTCATTCAAAAGCTGATGAACAGCGGTGAGCAAGGCCAGCTCATGGTGATCGGTGCTTATCGAGATCATGAGGTAAGCCCGACACATCCTTTAATGAAAGTTGTTGAGAAGGTCACAGCCTACGGGTTGCCGCTGACGACGCTAAGGCTGAAGCCCCTGGCCCAGGCGCATGTACAGGCGCTGATCGAAGACACCTTGAAGCAGCAGAGCGATCGCCTCAATGAACTGGCCAATCTGTTGTTTAGCAAATCTCAAGGCAATCCCTTCTTTTTAACCCAGCTCCTAAAAATGCTGCATCTAGAAGGATTGATTTTCTTTGACTTTGACAACCAGCAATGGCAGTGGGATTTAGCGACCGTTCAAGCTGTCGGCATTACTGACCAGAGTGTGGTCGGCTTAGTCGCTAGCAACATTCAGCGATTGCCCGCCGCCACGCAAGATCTTCTAAAGCTAGCAGCCTGTATTGGCAATACCTTCAGCCTTAAGCTGTTGTCCATTATTGCCCAGCAGTCGCTGGCCACCAGCGCTCAGTTGATCTGGAGTGCGCTGCAATCGGGTCTGCTGCTGCCCCAAAGCAAAAACTATCGCCTGGCGGAATGGCTGAGTGAAGACAACAGCGATGATCTCGATCTCGATAGCCATCCGGTTGCTTACAAATTCCTTCACGACCGTGTACAGCAAGCTGCGTATTCGCTCATTCCAGAAGCTGAAAAACAAGCGACTCATTTAAAAATTGGGCGCTTGCTGCAACAGTCTGCTCAGGCCGAAGTCAGAATCTTGGACATTGTCAATCAGCTCAATCAGGGGATTGATTTGATGGGCGATCGCACCGAACGAATGGCCCTAGCCCAGATGAATCTATCGGCGGGGCTACAGGCTAAACGTGCCCTAGCCTACAGCATAGCTGCGACCTGCCTGGAAAAAGGCTTGGCGCTGGTTGGCCCCAATGGATGGCAGCAAGACTACGAATTCACGCTGGCACTCCATCAAGCGGCGACCGCTACCGCCTTTCTCAATACCGAGTTTGACCGGGCGCAGGATCTAGCTGAAACAGCCTTAAAGAATGCCAAAACACTTTTAGAACGCTTGCAGATCTACGACCTCAAGGTGCAGTTTTATCTGGCTCAAAACCAGATGCCCAACGCGATCGCCCAAGCCCAACAAGTATTCGATCTACTCGATATCTCTCTGAATGAATCTCCCCCCGATCCGCTAGATCCGAAAACACTGCGGAATTTGCCAGAACTGGAAGATCCCTACAAACTCGCGGCGCTGCGAGTACTGTCCTCGGTGGTAGATGCTTCCGCAGGCACACCCAAAATATTTCGGCAAATTGTGATGACGATGGTGCGCCTGTGTGTACAACATGGCAACTCACGCTATAGCGCCTACGCCTATGGGGTATATAGCTGGCTGCTGTGTGGCGATCTACAAAATCCAGCGCTGGGCTACGAGTTTGGCAAGCTCTCGTTAGTCATGCTTAAGCGCTACGATGCCAACAATTTAGACTGCAAAGTTGCCGAAATTTTTAATGCCTTTGTCTGTCACTGGCGCGAGCCTCTGCGCGTGACCCTTCAGCCCTTGCAAGACGATGTGCAAGCCTGTCTGGAAGTGGGCAATAAAGACTACGCCTGCTTTGCCGCGATGCACTATGCCTGCCATTTGTTTTTGACTGGTGCGCCGCTGATAGAAGTTGCTGGGCAGCAGCAGGGCTATGCGGATATGTGTGCCGAGATGAGGCGCGGCTTGCAGCTTACCTATACCCAGGTATGGCAGCAGCTTACGGCTAATTTACAAACGCCGTGGAAAGAGAAAGCAGAACAGCCAACTTTGCTGGTAGGAGAGTTTTTTGATGAAACCGAAGCCCTGCCGCAGCTCATGGCCGAAAATGGCAGTTTCTCAATCTTTGCCTTGAGTATTGCCAAGCTGTTGCAGGCCATATTATTTGGGGATTACGAGCAGGCGATCGCCCATATACAGATGGCCCAACAGCACGAAATTAAAACGGGTCTGCCCACTACGGGTGTATTTAACTTTTATCGGTCGCTGGCTGTTTTAGGCCATTGCGATCGCCTGCTAAAAACCGAGCGTGCCCCCTACTTGCAGCAGGTACAGGCAAATCAACAACAGCTTCAGCAGTGGGCCGAGCTAGCACCGGCCAACTATCAGCACAAGCACACCCTGGTCGCCGCCGAATTTTGCCGCGTCACGGGCGACTTTCTGGTTGCGATGGAGCATTATGACCAGGCGATTGAAGGGGCTCAGCGCCATGGCTATTTGATGGATGAAGCAATGGCCTACGAGCGGGCGGGTCAGTTTTATCTGGGGCTAAAGCGGCAGGAAATTGCCCGTACTTACATTGTGAATGCCTACTACCGATATGTGCAGTGGGATGCGATCGCCAAAGTCTGCGATTTAGAGCAGCGCCACCCCGACTGGCTGCTGCAACTCAGCGCTGAAGCGGGGGGCCTGCATACCACCCGTACCGCCACTCGCACCACCACGCATTCAACTACCAGAAGCTCTATCCTGGGGCGCGGTCAGCAAGAGCTGGATCTGGCCACTGTGCTAAAGGCGGCTCAGGCACTGTCTGGCGAGATTGTATTAGAAAAGCTGTTGCCAAAGCTGATAACAATTACCCTCGAAAATATGGGCGCACAGCAAGGTGCTTTTGTCAGCCAGCAAGCGGGTACCTGGCGGCAAGAAGTCATCGGCGCACTGGCCAATAATGGCGTGCAGGCTAAAGCTACGGGTATAGAGTTAACCGCAGCGCATCTGCCGCTACAGGTGCTGCAATATGTGGCTCGCATTGGCCGTCCGCTGGTGCTAGACAACCTCAGCCTGGATGCCCGGTTCAATCAAGACCCTTACGTCATCGCTCAGCAGCCTGTGTCGGTTCTGTGCTTTCCAATTATTCGCAATAAAGTCCGAATAGGATTGTTGTACTTCGAGAATAATTTAACGCCGGGAGCCTTTACGCGCGATCGCCTAGAGCTGTTAAAAATGCTGACCTCCCAAATCGCAATCTCCATTGAAAATGCTCGCCTGTACCAGCAGGCCCAAAGCACCATTGACCAGTTGCAGCAAGCCCAGCTCCAAATCGTGCAGGCCGAAAAAATGTCAGCCCTGGGCAACTTAGTGGCTGGGGTCGCCCACGAAATCAACAATCCTTTAGGATTTTTGGCCAACAATCTCAAACCCGCCAAGCTCTATGTGCAGGATATCTTAGGAATATTGGTTTTATACCAGGCGGAATACCCTGAGCCGCCCGATGCGATCGCTGCGGAAATCGAAGAGATCAACTTAGAATTTGTTCAGGAAGATTTACTGAAGCTACTGGATTCAATGAATCTGGGCGTAGAGCGAATTCGCAATATCAGCAACGGACTACGCACTTTCTCGCGCGCCGATAGAGACCACAAAGTGCCGTTTGATCTGCGCGAAGGCATTGACAGTACCCTGCTGATTTTGAAGCACCGGATTAAGGCTACCGATCAGCGCCCTGATATTGAGGTGGTCACGCACTATGACGATGTGCCCCCAATTGAGTGCTTCCCAGGGCAGCTCAATCAGGTATTTATGAACTTGCTTGCCAATGCAATTGATGCTTTGGATGAAGGCAACGCGGGCCGCAGCTTTGCAGACATCAAAGCCAATCCCAATCGGATTACGGTGACGCTCCAACACAGTAAGCAACCTCCAGACGAGCATTTAGTCCAAATTCAGATTGCAGATAACGGCGTGGGGATGCCGCCCGAAGTACAGGCGCGAATTTTTGACCATTTGTTCACTACCAAAGCTGTTGGCAAAGGAACAGGTTTAGGGCTGGCGATCGCCCTGCAAATTGTCACCGAAAAACATGGCGGCAGGCTAACCGTCGCCTCCACCCCCGGACAAGGCACCACCTTCACCCTTCAGCTTCCTATAAAAGCACCCTTCTAGAAGTAAGGACGCCCCCTCTCACCGTGAAGCGCAGCTTTTTCTGATAATCACTAAACCACCGAGCGCCAAATGCCACCACTAATGAGACAGCTTAATCGACTGCTGTTCAATAAAACATCGATTATCAGTCTCCTCGTTTTGCTACCTGTACACCTGTATTTAGCCAAAATATCTGGAATATTTGCCTTTGAAAATGGCAGCGCTACGATTTGGCCTTCTAGCGGCCTACTTTTGGCGGCGATGATTGTATTCGGGTCAAAGGTCTGGCTACCTGTTTTTATCAGCGACTGGATTGCTGGCGAAACGCTTTACTATCAATCGCTGCCCATCAGCTTTTCAATTGCGGCCATCGATACGGTGGAAGTGATTTTCGTGAGTTTGGCAATTTTATACATTGTTAAATCCAGTTATCCTTTTAGTCGGATTTCTGCCACTTTAAAGTATTTGTTACTGTTGCTGCCGATCACGGTTTGTACCAGTGGACTGGCAATCGCTACACTGTGTCTGTTTGGCATTAGCAGTTGGGATAGTTTCTGGCCTGATTATCGCGGTTGGCTGTGTAGCATTATTACCGGTGAGGTGGTGATTACACCGTTTGTTTTGTGCCTGGGTCATTCTATCCGGCACAGGCAGTGGCGTTTGCCAGCAGCTCAACTGATGGAGCTGGTGCTGGTTACAGGGGTGCTTGTGGTGATTGGCCTGGTAGCATTCGCAGGCAGTGAGCCGGTCGAATATGTGCTGATTTTGCCGTTGATTTGGGCGGCTATTCGCTTTGGCCCCAGGGAATCATCTTTTTTGGCATGGTTGATGAGTGCGATCGCCATCTACCACACGCTGCAAGGCTATGGGTCTTTTGCCCAAACTGAAGTCACTTTGGCCGCCGTCCTACTTCAATCATTTGTTGTTTCACTGACAGTTGCAACGCTGATTTTATCCGCCGCTATTAAAGAAAATCGACGGGCCAATGACAACCTCAAACGGGTCAACGAAGAGCTAGAAGGCCGGGTAGAAGCTCGCACCGCAGAACTCAGCGATACGCTCAAAAAGCTGACCAAAGCCCAGGCGCATTTGATACAGCAAGAGAAAATGTCTGGGCTGGGCCAGATGGTGGCAGGGGTTGCCCACGAAATTAACAATCCGGTCAACTTTATTCACGGCAATCTCCAGTATATTGATGGTTATACCCGCGACCTGATTAGCTTCCTAGCGCTTTACGAGAAGCACTATCCCAATCCCAATCCCGAAATTTTAGAGCGATCTGAAGACCTGGATATCGACTTTATCAAAGTAGATCTAGCTAAGACGTTTGCTTCTATGAAAGTCGGCACCGATCGCATTCGAGCGATTGTGCTATCGCTACGCAATTTCTCTCGTATGGATGAGGCTGACTGGAAGGCGGTCGATATCCACGAAGGCATAGAAAGTACGCTGATGATTTTGCGGCATCGACTCAAAGCTCAGCATGACAGACCGGAAATTGCGATTGTTCGAGACTTTGGCGAGCTACCTTTAGTAGAGTGCTACGCCGGTCAGCTCAATCAGGTCTTTATGAACATTTTGGTCAATAGTATTGACGCTTTAGAAACTGAGTTGACGAAGCATTCAAACGCTGAAAAAACACCGCAGATTACTCTGCGCACCGAGACCCGCCCCGAGAGTGTGATCATCAGTATTGCGGACAACGGCACGGGTATTTCAACAGCGGTAAAAAATCGCATTTTTGATCCGTTTTTTACGACTAAGCCGGTGGGTAAAGGTACCGGCATGGGGATGGCGATTAGCTATCAGCTCATTACCGAAAGACACCATGGCAAAATCGAGTGCTTTTCTGATGAAGGGGTAGGCACAGAGTTTGTGATTGAAATTCCGAAACGCTTGTCTGATGAGGCTTTATCTGACCAGTTTGGGTAAGCGATCGCCCCAGGGCCGTACCTGCTCATAAGCCGCCGAAGCTCGCAAAACCAGCGCGTCATCCAAGTGCCGTCCCACAATTTGCAGCCCCACAGGCAAGCCATCGATCGTCTGACCCGCCGGTATGCTTGCCGCAGGCTGACCCGTCAGGTTTAGCGGTGAGGTAAAGCCCAGCCAGTCCGCCACACGCTGCGGGCGACCTGCGACTACTGGGGGGGTGAGCAGTTTGTAGGAAAAAGGTGGCACAGAAACAGTCGGTGTAAGCAACAGGTCGTAGCGTTGCATTAGCTTCCACATGCGGTTGCAGATAGCTTTGCGAGTCATTAGCGCGGTGGTGAACTGCTCGGCGCGCCAGTTGGTTAGCACCAAATCGCGGACGTAGGGTTCAATGCGATCGCCCCACTGCTCAATCATCTTTCGCATGCCCACCAGGTCACTATCCAGAGCAATCAAAGCTGCAAAATCATCATAGGGATCGGCCCAGCCCGGATCGGCGGCTTCCACCACACAGCCCAAATCCTGCTCAAATACCCGTACTGCTTTTTGCACGATTTCTCTGACTGCCGAATCTACCGCCATGTAGCCCCAGTCTTCGCTGTAGGCAATCCGCAGACCTTTCATATCACTGCAAAGGTCGCCCTTGAGGATGTCTTGCCAGTTGACGTGAGATGGGATGGAGTGGCGATCGCGCATATCTGGCCCCACCAAAACAGACAGCGCCAGCGCACTATCTGCCACCGTGCGCGTCATCGGGCCAATATGCTCTAGCGAATCCCAGCTCGAAATGCCCGGATAGCGCTCATCCCGACAGCCCGGATAGGCCGGCACTCGCCCCATCGAAGGCTTGATGCCATACAGCCCACAAAAGCTGCTAGGAATGCGAATAGACCCGCCGCCATCACTGCCCAAACACAGCGACGCCATCCCGGTGGCCACTGCCACAGCCGATCCACCGCTAGATCCGCCAGGGGTGAGTGCCGGGTTCCAAGGATTGTAGCTATAGCCAAACAGGTTATTATGCGTCACCGCGCTATAGCCCAGCTCAGAGGTATTGGTTTTACCCAACACAATCGCCCCCGCCGCCCGCAAACGCGCCACAACAATGTCATCTTCATCCGGCACAAACCGCTCGTAGGCTACCGAGCCAAACGTCGTCCGAATCCCCTGGGTGTAAATCAAGTCCTTAATCCCGACGGGCACCCCAGCCAACGGCCCCATATCTTCACCGGCCAATAGTCCCGCTTCTATCCGCTTCGCCTCAGCCCTAGCCTGCTCGGGCACCAGCGTACAAAAAGCATTGAGCTGAGGATTGAGCCAATCAATCCGATGAAGGGCCGCCTCGACTACTTCGGTCGGCGATAGCTGCCCGGTGCGAATGAATTTAGCCAGGGTAACGGTATCTAGTGCGTAGATAGCTTGGGTCATGTGCCAGATACGACAGCAGTACATAAGTGAGTCTACTGTATGCCAAGATCATAGGTTTCCGAGAAATTGGGAACTTTCGCGGGTACTATTAATCAATTCTGCTTGATTTTAAGGACGCCACTATCGCTATGATGCACGCTTTTACCCGTCGAAAGTTTTTGCAGTATGGGTTCGCTGGTCTCGGCACTAGCGTTTTGCTTAAAGGCTGTCGTGCCTCGACGACTGGTGGCACGGGCAGCAGCGACAAGCCCATCGTCATCGGCAGCATTTACGACCAAACCGGCGGGCTCAGCAGCCTGGGCGTGCAGCAAATTGCCTGCCAAGAACTCGCGATTGAAGAGATTAATGCCAAGGGTGGCCTGCTCGGGCGCGAGGTGCAGGTAAAGCTATACGACGGCCAGTCTGATGTGCAAACCAGCGCCCAGCTTGCGCAGAAGTTGATTCTGCAAGACAAGGTGGATGTGCTGATGGGCTGTTTGTCGAGTGCGGCGCGTGAGGCCGTGCGTCCGGTGGTGAGCAAATATGGTGGGCTGTACTTTTACCCTTCGCAGTACGAAGGCGGCGTCTGTGACAAGCAAACGTTTTTGTGTGGGGTGACGGCAGCGGGCATTATCGACCCAATGATGCGCCATGCGGCTGAGAAAATGCAGGCCAAACAGGTCTATGTGATTGCGGCTGACTACAACTTTGGCCAAATCTCTGACAAATGGGTGCGCTATTACGGTGAGCAGTATGGCGTCAGCGTGACCCAATCTGACTTTATTCCCTTTGACGTTTCAGACTTTAGCACCACGATTAGCAAAATTCAGCAGGCCGCGCCCGATGCGGTAGTTTCGATTTTGGTAGGCGATGCGCATGAGGGATTTTTTGGTCAGTGGGCGAACTCGGGGCTAAAAGAACAGATTCCGGTATTGGCGGCTAGTTTGTCTCATCCTTACAATCAAGATGGCTCGACCCGCCCAGAGAAAGCCGACATTATTGCTGTGCGGTCTTACTGGCAAGAAGATCCGGCTCCGGCAATAGACTTTATCGGTAATAGTGTGAATAACAGAAATAGGCATCCCTTATCCTGAGCTTTTCCTTTTAAGCGATCGCTTCCAGCTTATTGACTTGTCCTCGACGATGACTCATCCGAAAGTTATGC
>JBAQZP010000062.1:0-3017 GCA_049791095.1 Phormidesmis sp.
CTGCCTGTGGCTTTAACCTCCGTAAGCTCTACCGTTGCTGCCTTGATGCAGCAGGTAGTTATGCGGTGGCCTAGCCCGCCCGAGGCGATCGCCTAAATGACTGATTTAGGTTTTTCAGGGACGACTAATTAGTTGAAGTAGGCTTCACAGGTGACGCTGCCGTCTTCATAGGCAACGTCACCTGTGAAGCCATATATGATCTCTCCTGTCCGCAGAGCGTCAGGATGGCTGCTGGGTTAGCACCTGACGCTCTGAAGTCGCTACTAGTGCAGGAAATCATAAACTATGCAACATAGTGGGGGCCGGAATCAGGGCAAACGCATACTCCCAGAAGCAGGATACTGAATAGGTAGCGCTATATTCATCCTGTCCAATGAGTACGTCAACGAGTCTGTCAGATTCCCTTTTAACGCATTTTGAACCCCTCGAAGACCCCCGCACAGCGTATCTAGTAGAGCATCCGCTGCTGGATATCATGGCGCTGACGATTTGCGCGGTCATTTGCGGGGCAGAGGGCTGGAAGGACATAGAAGCTTACGGTCATAGCAAGTCAGAGTGGCTTAAAACGTTTCTGAGCTTGCCGAACGGGATACCTTCTCATGACACGATTGCCAGGGTGTTCGCGCTGCTAGAGCCGACCCAGTTACAGAGGTGTTTTGTCAGTTGGGTGAAAAGTATCGCTGAGCTAAGCTTAGGCGAAGTCGTCTCGTTCGACGGAAAAAGCGCTCGCCGGTCATACGATAAGGGCGCAGGCAAAGGGGCCATTCACATGGTGAGTGCCTGGGCCAGCGAGAATCAGCTCGTCTTAGGTCAGGTCAAAGTCGATGGCAAGTCGAATGAAATTACGGCGATTCCCAAATTGCTGAGCATCTTAGATGTCTCAGGATGTATCGTCACGATTGACGCTATGGGCGCACAAACAGAGATTGCCAAACAAATTATCGACCAGGGTGCTGACTACGTTCTGAGCCTCAAAGGGAATCAGGGCCACCTTCACCAAGATGTTGAGCAGTTGTTCGACTGGGCAACCAAGACAGCCTTTAAGGATATTGAACACGAAGCCTATCAAACGATCAATAAGGGACATGGGCGCATTGAAATTAGGCGCTACTGGTTACTGGCTAACGTTGAGTATCTAGCAGATGCGCAGCGATGGGAAGGGCTCAAACGAGTTGGCATGATTGAGTCAGAACGGCGCATTGACGGACAACCCACCACTACCGAACGGCGCTATTATCTGGTGAGTTTAGACGGGGATGTAGAGCGCTTTGCCTACGCTAGTCGTGGTCACTGGGGCATTGAGAACAAGCTACATTGGAGCTTAGATGTGGTCTTTCATGAGGATGACTCGCGCATTCGCAAAGGCCAGGCCCCAGAGAATATGACCGTCATCAGAAAAATTGCCCTCAACTTGCTCGCTCAAGAATCGTCCAAAGGCTCTAAGAAAGGCAAACGGCTCAAAGCGGGCTGGGACAATGACTTTCTTATTCGCGTTCTTCTCGCTTGAGTATGCGTTTGCCCTGGCGTCGCCAGCTCTGCCGTGGAGTGTATCGCGCTATATGCTAACAAAAGTGTTCTTTGCAGATACCTGGCAGTGCAAAAAACCTGATCCGTACTCGTAGGCTGTACGTCAATACCGCTAGGCCATTCGCTAAACTGACATGACCGTGTAATTTGCCTCGATTCGCGGTTGTTGAGAAACTGAGAGAGTTTTCTTATCGGCTGCGCCGCCAGTTAAACCAGTTTTCTGCCCAGTCTCGTCGCCAGTGCTCAACCTGCCAGCGAGACTGTTGCGACTGGCCAGCGGCTGCGCGAACCAGATCTGCTAGATTCTGGGCGGTTTGAGAAGAGAAAGGAAAGCGATCAGTATCAGTTAACGCTTTGACTGGTTTACCAATCATGGAAGCTAGCGGATAGATCAGCTCACTGGCCCCGGAGCCGAGTAGATGGACACCTGACAGCCGTTGGTTAACGCAGACTAGCTTGCAATAGAGAAGAGAAGGGTCGGGCTGGCTTAAATTGGTGCTGTTGGCGCTGCTGGCTGTCCATATCTGAGTCGCGCCGCCATACCGTTGCTGTGCCTGCATCTGGGTAAGCC
Organism: Phormidesmis sp.; assembly: GCA_049791095.1. GTDB lineage: Bacteria > Cyanobacteriota > Cyanobacteriia > Phormidesmidales > Phormidesmidaceae > Phormidesmis. Next base: position 2,099 of record JBAQZP010000062.1, read on the forward strand.
CTACGCTGGCAAATCGGTGATGTCTCTGAGCGATCGCCTCATAATCCACCCAGCAGTTAGGCACAAAGAGCGCATTACGCACCGCCACTTTTGCCTCATACTCAGCGATCGCCTCATCCGCCGTACCCCCCAATACGGGGCCACAGACGAACACACGAGGATGAGCCGTTTGTAACTGACGGTTGACCTTTAGAGGGCGTGCTCTGGGTCGGCCATAGACAAAACCCGGCAAGGCGATGGCTGCTCGATAAGGCTCCAGCGCTAATGTGCAGTCAGGGGTTGTCTGATGATGATCGAATTGATAGAGCATTGCGCCCGATGCGATCAGCTGCGATCGCACCAATCGCCGAATATCTTCATCGACACTGGGCAAAAACCGCTCAGCAACCAGCGTCACCCGAATATCTAACCGGCAAAAAGCCTCTGCCCATAGAATCGCTACAGGCGAGCCGCCAACAATTTTCACGGTCTCAGGCAGCGTAGTCAGCCCAGACAGAGAAGCTAGCGCCACAGGCACCGTTCCAGCCGCGATCAAAATAGCTCGCGTGCTCAGTCGTCTGCGGTCGGTCGTCACCACCAGCTGACGCGATAATCGCCGGTATCTCTCTAAGATGACATCTACACCGCTAGCACTCATGACGGCGGGCGATCGCTCTGCTGACTGGGTTTGAGCAGCGATCGCACTCCATTCCAACAGCGCCGCCCAGTTTAAGCGAGAAACGGATTCGCCAAACTGGCCAAAATAAGCGCTAACAGCCTGCCGCTGAACAGTCTCTCCTAGCTGCTGTAAGCCTTGAAGCAAAAAGCGTTCTTGCTGCCTTTGGGCGAACAGGTCAGGAGGCTCCACCAGCGCCACCCGAGCCCCATAGCCCGCCGCCGTCAGTGCCGCTGTTCGGCCTTCAGTCGTGCCGCCTAAAAT
>JBAQZP010000063.1:0-14047 GCA_049791095.1 Phormidesmis sp.
GTGGTGTAGTAGGTGCTGCCGATGGCTTCGAGGGTGGGGGAGGTTTGCCAGTTTGGGGGGAAGGGGAATGTTTCGAAGCAGTCGGAGGGGGTGTAGCGGAGGTCGTCTTTCATGGATGAGCCGAAGAAGCGTGCCCAGATTTCGTGAATGCGAGATTGAAAAGTACAGAAAGCTGAGAACGTGTCTAAAGCAAAGACAATCAAAGCTTCTGAAAAAACCATTCCTGTTGGCATGAAAGCGGTTGACCACTGTGGTGAATGACGAGAAATGACTAATACGCGATCGCAAGTTGCGATCGCTCTTTGTAAAGCCATCTGTTTTTCTGCGTATTGCCACCACCTTTCTCGATAGGCGTATCTCTTTAGTTTTTCTCGATTTGGCTTAACTTTTTCCTCAACAATCGCCATCAAGTCCGGCCATTGCCGCGCCTCTGCCTCACTCATCTCACCAAAATTAATCACATAGCGATGATGCGCGTGCGTCGGGCTACTGTTCACCTCCGACCCGCCAATATAAGGAAAAATCCTCTCCTGATTCTGCGGATTTTCTACAATCAGCCTTTCCATCTCAGCGATGGGCGTCGCCTCAGCGCTGCTGTCATCAAACGTAAATCCCATACCTAACACAATGCTGCCCTGAAAACTCTTCTCAGCATTCGCCAACAGCGTCTTCGGATTCTCATTGCCCCCCTTCGGGAACAAAAAAGCCGTAATTTTCTCCACGGGCTGGCCATCTAGCAAAACAGGTACCCCGCTCGGCAAGAGAACACCACTATCAGAATGCTTACTCACGAACGTAAATACTCCTTCACTACGAACAGTTGACCAGAACCCCGCTGATTTTGCTTCTGTACTCGAAACAATCGATTCTGTAATATTTTTTGCTTGGCAATTAGATTATGAACAACTGACGCTTGAGCAATGTGATCTACATTGTCCTTGCAGACAATGATGCCCTTATGGTCTACACCCGTGCGATGCAAATTGACAAAATCATTTCGGTTGAACGTAATGACACACCGATGACCTGCTGTCGCCGTCATTAAGACCTGATCGTCTGGAATTCTCAGATTTGCGTTGTCAGCCTCATAGGAAGTCAGCACATCGTAACCCAAACGCCGTAGCTCATTTACTAAAACCACCGATAAGTTTTCATTCGCATAGAATCCAGCCATCACCTTCTTCCTCTTGCTGATGCTCCGCAATGACAGCATCTACCTCAGACTGATTTATCTGGTAATAAGCTTTAACCGCGATAAAATCAAAGCGAGTTAACCCCGGAAAGTCCTGCATTAGATCCGTATCGGTTGCGCCCTGATTTATTAAAGAAATCAGCGTCCACACTGCAATTCTTGTATTGCGCACGCAGGCATAGCCGCCAGCCACACCAGGCGTTTTGCGAATCATCCTATCGGTAATTGCTTCCTGGAATAAAGCATAGTCTTCCTTTGGTAAAGCAACCACCGCCTCCGCCAAAGACTCTGCCAGTTTCATATTCATATTCGCTAATCTCCCGATGCTGCTTTATTCCAGCCGTACAGAACTTATTTATAGGTTGCTGATAGATCTTCCTCTACAGAAACACAGCTAATAAATTCGCTAGCTTTAAACTTTCCATATGGGCTCTGTTCACTCGTCTGCTCCGGCTGGGCATATCGCTTCTTCAAAATTTCAACAAATTTGCTAGCGCTATCTAGTCTATCGTTAGGTTTCTTCATGCCTGCTATTGCCGCCGCCGCTTGACCCAATCGGTGCTGTCTTTCATCTCGGGGCGATCTTTCCACATGCCCACAAAAGCGGAATTGGTTAAATCCAAAGGCTGATGAGTTTTCCCAACAGCAGCGGCATCAGATAAAAGCTCAGCTTCAGTCAGCTCGATCATCGGTACGCCATAATCGGCAAGCTTTAGCAAAAAAGTAACCCGATCCACACCTATCAAAGCCGCTGCCATTCCCGAAGACAGCCGCTTCAGCTCAAACAGCTTAACTGCCATCGCCCACTTAGCTTCTTGCTCGAACTGCTCCGGCGTACTGCCCACAGCATCCGGCAAGGTTTCTGGATACTCAATTGTCAACCGATACATCGCACTGCTCCGCTGTTTCGCACCAATTTCATTCTACTGTCTTAAACACATGCACCACACTCACCACCACCGCCGCCAACCCCGGCCACTTATACCGCCGCGTCGCATTATAAATCATCCCTCCATTCTGGCAGATAAACCGCAGGCCGGTGCTGCGCGTATCGCCCTGAGCGATTGTATTAGTCGCAATTAGTCCTAAACAGCCTTCTCGCTTGAGCAAGTTGAATGCTCGACGGAAGAAGTAGGAGACAATATCAGATGTTCCAGTGGCTTTTGCATAATTATCTAATAGCCAAGCGAGATACTCGTCCCCGTTGATGCCACTAATCTTTTTACCTCCTACAAACGGCGGATTTCCCACAATCGCATCAAACCCCGACCCTCTCTGATTCTCTCCTCGATCAAACACCTCCGGAAACTCAATCTCCCAGTTAAACGGCATTACCGGCTTCTCCCTATCGCGCAGCCTCGCCACAATCTCGATCATCCGCTCCGGCTGCTGCCTGACGACTGCCCCATACTCCTCAGCCAGCGCCACCCGATCTTTTTTACTCTTGCCGCAGCCATCAAAAAAAGCGGCCACGGCCATATCTCCCTGCATCCGCACCGCCAACAGCTTTTGCTCTGAAGCTGCCAACTGCGTCCGCTTCTTCTCTGCCGCCGCATCCGAGCGCGTATCTATCGCCTGAATCTGCGACCTCAGCACCTTTGCCGCCAGCACCTCTTCCTGATAATGCTTCATCAGCGGCAAATCCTGAATCGGGTCGCGCCCAAAGCTCACAATCTCCTTTCGCGTTAGCCCCACCAGCGAATCGCCACACTTTAGCGCATGGTCTACAAAGGTAAACGGCAAATCCTTCGCCAGCGTCATTAGCCACAGCGACAGCTTCGCCAAATTCACCGCAAACGGATTTTTATCGACCCCGTACAGGCAGCGCTGGGCGACTAACCGGCGGGCGTAGTCAGTGGGAGCGATCGCATCTGGCAAATCCGCCGGACTTCCATGCACCGTCCAAGCCGCCACCACCGCATCCCCAAGCTGCCGACAAGCCTCCACCATAAACGCCGCCGACCCCATCGCCAAATCGCACACTTTCAGCTCCAACAGCATCTCAGCCGTCGGATTCGGCCCAAGCTGCGCCAGCACCGGCACCAGCGTCGTCTCCACAATTGGCTGCGTCAGCTTACGCGGCGTATAGTGCGATCCCGTTCGCCTGCGCTCCTCCCCCGGCTGCAAATACAACGACCCCGGCACCAGCACCTGCTGCGTCCGCTCCGACACCCGCCGCCCCAGCGCCGCCAACATCTCCTCCATCGTTTCCGCCTGCTTAAACGCTGCCAGCGACTTCCCCGTCAGCGTCAGCTCCCCCTCATCCTTTAGCCGCTTCACCCGATCCGCAGGCTTCGCCGCCAGCAGCGTATCAAGCCCCACCACCACATCCTTTGGCCTCACCGCAATCGAGCGCTCATGAGCCATTTCTACCTCATACCCCATAATCGCCTCATACACCGAGCCGATCTGTTCTACATCCAGCGTCCGGTAGCTCAGCCGCTCCCCGTCTAAGATCAACAAATTCTCCAACAGCCGGTAAATAAAGCCATCCGCCACCCGAGGAATCTCTCCTTTCTGGCCTTCTATCTGGCCTTCCAAAAAGGCATACTCCCCCGGATCAAACAACTGCCCATGCCGCGCCGGTAAATACGCCTCGCTCGCCCCGCCCCCGTCATACACCAGCCGAAACAAGCTCAGCAACCAAGCCCAGGCCCCATACCGCTGATCCATCGTGTCTGGATACAGCCCCGCATCCGCCCGCAGCTTTTCATACAGGCCCGACACCGAATAATTCCCCTGATACACCGCATCCTCCGGCATCAGCCCCCGATCTTCCGCGTACAGCAAAAACACCAGCCGCATCAGCGTCGTCAGCAGCCCGCCGTAAATGTGCTGCGGATCTTCCTTTGCCAGCGCCTGCAATCCACCCGCCGCCTCTCTCCGGTCATCCCGCTGACTATCTGCCGCCTGAAACCCGCGCAGCAGCTCCCACAGCGCATTCAACACCTGCTCTGCCAGCTTATTACTCACCGTCGCCTGATAGTTTCGGCTCGCCTCCAACAGCTTCGGCAGCGTCTTATTTGTCGGCGCATTAAACAGCCGGTCTGCCCCCAGCAGCATTTCCAGCGCCCCGAGTATCGGCCTTCCCGGCACCTCCGTCATCGCCTCGATGGGAAACGTCACATGCCCGCTCGACTCCCCGCTCGGCGCATACACCAGCCGCAGACTCGTCCCGTTCCACAGCAGGCCGATAGGGATCTGCGCCCCTTTTAAAAGCCGCTCAAACTTCTGCTGATAGGTCGCCTTCCAGCCTTGGCTCTCATCATCACCGTCAAACTCAGCGCCCAGCGGCACACAGCGCACCAGCAGCAGCCAACCGTCACTATCTGGGTCAGGCACCGCATAGTCAGGCCGCAGCACTTCCCCATAATCCGGCAGATTCACCGATAGATCCGCTGGCAGCTCCGCCTGAGCTACAAAATCTGCTGTCTCCCACTCCAATATCTGCTCAGCAAATGCCGAGAACTCAGTCACCCACGTTTGCGCTTTTCCTTGCGGCGGCCCTTGGTCTGTCAGTGCTTGCAATATGGGTTGGAGAGCGATCGCCCTGGGCTTATCGACAAACGCCTGAGCATCCACCAGCGCAGGCGGCGACACCACTAATCCCTCCGGCTGCAATAGGCCCAACCATTCCTTATGCAGATACTGATCGTAGTCTTGAGCCATGGTTAACGAATGAGTTTAATTCACGCTCGACATCACTGCGTCAGCGAGCACCGCATCTACCTGATCTTGGCCTGTTTCATCTAGTAAAAAGGCTAGCAGCGCGGAAGCATCCAATACGACTACCTGTATTTCTTTGTCCGCTTCATCTGCTGGTGTCACAATTCCGTCCGTGCTGCCGCCCGCCGCTCAGCAATCAAGTCATCGATCACACCCTGCCCCTTCAAATGAGCAAACTGCTGCTTAAGGCGCTTCTTTATAGTCTCTGCCCTTTCAAAAATTAATCGACCCTCATCATCGATCCGCGCTACCAGGCGATCGCCCGAATTCAGCCCCATCTGATGCCGCAATTCAGCCGGAATCACGAGCCGCCCGCTGTCCCCAACCCTTACTTCAATCGCCAAATTTGCCATAGCATTACTCCCTTGCCATATCTATCAAATTATGGCGGTTCTTGCTAGATCTGGTAGAAACGAATCAACCTGTCACTGGCAGATATACCAGCCCCACGGGCTCTACCCGCAGTGCCTGTAATCGGGGTTGAAGCGCGATCGCCTACTTCAACGGTGGCGCGATCGCGGGAATTGGTAAATCTCGGTTCTTACGATAAATTTGAAAATCGCTATCCAGCGTAAAGACTGCGCTATTGGGATACAGCTCAGCCATTCGTACCAGTTCTGCGTCAGCTAACGACACCGGAACCGATTGATAACGCTTCATCAAGGCCACTACAGACGCTAGCTCTACTGCCAAGTCAAACTGAACTTGAATCTGGCCTTGCTCCAATAGTAAAAGCAGCGCCTCCGGGCCATTTCGAGCCCGCTGTAGGAGAAACCAAGCTTCTGATATCACCGCCTCGCAGGTCAGCAAAGGCGGCGCGATCTGAGTTAGCTGCTCGCACACCCACGAATGGTAGCGATCCTGGCGGTCAATCAAAGCGACTAAAACACCGGTATCCGCAATGACCTGCCGACGCATTATTGCCCATACCCCTGCATATAGCTCAAATTTGTAGAGAGATCTCCCGGCCCCTCACCCGCGCCAATAGCAGCTTGGGCCACTTCGAAAAATGACCTCGCATCTTTAGATCCTGAAGAGACTATCTTCTGACGTTTGGCCTGAAGAAACTCAATAAAAACCAAAATCTGTTTTTGATCTTCCTCTGGTAGCACTTCGGCAGTTTGCAAAATTTGCTTGGCTAATGGGGTCATTGTTAACAGCTCCAGACATCAGGTTTTCTATCTTTGATCTTCAGTTTAATTAGCTTTTCCCAAAAAATACTTACCCCGTCACTGGCCATAGATATACCAGCCCCACCGGCTCCACTCGCGAAGCCTTTACCCGGTAGCCCTCCTCAATTCGCGCTGGCTCCGACTCAATCTCAGTTTCAAGCTGCGTCAACCGATTCTCCCAGTGCCTGCGGTCGGCGTCTAGCTGCCTTTTTTCTGCCACGGCAAAATCCAGGGTGAGCTGTGTAGCATCCTGGTCGGTTTCCTGCTGTCGCCTGCGGATGCGATCGCGCTGCTCCGCCAACAACACTTTCATCTCCTTCGCTTCCCTAGCGCCCCGTTCCGCCAGCTTCGCCTCAGCCTCAACGATCAAAGTCTTCACCAACGCATCCAAATGCCCGCTCAAGTCCGCCACGTCCTGCGGTGCGCTCGCCCGTAGCCGCTGCTTGGCCAGCTCTGGCACCTCTCGCAAACGCGGATTAGCGAGCGAATCTTCCAGGGTTTGCAAGACTTCTCGGGTCGTTCTGTCGCCCAACGCCTGCAAACCCTCGCGATCATCCGGGTCTCTCCACCTGGCTACCACTGGCACAATCTCATCGTGCAGCCGCGCCGCGCCCTGGCCGTACAGCGATAGCCGCCCCAGCATAATTACCCTCGGTATCGCCGTATCCGTCAGACACACACAGGCCCGCGTCAGATCATCATGCACAAACCCCTGTGACAAAAACCGCCCCAGCAGCCGCTGCACCAGGCGCTGTTCCAAATGCAAATGCACCGCCTGCGCATCTAGCGAACCCGAATCTCGGAAAATCACCGGCAAAATCGGTGACTCATTGCGCCAGTCCCATAGCTTTTGACCTCGCTTTCGGGGCGATCGCAGCGTATCCAACGTCGCCGCCCAGGTCGGATCAGTCCCCAGCTTTTCATCCAGCGCCGGAATTTCCCACTGCGCCTGATCCGGATTCTCTCTCGCCTCCTTTTCAGAAATTGGCGTCAAAGACTTCGCCCCCAACACCTCCAAAGAAGCTGAAATCGCATCTCGAAAATGTCGATCCTCAAACCCCAGCCACTTGTAAGACACATCCAAGATATTTTGAAGCTGTTTCTCCTGCGCCAGCAGCGCCTGCCGCCTATCGCGAATTGTCTCCAGCTCCTCGCTAATCACCTGCCCCTTCTCAAGAGAATCAGCATCGGCGGTATCAGAACGTGAAAGCGCCTCTGTCAAACGCTCTTCCTCACTCGCCCGAATGCCCTGTTGCAACAGCTCAGAGACATTCTTCACCACCACTGGCGACAAACTTCCCAGCTCCGCTTGAATCGTCTTTGTCTTCTGCACCAGCACATCTAGCACCCGATCTTCAGCCCGCTGTGGATACACAAAGTAATAGCAGCGCACCAAATCCGCCTTCTGCAACTTCCGATCAATCCGCCCGTTCCGCTGTTCCATCCGGCTCGGATTCCAAGGCACATCAAAGTGAAACAAATCCGCACAGTAATTCTGCAAATTCACCCCCTCCCTGGCCGCATCCGTCGCAATCAAAATCCGCAGCGGATGACCCGCCGGATCCGCATTAAACGCCGCCTTCACCTGCTCGCGCCGCTCATCACCCATCCCACCGTGAAACGTTGCAATCCGCGCCTGCGCCCGGTCAGAACTCGCAATTATGGCCTGTAGCTGCTGCTCCAGGTACCGCTTCGTATCGGTATATTCAGTAAAAATCAAAACCCTCTTGTGATTCCACTGTGCCCCCGCCTCCCCCAAATTCGGGCAAAGATTTTCCTTTAGCCAGCCTTTAAGTTCCTCGATGCGTCCATCTGGTAAATAGCGGGCTTTGGCAGCGATCGCACTCATCTCCGCCAACAGCTCAAGCTCCCGAGCCGTCACCTCACCGCTGCTAGCATCAGCACTGGCTTGAGTAGCGATCGCCATCTGACTCTCTTCCTCCTGCTCTACATCCGCCTCATCCAAATCAGCTCGTTCATCATCATTCCCCGGCGACTCTTCCAGCAAAGGAAAAGTTCTCAGAGCAACCTGCCTTCCTGCTCCCCCTCGCCCCTGCTCCCCCTCTCGCCGCCGCTCCACCCCTTCCCGATGCACCTTCAGCGTCCTCGCAAACGCCTCAATCGACGACAGCAACCGCTTCTGCAAAGACGTGATCACCAGCATCGCCGCCGCCCGCGAAGACTTCGTCGCCTCCTTCAGCCGCCCCTCCCGACAATCCCGATACTCCTGCAATAGCTTAGACAGCACCAGCTCCGGTGCATCTTCCGGCAACCCTTCCACCCGCAGCGCAATCACCCGCCGCTCAGGAAAATCTCCATTCTTAATCTCTCTCAAATCCTGCTTCAGTCGCCGCACCATCACCGCATCTAACAGCGCTTTGCTGCGCACCGGCACCCCCCGACAAAACCGCTGCGGATCTAAAATCTCTAGCAGCGCCGCAAAGCTATTTGAGTGCCCATTGTGCGGTGTCGCCGACAAAAATAACCGATGCTCAAAGCGAGGCGCTAGCTCTCTCACCGTCCGCGTTAGCTGCGAATCGACCGCATACTTAGAGCTACTCGCCGGGGCCGCATTGTGCGCCTCATCCAAAATAAACATTGACCCCGGTGAAAAGTCTGTTAGCCAATCTCTCAGCGGGGCGGCATAAGTCTCATTCCGCAGCAGCGCATGAGAAATAATAAACCTGTTGTGCGTCGTCCAGGGATTGATCGCATAGCCGCGCGATCGCCGCTGCGCCGCCACAAAAGCCCGGTCATAAATCGTAAACGTCAGCCCGAACCGACTCTCCATTTCCTCCTTCCACTGCTGCACCACCGACGGCGGACAAGAAATTACCACCCGTTTGATCTTCTGCCGCAGCAGCATCTCCCGCAAAATCAGCCCCGCCTCAATCGTTTTACCCAAGCCCACATCATCGGCAATGAACAAATTCACCCTCGGCATCCGCAGCGCCTTGCGCAAAGGCTCTAGCTGATACGCATTCACCTCAATTCCGGCCCGGTAAGGAGCCTGAAACAGTCTCGCATCGGTCGAAGTCACACAGTTCCAGCGCAGCGTATGAAAATAGGCCGAAAAATAACGAGGATTATCAAATCCCTTGCTGACAACAGTGTCCCAGGTCGCCGCCTCAATCAGCTTGGCGTCAATCTCCCGCTCCCAAAAGACTTCTAGCGGTTCGCCCTGCGCATCATCTTCCACACAAGCTAGCCGAACTTGGGTATCGCCTGCGCCATCCTGCGGCAGGATTACTTCTTCGATCAGGTATTGGCGCGATCGCACTCTCACCAACTGCCCCGGAGCCAACTTCTCTTTCACTTCACTTCTCTCCCCTATCTTCCAAAGCTTCCAGCTCTGGATCGGTCAAAATATCTTCTAAAAACCGGCTAGGATAGCCCACCCAGGTCAAAATTGCCTCGTCCCGCGCCCGCGTCAGCCCCACGTATAGGAGCTGTCGTTCTCGCTCTAGCAAGTCTGCCCGTAGCTGCTGATCTTGCACGTTTTGTAAGAGCGATCGCTGCGGCACTTGCTCATCCGACACATTCACCACAAACACCGCCTTAAACTCCAACCCCTTCGCCCGATGCAGCGTGCCTAAGCGAACCCCGTCACCTTCAACCCCTTCTTTCTGGATAATCTGACTCTTCACCTTGTTCCGCGTCAGCGCCTCTTGAATGGTCTGCAAGTCCGCATTCGTCCGGCTAAAAATTGCCATTTCATTGAGACTTAGCCCTTCCTTCTTCATTCGCTTAATCTCACGGCTCACATACTTCCACTGCTGCGCCTGAGTTTTCGCGGCATGTAGCACTGGGTGCGGCCCTTTCAGCAAGCTAACAGTTCCCTTCCGTTTCTCCAGGCCACCGTCAAGGTCATCGCCGCTGTCGCCAATCAGCCGGTCGGCAAAGCGACGGATTTGCTCTGTGGTGCGGTAGTTGATACGGAGAATGTGCGATCGCCCCTGCACATTCACCCCCAGCCCCTTCAGGCTAAACCTGCTGCCATAAATCCGCTGTCCCCCATCCCCCATCAGCATCAGCGCATTTCGCTGATCGCCCGCTAACGCCGCCAGCAACTGAATCTCCTGAGGCCGCAAATCTTGCAGCTCATCTACCACCACCGCGTCAAAAGGGCTGTAGACGACACCCGACGTCACAAACTCTCGCGCCTGCCGACAAATGCTAGACCATTCCGCCTTGTCCTCAGCCTCCAGCGTCTTCAGCATCCGCTCAAAAATCGGCCATACTTGCGCTCTGCCCTTGGCTGATAGTGGAAATCCCCGGCCCGAGCGACTCACCTTTTTATACTGCTCCCAGCGCATGATTCCCTGATCTTGGATCACACTCTCCCACTCTGTCAGCAGCATGAGGGGGTCTAGCGGGCAGCTTGGAAAGTGGAATTTTTCAATCAGGGATTGCAAATATGATTTCTGTACCGGTTCTAACCTTTGTCCCTGGCTCGTCGCCAGCTTCAGCGCTTGAGCATGTACCGTACTCACCGTAATTAATGCCTTCTCCTCAGGCGTGCAAAGCAACTCCAGATTACGTTCAATATTTTCGCAAAGCGTTTTCACATAGGTCGTCAGCAGTACGCGCTTGCCCTGCCGTGCCAGATACCGCGCTCGGTGCATGGCCACCACAGTCTTGCCAGTCCCAGCGCCGCCAGTCACCTTGACTGGGCCAGAAAAGTCCCCAGTGACAAGCTGTTGTTGAGAAGGATGCAAAAAAGCAATCCAGGTTTCTAGCGGCGCTTCCAGCATTCGCCGCAGGTCATCGCTGCTGTCTAAAACAAAAAAGCGCCGTTTAATATCGCGATCTTCGATTAGGGGCTGCTCTGGCAAAAGCGTTGCAGGCGGTGTTACTAGCTCACCTTCCGATAGGTTGAGCAGCCGTTCTCCCACATCTTCTGGCAAATCTAAAACAACATCTAGCAGCACCCCGGCGGTCTTTACCTTGCGTAAAGTTGGCAGCCAGTTTTCTGGAACGCCCAAGCTCACCAAGTAATCATCTTTATGCTCATCAAAAATCCCAGGGAAGGTAGTATTTTTACCAAAATTTTGAGCCCCAAACTCTTGAATTTGTCGCTCGACAATTTCGGGAGATGCCACAATCTGCAACATCCCCGTTTTAGAATGCCGTGCAATTTGCTTGGAAGCGGCCCAACTGTAGGCCGCATCGTGATGATCGGCGTGCAAGACAGTCCAGGTTTCACCATCTTTATAAATGACGGCCCTTAGCTCCTGCGAAATTCGCGCTGACCAAAGATTCTGATTTTTCGTTTGGGTAATCCGCTCCAGACTCAGACTCGGATGCGCCGGATTTTCAAGAAACTTCGTCAAAAATGTCCAGACTCGCTTGGCTGCTTTTGCCGAAAGCCTAGAAACAGCCTTGGGAAGCGATTGATCGATGAGTACAGGCATAGCACCAGAGAGTTATGAAGACAATGATTGACAGGCAATGGCTCTTAGTCTACTTCTCTGGGTGATAACCATGGTCTAACGGGATAGTAATCTTCGGAATATTTACCTTTTTATTTGCCGTATCCCAATCGTCCTCCAATAAATTGCCTAAAAACGATGAACTTTTTTGGCTCAATCTACCGAGCTTGGATTTTTACACGCGAGAGACTGAGCGTATTGATGTACCAGGGTACCTCTAGCTAACTGAGCTGCATGTCATTGACTGCAATCGTAAAAACGTCACTGCGTTGCGCGTTCTTACATGTCCCTGATCCGATATGTGAACTAGATAAGGTCTGAGTTCTGCCTACGCTCAACGCTCGGTTCTCCGTATCTTCTCGATTGCGCTCTACCGTGACGGTTGATTGCATCTGGAGTATCTCTCATGAACCGCTATTTGACAAGACTGTCCCAACTGACGCTACTGGTGGCGTTTTTTACGATTAAAAGCACAGTCTCTTGTGCGGCATCGCTGCCAACTGCTAAAGGTGATGACCATTCTAGGTTAGTGACCTCTTTGTCTAATAACCTTCTAGCAGAAAATGCGATCGCACTCACCCAAAACGAAACGCTCGAAAGCAATTCATCCCAGCGCTTTAGCACCCTTAACTAAGTTAATTCGCCTGAGCAGCTTTGCTGCATTCCCAACCAATTTTAAAACTAGGAGACGACTTATGACTAACGACCTCCCCCAGCTCAATCACTCTCTTTTTGTTACCGACGCCGGTTTAGAAACCGTCATGATCTTCGAGAAAGGAATTAACCTACCCAAGTTTGCTTCTTTTGTAATGCTGGAAGATGTGCTGCAAACAGAACTGCTCAGGCAGTATTACGAACAGTATGTTGCGATCGCCCACACATACAATGCCGGTCTCATTCTAGAAGCCCCGACCTGGCGGGCAAACCGCGATTGGGGCCAGAAGATTGGCTATTCCGAAACGGCATTGGCCGAGGTTAATAAGCGCGCGATCGCCTTCCTTCAAGACATCCGCACCGAGTTTGAAACCGCTCAGTCTCCTATGGTGGTCAGCGGCTGCGTTGGGCCTAGAGGCGACGGCTATAATCCCACTAGCCTAATGGACGCAGATACTGCTGAGCAATACCACACGCCCCAAATCGCCGCCTTCAAAGCAGCCGGAGCCGACATGGTTAGCGCGATGACAATCACCTACCCAGAGGAAGCTATTGGCATTGCCCGCGTAGCGACAACATTTGGCATTCCCGCTGCCATTTCTTTCACGGTAGAAACAGACGGCAATTTACCTTGTGGAACCTCGCTTCGGGCCGCGATAGAACAAGTTGATCGTGAAACCAACCAAACCCCGGTTTACTACATGATTAACTGCGCTCATCCTACGCACTTTCAGTCGGTGCTGCCTGCGGATGCAGCCTGGACGAATCGTATCTACGGTCTTCGGGCCAATGCCTCGCGCAAAAGCCACGCTGAGCTAGACGAGTCGGAAACGCTGGACAGCGGCAATCCACAGGCACTAGGCAGAGAGTACGCCGAGCTAAAGCAACAGTTGCACAATCTCACCATTCTGGGTGGTTGCTGTGGCACCGACAACCGACATGTGGAGGCAATATGCAAAGCCTATATCGCATCGTAGAGCGATTGATCGGGAGATTTGCAGCGGCTCTGTTTTCAGAGCTTCTCCCCTGGCAATTTAGCGCCTTGAACAAAAAAGAACAGCCCCTCCCTGAGGCAGATTTATGGTAATCGTAGGTTCACAGTTTTGGCGCGATCGCAAATGCTTGAACTTAAGATAAGTCGAATAAGCACCCGGCTCCGTGTCGCTATTATGAGGAAACGCAGATGAGAAAACTAACTTACTACGTGGCTTGCAGTGTTGACGGGTTCATTGCGCATACAGACGGATCGCACGACGGGTTTTCTCAGGACAGTGCATATTTCGCTGATTTATTTGCTACCTTTCCAGAAACAGTGCCATCTCATCTTCGAGCGGCGATGGGCATTAATGCAGAAAATCAGTGGTTCGATGTTGTTCTTATGGGGCGGAAAACCTACGAAATCGGAATGAAGGATGGCGTTACCAGTCCATATTCTCATCTGAAACAGTTTCTCTTTTCGCGCAGCCTGGAGGAAAGTCCAGATAAAAATGTTGAGCTGATCTCAGACAATGCTGTTGAATTGATAACCGCACTAAAAAGGGAGAGAGGAAAGGGGCTTTGGCTCTGTGGAGGCGCGAATTTGGCCGCAGATTTGTTTGCACATCGTCTCATTGACCGGCTGATTTTGAAGATTAACCCGTTTATCATGGGTTCAGGAATTCCGCTGTTTTCAGGCACGATTCAGCAGACATCATTGAAACTTATCGATAGCAAGATCTATCAGAATGGTGTTTCCATGCTCTACTACTCACGGTTCGCTGAAATAATTCGTGAAAAAGCAAATTGCCATAATGAGAGTGTAACCCGCAGCAGAGTAGGCATCTATGGCAGAGCTAATCGCGAACGAACGAGTTGATGATATCCCCTTATTG
>JBAQZP010000064.1:0-61059 GCA_049791095.1 Phormidesmis sp.
GAGACGTTCTACACGAAGAACATTCTGCTGAACGAAGGCATCCGCGCCTGGTTGAGCCCCCAGGATCAGCCGCATGAGCAGTTTGTCTTCCCTGAAGAAGTCCTGCCTCGTGGTAACGCGCTGTAAAGCTTAGGTATCGAGAGAGGTTCTCGGCTGAAGTTTTTAGCTTTAGGAACCTCTCCCCTTTTATGGAGCGTCTGCTATTTAGACTGGCTTTGCTGATCTTTTGGCAGTTGGCTCCCACTTTTAATAAATTTCATGTTCCCTGAAGAGGTACTCCCCCGTGGTAACGCTCTCTAATAACTTTGTTGGCGGCGGTCGCGACCAAGAATCTACTGGGTACGCCTGGTGGTCTGGTAATGCTCGCCTCATCAACTTGTCAGGTAAGCTGTTGGGCGCGCACGTTGCCCACGCTGGCCTCATTGTTTTATGGACAGGTGCGATGACCTTGTTTGAGGTCTCTCATTTTGTTCCCGAAAAGCCTTTGTACGAACAAGGTGCCATCCTATTGCCTCACCTGGCTACGCTAGGTTGGGGGGTTGGCCCTGGTGGTGAAGTGGTTAACACTTTTCCTTACTTTGTAATCGGTGTTCTGCACCTAGTTTCTTCTGCTGTGCTCGGTTTGGGTGGTGTATATCACGCCATCCGTGGCCCCGAGACCCTCGAAGAGTATTCTGGCTTCTTTAGCCAAGACTGGAAAGATAAAAACCAGATGACTAACATCATCGGTTATCACCTGATTCTGTTGGGCTTGGGTGCTTTCCTGCTGGTAATTAAAGCTTGCTTCCTCGGTGGCGTTTACGACACCTGGGCACCCGGCGGTGGTGACGTTCGTGTGATTACGAACCCCACGCTAAACCCTGCTGTTATCTTCGGCTATCTCACCACGTCTCCTTTTGGTGGCGAAGGCTGGATTGTTGGGGTTAACAATATGGAAGATATTATCGGTGGCCATATTTGGGTTGGCCTGATTTGTATCTTCGGTGGTGTATTCCACATTTTGACTAAGCCATTTGCTTGGGCTCGTCGCGCGCTGATTTGGAATGGTGAGGCTTACCTCTCTTATTCCATTGGTGCTGTCTCCCTGATGGCTTTCATCTGCTCTTGCTACGTTTGGTTTAACAACACAGCTTACCCCAGTGAGTTTTACGGCCCGACCAACGCTGAAGCTTCTCAGGCTCAGGCCATGACCTTTTTGGTGCGTGACCAGCGTTTGGGTGCCAACATTGGTTCGGCTCAAGGCCCGACTGGTTTGGGTAAGTACTTAATGCGATCGCCCACCGGAGAAATCATCTTTGGTGGTGAGACCATGCGCTTCTGGGACTTTGACGGCCCCTGGCTAGCGCCTTTGCGAGGCACTAACGGCCTTGATCTCGATAAGCTCAAGAATGACATTCAGCCCTGGCAGGTGCGCCGGGCGGCTGAGTATATGACTCACGCTCCCAACGCTTCGATCAACTCTGTCGGCGGTATCATCACTGAGGTTAACTCGGTTAACTTCGTGAACCCCCGTCAGTGGTTGGCATCCTTCCACTTTGTGATGTCTTTCTTCTTCCTGGTAGGTCACCTCTGGCACGCAGGCCGTGCTCGCGCGGCTGAAGGCGGCTTTGAGAAAGGTCTAAACCGTGAAGCTGAGCCAGTACTGGCAATGCCTGATCTTGACTAATTGATTCCTTTGCACGCTGGTGGATTGCGATAGATAGTTCAGGTTAAGTAAGAACGAGGCTCCTGCCATTTGGTAGGAGCCTTTTTCGTTGATAGGGTAGTAGGTATTACTAACGCCACAATTTACTATGCTCGATCAGCCCTATTATTTACTGCGCTCGAAGTCTACAGGACAGTATCTCGTCGCCCGTCCGCCGGTTCCGGGTGGCCATCCCGAGCAGCCAACTGAACCCTATTTGCTGCTATTTGTGGCTGATTTTGATGCGCTGAGCTACTTAAATACTCATGCGGGTGAGTTGGCTCCTCAGTTTGCGGTGGAGCAGGGCGATCGCAGACAAATCAAAACCATCTCCGATCGCTGGAGCTACGCAGGCGTCGGCGTCGTCAACGATCCATTAGTGCCCCAGGTAGAGTTTATGCGCTTTTAGAATTCATACGCTTTTAACCCAAGCTTAGCGACTCGATCCAGTCGCCGATGCCGTTGAGAATGAGCTGTACGCCAATGGCCATTACGAAGAGTCCGAGCAATCGACTAAGGGCTTGAATGCCCCCTGCGCCCAGCCATTTGAGCAGTAGATTAGAAGAGCGTAGGGCAACGAAAATAATCAAGCCGATGAGGGCGATCGCAACAGCAATGGCCAGCAAGTTTTGTGCGGTTTCGATACCTTCAGTGCCGCGACTGGCCTCGGCAGCTAGCCCTAAGGCGACTGCGATCGCCCCTGGCCCAGCCAATAACGGAATCGTCATTGGCATAAACGAAATATCTTTATGCTCGTCAGCTCTGTGGGCGGCATCCTCGTTTTCTAGCTCGCTCATTCTAGATTCGGCATTCATGGTATGCCACGCCGCATGAAACACCACGATGCCGCCTGCGATGCGAACCACTTCTAGCGAGATACCAAAGAAGCGTAAAATGCCGCCACCCACGAGCAAGAAGCCAATCAGCAGAAGAATTACATTAATGGCAATACGCTTGGCATAGCTACGGCGAAGTGATTGTGGAACGCCAGCGGTGAGGACTAAAAAGATCGGGACGCTGCCGATGGGATCAATTACTGGAAAAAGTGCGGCCAGGCTACCCAGAATGAAGTCGGTAAAGTCTTTGATGGGCATGGCCAGTCCATAAAATATGGTTTCGCGATTAGAACCTGCATACCATCGTCGCAGAAACGCTGCCTGTGCGGTTAGTGACTTCAGATTTAGGCACCAGCACGAAAGCAGTCCGTTCGTAGAGTCTGAGGGCGGGGTTATCGACTCGAATGCTCAAGGATACTGCGGGAAAGTGGTTTTGAGCCATTGCCAAAACCTGTTTTAGCAGCGCTGTTCCGATGCCTTGAGCCCGAAACGCTGGTAAGACTGCGATCGCCAACTCGGGAATCTCATCAGACACATAGCCGTATCCTTTATTGTCCGATGACCACAAACATAGCCATGCTGCACCGACTGCTGTACCGCTTTGTTCAGCAATAGCCCCAACAGCGCCAGCTTTACCCCAGCCTCGAACATACCTAGCTAAATCGGGATTTGTCTTCACCACAGCGACTGAGGACTCATGCGCTGCATACATCAACATTGTCCATAGAACGGGCACATCTTGTGTCCTGGCAGCGCGTATTTCGTATCTGTTTCTCATTGCACTAATAGCGGCGGCCTTCGCGGTAGACGTACATGTTGATGGCAGCGATCGCAAAATAAATCATAAAGATCAGCAGCCGAATGCCATAAATTGGCTCGTTGATCAATCGCCCATCTTCAAACAGTGGCGTTAACGAAGGCTCTAATTTAGCCAGCGCAAAACCAGTGATAAAAGCGCTGATGGTAGAAGCGGCTTGACTAAATTTTTTAATTTCCTGACTGGTGCTGGGTGAGAGCAAAAAGCCAACTAACCAGCCAGCCGCCCAGCCGCCAATACCAATCAGCACCGTTTGGGCAAAGCCCGCATCGTCTAGCTCTTGATGAACGGTACGGGCAATCCACAGCACTACCCCAAATACAACAAAGCCGACAAGTAAACTAGCAAAGGAACGGGCCTGGTTCATGGAGTTCCTCATAGCATCACAGAAGCTTTAGTTCAACCGAGAGAGCTTGATTCTGGGATCGACGAATGACAAGGTGAGGTCGGCTAGTAAATTACCAACGATCAGCATTACCGCGCCCAGCACCAACGATGCCATGATCAAATACAAATCTTGAACCTGCACAGCTTCTAGCGTGAGCCTGCCAAGTCCCGGCCAGCTAAAGTAGTTTTCAATAATGAACGAGCCGCTCAGCAGCGATGAGAACTCGAAGCCTAAAATTGTGATGAGTGGATTAATAGCGTTCCGTAAGGCATGAACGTAAATTACCTTGTGCTCCGGCAGCCCCTTGGCTCTTGCCGTCTGGATATACTCTTGCCTGAGCACATCGAGCAGTTGACCGCGCATTAGGCGCTGCAATCCGGCGAAGCTGGTGATGCTGAGCGCCAAAGTTGGCAAGATTAAATGCCAGGCGACATCCAGAATTTGGCCAATCCAGTTGAGGTCGTCATGGTACAGGCTAGTGCGCCCGCCGACTGGGAAAAGCGGGGTGGTAAGCTGGGCGAAAAACAGCAGCAAAAGGCCGGTGATAATGGTGGGGATGCCCTGGCCAATGTAGCTAAATACGCGCAAAAAACGATCGGGCCAGCGGTTTTGGTTAACAGCGCTGATGATGCCAAGGGGGATGGCGATCGCCCAAGTCACAAAAATAGACGCTGCCGACAGTAAAAGCGTGTTGGGCACCCGCTCCCACAAAATTTCTAAAGCGGGCCGCTGGTAAGAAAAGCTAATGCCAAAATTAAAATGCCGCACAACCTGCCATAGCCACAGCCCATACTGCTGCCATATCGGTCTGTCTAAGCCGAACTGCGCCTCTAGTAAATCGATGGTTTCCTGCGTCATTTCAGGATTTTGACGGTAGGGCGTTAAAAAATCACCCGGCGCTAGCTGCACAACCAAAAAGCTAAACATCGTCGCTAGTAGCAGCGTAATGAGCGCTTGCAGGATGCGCTTAACGATATAGCGAGTCGTATCGCCAGTAACGAGGTCGCGGATCCGGAGGCCGACTCGGCTAAGGGGTGAAGAATGGTAGGTGGGATACGACATGGGTAGCGTCAGCGATGGCTGAACGAAGGCGAAGTCGGCGCGAAGCTAGGCATAGTGAAGGAGGCTGACGATAGGAATATCGGCAGGTAAGTTGTCTCGACCGGAAAGCCCATCAAGTTCGATGACGAAGGCAAAGCCAGCAACGGTTGCACCGGCTTTTTGGATGAGTTCGGCAGTAGCGGCGGCGGTGCCACCAGTGGCGAGTAAGTCATCGACAATTAAGACGCGATCGCCCGCACTAAAAGCGTCTCGATGCACTTCCAGGCGATCTTTTCCATATTCTAGGTCGTACTCTACCGCATGGACGGCGCGGGGCAGCTTGCCGCTTTTACGGACAGGAACAAAGCCCTTTTTGAGCTGATGGGCGACGGGCATACCAAAAATAAACCCACGTGATTCAATGCCAGCCACACAGTCAGGGTTGAGATTAGCGCCTTCAAAGCTCAGCAGTTCAATTGTTTGCTGAAGGCCAGCAGGGTTCTGTAGCAAGGTAGTAATATCTCGAAAGATGATGCCTGGCTGGGGGAAGTCAGGAATATCTTTGATTAAGGCTTTGAGATCCATTTCGCCATCCAGGTCGAGACGTATTGATAAGGCGGCGGTGTCCGACGATTTCGTCGGCAGCCCTTATCAGGGGTATCTTATCAGGGCTTTGTCCCAGCGGCAGTGCTTCTCTTTTCATTCAAGTTTTATTCGAGCCCTAAAGGTTTTATCTGATATAGACATGCTGGCTAGAAAGCAGGGCGTCTTTTACAAGCGAGGAACTTTAGTCGCAGAGCTGTCGAACCAGCCTTGACGCCAAAAGTAGTAGGTCAGCGAGAGGGCGATCGCAACCATGCCAGCCCAGCACAGTGGGTAGCCCCAGTAAGCGTCTAGCTCAGGCATATTCCAGGGCGAAACGCGGGTGTTGAAGTTCATACCGTATACGCCCACAATGAAGGTCAGCGGGATGAAAATAGACGAGATCACGGTCAGGGTTTTCATCACTTCATTCATGCGATTGCTAACTGAAGACAAGTAGACGTCCATCAGGTTGGCAGTTAGCTCCCGGTAGGTTTCAACGATGTCGAGCACCTGCACTACGTGGTCGTAGCAGTCTTGCAAGTAAATGCGAGCTTCCTGACTGATCAAATCGCTGCTGCCATCGCGAACAAGCTGATTGAGTGAGTTGCGCTGGGGCCAAACGGAGCGTCGTAGAGACATCAGTTCTCGGCGCACCCGATATATTTTTTGAACGGTGTGGCGGGTGGGGTTAAAAATAACTTCATCTTCGAGCGATTCGATATACTCGCCGTAGTCTTCTAATACCGGGAAGTAGGCGTCGATAACAGCATCTAACAAAGCGTAAGCCAGATAATCTGCACCTTCTGAGCGAATACGGCCCAGATTTTGACGAATGCGTGTGCGTACCGGATCCAGGCAGTCTTGGTTCAGCTCTTCTTGCACAGTAAGTAAATAGTTTTTACCCAACACAAAGCTGAGCTGCTCGCTAGTGAAGTGCGGATCGTCTTCTTCGGTTTCGGGGGCCATCATTACCATGCGCGTAATAATCAGCAATTGGTCGTTGTAGTACTCTACTTTGGGCCGCTGAGGAACGTTGACAACGTCTTCGAGTACCAATGGATGCAGATGAAATACTTTGCCCAAGCGATTCAAGACATCTTCGTTGCCTAGCCCTTGCAAGTCTATCCAGGAGACGGATTGAGAGTCGAGGTGAGCGGCGGCGGCTTCGGGCGATCGCAACTTTCTCCGAATAGCCGATGTCTCGCTATAGTCAATCAGCGTTAGCTCAGTCGGCGAAGCATCCTCATCGATCACCAGCGTGCCAGGCGCAACCCCAACCTGATCGTAGTGGTAGTCCCAGTGGCGACGTTCTTCCTCTTCTTCACGTTCTGTCTCTAGTACAGGTTCTAGCACAGGTATTGATTGCCAGTCGTCGGGCTTGATTTTTTTCGCGGGCGACTCTTTTTTCACAGGTGACTCCTATCGCGGGCTGACTTAAATACCGGTCGATCAACCATATAACATACTTACAATCCTCAGCAGTGCTAAGTCTAAGGGGGGGCTAAGGGGGTGTCAGCGAGTTTTCTCCGGTTTAAGCTATTATGTTTGCGCCAGCGCTGGCTGCTGGCAGTTTTCCATAGCATGACTTTTCTGTAATTGACTGCAAGACCTTCTCGCCGATCTTCAGCTAAACCTTCCGCCGGGGCTGCCGCTTCACCCGTGCCAGCGCCTTCTGTCAGTGAAGATAGGGTGAGGCGGCCTTGTCGGGTAACGGTGACTGCGCCGGGATGGGAGGGGGCCAGGGTGGCTGCGATCGCCGCCGGATGCAGCAGCGTTTCTGACATGCTCGAAAAACTCGGACGCGGCGAACTCGCGGTCATCACCAGCGACGCGATTGAACTAGAGCCCAATCAGGTAAGGGGTACAGCCTCGTTCCCACAGTCACCTCCTCAGTCAGTGCCGCAACACATTCATATTCATACGGCTGCGACCTCCCTCATAGACCCCCTCGACAAGCCAGACGATGAGCCACTTGGCCCAGGGATGTCTTTGCCCAAGCTAGTCATCACTGGGATTTGCGCCGCTATCATCATTGGCTCATTGCTATACGTTGCCGATCGCATTTTGACGGTAACCAGCAGCGTAATTAGCGATCAAGAAAATGTAGAGGATATTATCACCCCTCGCACTGGTGACGTGGTTGCAGGCTACGAAGTCAGCGATGAATACGGCATTCGCCCCTTTCATCCGGTCACGGGTGTGCCCAATGCCCCTCATAATGGCGTGGACTTGGCTGCGCCCGTGGGGACGCCGATTCATGCGGTGGGTGAAGTGGGTGATACGGTGACAGTCAAATGCTGGTGGGATGTCGATGGTGGCGGTTGGGTGGTGAATCAAACGGCTGAGTCATATCCGGGCTATACCTTTCAGTCTTTGCATACGTCTGAAAAAGGGTGCCGGGAAGGCAGTGCTAAAGCTGGCGAGGTGATTGCTTTTTCGGGCAACAGCGGCTTAGGCACGGGCGAACACTACGACTTCCGCGTAAAGATAGACGGTAGCTATGTACCGCCTGCAACTAAATACCTGGAATCTGCGATGACGGGCGAGGCTCCGAGGGAATAACAAACACAAAAAGCCCACATACCGAGATGCAGGCTCAATGATCTACTGTGCTTTTCTAGAGAGCTGCTAAGACAGTCGGGTATCGCTGTCGGTCATCATTGACAGTGTGTTGGCATATTCTTGCAGCTCCACAGGAACCGGCTCAATATTCCAAATTTGATCGCAATATTCTTGAATAGAGCGATCAGACGAGAACTTGCCCATCCGCGCCGCATTCAAAATCGACATCCGCACCCATTCGTCCTGATTCTGATAGGCTTCGCTGACTTTTACCTGACAGTCTATGTAGGATTGATAGTCGGCAAGTACCATAAAGCGGTCTTGATTCAGCAGGTTATTGATGAGCGGCTTAAACAGCTCTGTGTCACCGCTAGAGAACACGCCCGAGGTAATCATCTCGAACACCGCCTGAAGGTCTTCGTTGGCCTCGTAATATTCACGGGGGTTGTAGCCCGTGGCCTTGAGTTCAGACACCTCATGCGCCTTTAAACCAAACAGGAAGAAATTGTCTTCGCCGACCTCTTCACGAATCTCGACGTTGGCTCCGTCAAGGGTGCCGATGGTGAGTGCGCCGTTCATAGCAAACTTCATGTTGCCAGTACCAGATGCCTCAAAGCCAGCGGTCGAGATTTGCTCGGAAAGGTCGGAAGCGGGATAAATGGGTTGAGCGTTGGTGACGTTGTAGTTGGGATAAAACACCACTTTGAGCTGGTCACGGATGTCGGGATCGTGGTTGACGATGCTGCCGACAGACGTAATTAACTTGATAATTAGCTTGGCCATGAAATAGCCCGGTGCTGCCTTGCCCGCGAAGATGAAGGTGCGGGGAACGATGCTCATCTCTGGGTTTTGCTTCAGCTTGTTGTACAGCGAAATGATATGCAGGGCGTTCATTTGCTGGCGCTTGTATTCGTGCATCCGCTTAATTTGCACATCGAACATAGAAGTAGGGCTGACTTTGATGCCCGTTGCCCGCTCAATGCGAATAGCCAGGGCTTCTTTGTTGGCCTGCTTGATTTGCCGCCACTCGGTACGGAAGCCGGGGTCGTCGGCAAAGGCTTCTAGCTTTTTGATTTGATCGAAGTGGGTGGGCCACTCGGTGCCAATTCGCTGGTTTAGCAGTCGGGTGAGTTTGGGGTTGCTGAGCACCAGCCAGCGGCGAGGGGTGACACCGTTGGTTTCGTTGATGAATTTTTCGGGGAAAAGCAGATAGAAGTCGTTGAGCACCGTCTCCTTGAGCAGTTCGGTGTGGAGGGCAGCGACGCCGTTAATGGCGTGAGAACCTACGCAGGCAAGGTTGGCCATCCGCACGTAGCGTCCGCCGCTTTCATCAATGATGGACATGCGAGCGATGCGATCATTGTCTTGGCCAAACTTGCGCCGCACGTCGTCTAGAAACAGTCGGTTGATTTCAAAGATGATCTCTAGATGGCGGGGAAGCAAGGAGCCGAAGAGGTCAATCGGCCAGCGCTCTAGAGCCTCGGGTAGAAGCGTATGGTTGGTGTAGGCAAGGGATTTTTGGGTGATTTCCCAAGCGTCGCTCCATTCCATTTGATGTTCGTCTACTAGCAGGCGCATGAGTTCGGCAACTGCGACGGCAGGATGAGTGTCGTTGAGCTGAACGGTGTATTTATCGGCAAAGTTTTCTAGCGGGATACCGTCGCGCAACTGGATGCGAATCATGTCTTGCAAGGAGCAGGAGACAAAGAAGTACTGTTGCTCTAGTCTGAGCTGCTTACCTTCGAGGTGTTCGTCGTTGGGATAGAGAACTTTGGAGATGTTTTCAGAGACGATTTTGGAGTTGACTGCGCCGTAGTAGTTGCCCTGGTTGAAGGCCTCGAAGTCAAAGGCGTCAGGTGATTCGGCTTTCCACAGGCGAAGGGTGTTGGCGGTGTTGACTTTGTAGCCAAGGATAGGGGTGTCGTAGGGGACGCCTTTGACGATGCGATCGCTCACCCACTCGACCCGATAGTTGCCCTGCACGTCGGTATAGGCTTTGGTATGCCCGCCCAGCTTTACATCGGCTGACCACAGGGGCCGAGCAATCTCCCAAGGATTACCATTAGCCAGCCACTTGTCCGTTTTTTCGACCTGCCAACCGTCGTGAATCTCTTGCTTGAAAATGCCAAACTCATAGCGGATGCCGTAGCCCAAAGAAGGAATTTCTAGCGTAGCCATAGAGTCTAGATAGCAGGCGGCGAGTCGGCCTAGGCCGCCGTTACCTAGCCCAGGCTCTTGCTCTTGGGCCATAATTTCGGCCAGGCTCAGGCCCAGGCTCGCCATCGCTTCATCTACCGTTTCGTAAAGCTCCAGGTTGATTAAGTTGTTGCCCAGGTATGGCCCCATTAAAAACTCGGCTGAGAGGTATACCGCCGTACGGGACTTTTGCTCACGATAGGCGGAGGCAGAGCTGAGCCAGTGGTGCAACATGCGATCGCGCACCGTATAAGCCAAGGCCATATAGTAATCGTGCAGCGAGGCAATTTCTGGCGATTTCCCTTGCACATAAAACAAGTTATCCAAAAATGCTCGCTTTAACGTTTCTGGCGTCAGCCCGGTGCGATCGTCTTCAACGCGGATATCAAGAGGCGTTGACGAGGCACTGATGTCTTTAGATTGCATAGGTAACAAGGAAGATAGTTTCGCGGATGTGGCACTTGAGTTTAGGCGCGGGTCGGTCGATAGGCAGTCGCCATGTTGCTTGACCCTACAAGGGTATACCCAGACCCCATGGCTGGCTATGAACTATATAAAGTCATAAGAAGCGGGCGAAAACGGTAAACTGCGATACCAGCATTCGTCAAATTCAGATCGGGAACGGCCAAGATAACCATCCCCCAAGCAAGCCTATCAGAGAGCTACTTTAAACCTTCTTTAGCCAGCTAAACATTGCCCGCAAGTCCTTACCGACTTCCTCAATCGGGTGCTCCGCCTCAATCCGACGAGTGGCATTAAAGCCCGCATTCCCGGACTGCGCTTCTAGCACAAACTCCCGCGCAAATTGACCGGTTTGAATCTCTTTGAGGATCTGCTTCATCGCCGCCTTGGTATCTGCCGTAATGACACGTGGGCCACGGGTATAATCGCCATATTCAGCCGTATTGGAGATGCTGTCGCGCATTTTAGCCAGCCCCCCTTCCACAACCAAATCCACAATTAATTTGACTTCATGCAGGCACTCAAAATAGGCCAGCTCAGGCTGATAGCCTGCTTCTGTAAGCGTTTCAAACCCAGCTTTAATCAGTTCACTCAGGCCACCACACAAAACAGCCTGCTCACCAAACAAGTCAGTCTCAGTTTCTTCCCGGAAAGTGGTTTCCAACACACCCGCGCGGGTGCCGCCGATGCCTTTTGCATAGGCCAGCGCTAGGTCACGAGCTTGGCCAGAAGCATCTTGGTAAACGGCAAAAAGAGCAGGCACACCCTGACCTTGCTCGTAAGTACGGCGCACCAGATGACCAGGGCCTTTAGGCGCAGCCATGACCACATCTACATCTTCGGGAGGGACGATTTGGCCAAAGTTGATGTTGAAACCATGGGCAAAAGCCAGGACGTTACCGGCTTCGAGGTTAGGTGCAATGCTCTCTTTGTAGACACTGCGCTGGACTTCATCGGGCAGCAAAATCATGATGAAATCGGCGACTTTTGCAGCGTCGGCGACAGACTTGACGGGCAGCCCTGCGGCTTCGGCTTTCGGCTTTGAGCGGCTGCCTTCGTACAGGCCGACCACTACATTCACACCGCTGTCTTTGAGGTTGAGGGCATGGGCATGGCCCTGCGAGCCGTAGCCGATGATGGCGACTGTCTTGCCGTTTAACAAGTCAAGATTAGCATCGCTGTCGTAATACATCTTTGTGGGCATCTTTGTGGGCATTAGAAATTAATTCTCCTTAAACTGCGGCGGGTCGGAATATAGGGTGAACGCTTGATTTTATCAAACTGACTGCGCTTTTGTTTGCCAGAAGTCCCAGGGTCATCTCTAGGTAGAGTTGACTGTTTTGCTTCTGGCAGGCTAACTGGAAGCAGAATAAAGTCAAACATTCTTTACTTAAGGATTGTATGCAATCCATCCCGTCTCATTTTTCAAAGCGATACAAGGAGGTTATGAAGTTCAAATCAATCGCTTAATATTCGGAGATTTAAGATGACATTACTACCCTCGTTGTCAGCGCTAAAACGATACTCGCTTCTGATTCCAGAAGCATTAATCGGTGGCCCTAGCTATGCCAGGTATATGTTCTGGTCAAAGTGCTCTAAAAGGCTCGATCCAAAAACAATTTGGGATAAGTTTACAAAGCCCGCTAACCCGCTGTACGAGGCGCTATTAACCCACTATCCGCCAGGCTTTGCCCGCCAGATGATCAGCGACATTTACGTGGCGCAGCTTGACAGAATTGCGGGTGTTTCTCAGCACTACGATATCTCTAATGACTTTTATCAGCTTTTCCTCGATCAAAGCTATATGTTTTACACCTGCGCTGATTTTTTGAACAGCACAGACACTCTAGAGGAGGCCCAAGAAAACAAAGCTAACTATCTTCTACAGCTAATTGATCCCCAGGCTGGCGAAAGCATTTTAGATGTAGGCTGCGGCTGGGGCAGCATGATGAAGAAAATTTACGACACTACAGGAGATGCTGAAAATTTAATCGGCTATACGCTGTCATCTGAACAGAAAAGCTTTATCGAATCTACGTACGGATTTAACGTTGAGTACAAAGATTTCGTAACTGCTAATTACAAGCCTCAGTCTCTAGACAAGATTTATTCTATTGGTGCTGTCGAGCATATCCCGAAGGCACAGTTATTCTCAGTTGCTCAACAGTTTGCCGAGGCCATTCGACCAACTGGAAGGATTGTTCATCACTTCTTTTGCCAGCTCAGTGAAACCCTGCCCGCTCGGCTCTTGGCAGCAGCAGATGTATTTCCGGGCGCTGAGCTGGCCTCTTTACGCCAGCATTTAGATACGTTTGAAAGAGCCGGTCTACAGGTGAGACACCATTCCTTTCATGACTATCGCCCAACCCTAGAGGCTTGGTTTAACCGGTTAGTGGCCCATGAGACAGAGGCTATCCGTCTGGTAGGGTTACAAAACTACAATAAATACCTGTGCTACCTGGCAGAAGCCTGGCGGCTGTTTGAAAATCGCGACCTGGTCTTAACACGCTTTTTGCTCCAGCGCCAAGATGCTCCAGTTAAATGGACAACCTCTGTTCCACGCGCCACTGAGACCGCAATCTATCAGCCCGTTCCCAATTGACTCGTGGCCAGTTAAATCGTTTCTAAAACTGTGGTTGCTTTGTATGCCAATTGGTTGACTGCTCGTAAGCATGACCGACTTCAAAGAGCAAATCTTCGCGCAGGACGTTGCTGACAAGCTGTAAGCCAATGGGCATGCCATGCTGGTCAAAGCCGCAGGGAAGGCTCATGCCGGGCAAACCTGCCATATTGACGGGAATGGTCATGAGATCGAGCAGGTACATGCTGAGCGGGTCGTCTTTTTCGCCTGCTTTGAATGCGGTGGTGGGTACGGTTGGGCTCACGAGGATGTCTACATCTGCAAAGGCAGCGTCGAAGTCTTGCTTCATCAGCGTTCTAACCTTTTGCGCTTTGAGATAGAAGGCGTCGTAGTAGCCTGCCGAGAGGGCGTAGGTGCCAATCATGATGCGGCGCTTAACTTCAGCGCCGAAGCCTTCAGCGCGGGTTTTGTTGTACATCGACAGCAGGTTGGGCTCTTGGCTGCGCAGGCCATAGCGGACGCCATCGTAACGGGCAAGATTGGCGGAAGCTTCGCAGGGGGCGATGATGTAATAGGCCGAGACGCCATAGTTAAAGCGAGGGCAGGAAATGGTTTTGATCTGCGCGCCGAGCGCTTTGAGCTGTTCAATCGCAGCGTTGACAGCGTCGCCAACTTCAGAGTCTAGCCCGTCTGTAAAGGTTTCTTGGATGATGCCGATTTTGCGGCCTTTGAGGGGAGATTTGACGTCTGCTTTGAGGTATTGGGTGTAGTCAGGGATTTTGATGTTTAGGCTGGTGGCGTCTTTGGGATCGTGGCCTGCGATCGCACCCAACAAAATCGCCGCATCCTCCACCGTGCGGCTAAACGGCCCAATTTGATCGAGCGAGGACGCAAACGCCACCAGGCCAAAGCGCGACACCAGGCCATAGGTAGGCTTCATGCCTACAATGCCGCAAAAAGAAGCAGGCTGACGAATAGAGCCGCCCGTATCGGAGCCTAAGGCAATCGGTGCTTGCCCCCCGGCCACGGCAGCGGCGGAGCCGCCCGAAGAGCCGCCCGGAACACGGGAGATATCCCAGGGATTTGCCGTAGTTTGAAAAGCAGAGTTTTCGGTAGAGCCGCCCATGGCAAACTCGTCTAGGTTAGTTTTGCCGATGAAGACTGCGCCAGCGGCATCAAGCCTGCCCGTGACCGTCGATTCGTAAGGCGGCACAAAGTTCTCTAGTATTTTGGAGCTACAAGTGGTACGAATACCCTGAGTACAGAGGTTATCTTTGAGCGCGATCGGCACACCCGCTAGCAAACCGATGTCTTCGCCAGCAGCGATCTTGTCATCGACAGCTTGGGCCTGAGCCAAGGCTTTCTCGGCAGTCAGCGAAACAAAGCTTTTGAGCTTAGGCTCTACGGCCTGTGCCCGATCGAGTTGAGCCTGAGCAATGTCAACGGCGCTACGCTCTTTGCTCGTGATTTGGCGGTGCAACTCGCGGATAGCTGACATAGAGATTCCTCGGTTTCCTCTGACGGATTATTCTGGTCTGGATGGTTTTGGTCTGGATTTCTGGTCTGGATTTTTGGGGCCTAAGCTCCAACTTAGCAGGGTAACAGCTAGCAGACATTCTAAGTTAAGTAGCCTGCCTAAATTTGGTAGGCTGTCCTAATAGACGAACAGCTAGGATGAACCTAATAAACGAGTAAACGAGAAAAAGGCGAGAAAGACCGATTAAACCAACTAAAGTTGTTACGTTTGGCTTATCAGGTCGGGTACTCTGGCGAAGTCAACAGAACAGCGCGGGTACTTTTTGTTTTTTATGGTTGTTTTTGTGGGGGCGTTCGAGTCACTTGAAGCTATCGGGTTTTTGGTATTCTACGGCGATCGCCTCAGCTTTAGGGGCTACCTTCAGCCTGTCTAATACATTTGAAAATTCGCCTTCACGCTTCGTGTGGCGACCTGCTGATGCCATCCAAAACTCGCAGCGCATTGCCGCAGCGGCTGAAACACTGGGTATTTCTGATGCTGTGAAGCTACCTGCATCGGTTAAATCAACTCAGTCAGAGCCGTCGCCCGCGACTGCCGAGCAGACCTATCAGCAGGCAATGGCGATCGCGAATCAAGCGGTGGAAGCGTACCAATCTGCCCAGGGTGCCAAAGACGCAGCCAGTCGCCTGACATTTACGCGCCGCGAGCGCTCGTTGTGGCAAAAGACCATCCAAAAGCTTGCTGATATCCCTAAAACGTCAGCGCTACAGGCGCAAGCGGCTGAAAAACAGACCCATTACCGGCAGCTACTAGCCACCGCTGAGGGCAAGCTAGCAGTTGCTGAGGGCGCTTTTTTGGTCGATATTATTCGCACGGCTAATGTGGATCCCCAACGGGTGCATGTCACCTTTTGCCGCATCGATGCCACCGCCGTTACCCCGATGATTAACCAAGCTCAGGTAGATGGTGAGCGGTGTCGTCAGCATCAGGGTGATGTGCCCATGGCGAGTGCAGCCAGCCTGATTAAGCTGCCGATTGCGGTGGCGCTGATGCGGCAGGTGGCGGCAAACAATATTGATCTTGATAGTGAAATCTTTATTAATTTCGGTAACTTTACCGAAAATGCTGAGGGTGCAAGCATCGACGTGGGAGAGTCGTACCCGCTGCGAGAGGTCATGGGCCGGATGATTGACGAAAGCAACAATATTGCCACGAATCAACTGATTGATTACTTGGGCCGCGATACCATTGCTCGCACAATCGCAGAGATGGGCTACACCCAAACGGCAGCCGGGCACAAGCTAGTTGGCGATCGCATCGTGCCAGAGGACGCAGGCAGCCAGATAAACCGATCAACCACCAATGACATTACGGCGATGATGGCCAATGTTTACAGCCTCGAAGCGCCCGGTGATAACGAGCTGCAAGCGGCGCTGGCTAGTCAGCGCGATCGCGAACTCGGTTACCAGGCACTAGCAGACATGGGGCCAAAAGTGCAGTGGCTAGGCGAAAAAACAGGCCAAAACAACCGGATGCTAGGCACCACCCTGGCAATGGAAGTAGACGGAAAGCGCTACGCCCTGACGGTTGCGATTGACTATGGCGGCGATCCCTACGTTGTCCAGCGCATTGTTCGAGGGGTGGCAGCTCATATCGTCGAAACCGGCCTTTAGCCTGTGGCGCTGTTCCTATGGCGGCTGTTCTTATAACGCCGTAAGAGATGAATCTGTACAAAGTCTGTAGGCGGCGGTCATTTGTAGGGTGCAATACTGCGAAAAGCACGATCCCCAGGTACTATTTTACGAGTAGCCTCCATATCTGAATGGCTGTCACAGAAATGTGTTGATAGCCCAGTTGTCGTGCAAATTTGTACGTATTACACCCTTTTTAATAGGATCTTGCTGGGGCGAAAGACCTGTCGCTAAAGACAGACATTTCTATCAATCGAAATAGATATTTTTACCGATCCCCCTTGCCAACTGACAGATACAAGCCCACACTTGAGTGTGACGTAAGGATGGTTATTTTCCTAAGCTAAGGGTTGATGTTGTGAAAAGAGTTCTTTCAATAATTTTGGGTGGTGGCGCAGGTACTCGCCTCTATCCGTTAACAAAGTACCGTGCGAAACCTGCTGTCTCCTTAGCTGGCATGTACCGCCTGATCGATATTCCGGTCAGTAACTGCATAAATTCCGACATTCTCCAGATCTACGTATTGACGCAGTTCAACTCAGCTTCTTTGAACCGCCATATTGCTAAGGCGTATAACTTCTCGACGTTTAGCGACGGCTTCGTAGAAGTGCTGGCCGCGCAGCAAACGCCCGACAGCCCGAGCTGGTTTGAAGGCACAGCGGATGCGGTGCGCAAGTACATGTGGATGTTTGAAGAAGCTGATGTCGATGAATTTTTGATCTTATCGGGCGATCACCTGTATCACATGGACTACAGCGACTATGTGCTGAAGCACCGTGAGAGCGGCGCAGATGTCACGCTGTCGGTAGTGCCCATTGGGTACAAAACGGCTTCTAGCTTTGGCCTGATGAAGGTCGATGAGAACAACCGTATCGTTGAGTTTTCTGAAAAGCCGAAGGGTGAAGCCCTAGAAGTGATGAAGGTCGATACGACGGCGATGGGCCTGTCTCCAGAAGAGTCTGAAGAAAAGCCCTTTATTGCTTCTATGGGAATTTATGTATTCAAAAAGCAGGTGCTGATTGACCTGCTGAATGAGTACCCCGATCAGACAGACTTTGGCAAGGAAATTATTCCGGCCTCGTCCCGCGATTACAACGTGCAAGCCTATCTCTTTAAGGGATATTGGGAAGACATTGGGACAATTGAGGCATTTTATGAAGCTAATATTGCGCTGACCGATCAGCCCGATCCAGCGTTTAGCTTTTTCCGCCAGGATGCGCCGATTTATACGCGATCGCGCTATCTCCCGCCCAGTAAAATCCAGGACTGCCAGATCACAGAATCGATCATCAGTGAGGGCTGCATTTTGAAGAAGTGCCGCATTCACAAGTCGGTCATTGGCCTGCGCCAGCGCATCCACGCCAACTGCGAAATTGATCGCGCCTTGATTATTGGCAATGACTTTTACGAGGAAATGGATGAGGCCGGTGAATTTCCGAACACCGATCAAATCCCGATGGCGATTGGCGCAGGCTCTGTAATTCGCCGAGCGATTATTGACAAGAATGCGCGCATTGGGAAAAATGTGCAGATTATCAATAAGGACAATGTCCAAGAGGCCGAGCATGAGTCGGAAGGCTACTACATTCGCAGCGGCATTGTAGTGGTGATCAAAGGCGCGACGATTCCAGATGGAACCATCATTTAGGCGGGTTTTGAGCCCGTCATTTACCGATTGGGGCTGCTCATTCTCCTGCTAATTTTCTTAGCAGACAAGTCTGACCAAAAGGGAGCTATCGACCGGTCGAGGCACTATCTTAATCTGCGGCAGAAAAGGATTTAATGCTTTTTGCCGCAGATTTTTTGTGAGAATTTACTTAGTAAGCAACCGTCTTAGGTCTGGAGTTCTTGACTTTATGAGCTTATTTTACCGAGTCCTTACAGTCCAAAGCGGCTCCTCGGTTTCATCTGGTTAGGCACTCTGGTATATTCACCGTTAATCCCTGGTCTGAAAAAGAACAATGAAGCCAGCCAGTCCAGCCTTTGAAGATGATGACTCGCGGCTCCCTGACTTGTCGTCTTCCAGCTCCGACTCGAAAGCCCGCTTGCCCCCTGCCCCGGCGGCGTCTAGTTCCTCTACCTCTAATCCTTCTGCTCCTAATCCCAATCCTAATCCATCTCCTAATCCCTTAGAGCAACTCCAGCGGCGCTATACCGACCAGCTTAGCCAGGAAATTGAGCGACTCGAAGCTCGAAAAGCGCAGCTAGAGGCGGAAGTTTTTGCACTTAGAGAGGACTGCGAGCAATTGCAGAATGCCGTTCCTCTGCTGCCGGGCGAAGATAGAGCAGCGATACCTGCACCTGAAGCAGCCGTATCGGCGGTCAAGCAGCCTTCTCGGTGGCGGCGATCGCACCGTTCTATTGAGCTGCCGATGCCTGCGACCTCTGAGCTGCGCCGTCAGGAGAATATGCCGCCGCGATCGCCCACGGTCAGCGTTGATCTGCGAAAAGGGCTGATTTTGAGTGCGATCGCCACCTTATTAATGGCCTGGCATTTGGGCATAGTCAGCGCTTTGGGCCAGGGCGGTAGCTGGTTGGGGCTGAGTGTCGGCCAGCTCGGTGCAGGTTTTGTGCCAGCGGTGGCGCTGCTGTGGATGCGAATGCTGGTGATTGTGCCCGCCTTAGGAATACTGGCCCCACAGCTTTATGCCGACACCTGGGAAGATTTGCAAGATTGGATTTATACCCGAGATCGGCTACTGCTGCTGCTGATTGGCAGTGGGATAGCGCTCTTTTTTTCTCAGGTATTTCTGTATCAGAGTACGGGCGTAGTTGGCCCGCTGGTAGGGGCAACCCTCTTATTTTTGTATCCCCTGACGGCGGTGCCGCTGGGGTGGCTAGCCAGGCAGACTGCCAAGATATCGCCGTTGGGGTGGCTGGCAATGGTGGCGATCGCCATGGGCGGACTGCTGATGGCCCGGCCTAGCCTGGGTAGTGCCACGGCCCATTCAATTTGGTTAGGTATCGCCGCGAGCGCTGCCTTTAGCGTCTACATCGTGCTGACAAACGTCGGCTACCGCGAGCAATGTCATCCTATTCCTGTTAGTGTGGTGCAATTTTCGACAGTGGCCGTACTCAGCAGCCTGGTCTTATTAGTCAAGCCGCTGACGCCAATTGAAATTAGCTGGCTAGGCTTTGCGCTGTGGGGCCTAGCGCTAGGAATCGTCATGCTACTGACGTATCTACTCAGCTATGGCAGCTTGCGAATGATTGGCGGACGCACGGCGATGTTAACGGCATCAACGCCTCTTGTAGTAGCGCTGATCGCTTGGAGCTTTACGCCTGCGGCCTCGTTAGAAATTATTCAATGGACAGGCTTATTGCTGGTTGCCATTGGTGGCATTGCACTCAGTAATGAAAAGCTTGCCAACGGAAAAAGCCCGTGAAAAAAACCGTGAAAAAAACCAATAAAAAAGAACGGAGAGAGAGGGATTCGAACCCTCGAACAAGTTGCCCCGTTACAGCATTTCCAGTGCTGCGCCTTCAACCACTCGGCCATCTCTCCTGATAGTTGTGTAACCCGCCGATGTATCAACGTATTACAGCTTTGCCATCCTATCAGAAAGTGGGGCCTGCCTTGAGATTTTCTAGCTCGCTATCTTCAGACGCTATCTGTGCCGCCCGCAGATCACCTTTCGCAGCGGTTTCCGTGCGATCATACAAAAGCCCCTCCGCTAGTTCTGTCCCCATGGCTGAAACTTACAATATTCGTATTCACGATCGGCAAAAAGGTACGTCCTATACGGTGCAGGTGCCGCGCGATCGCTACATTCTGCAAGCCGCCGAAAACCAAACTGCCGAGCTGCCCTTCGCCTGCCGCAACGGTGCCTGCACGACCTGCGCCGTGCGGGTATTGTCGGGTGAGCTAGCCCAGCCTGAAGCGATGGGGCTGTCGCCTGAATTACGGGCTCAGGGCTATGCGCTGCTGTGCGTCAGCTACCCGCGCAGTGACCTGGAAGTAGAAACGCAAGATGAAGATGAAGTATACGAGCTTCAGTTTGGCCAGTATTTTGGCAAAGGCAAAGTACGATTTGGCCTTCCTATCGAAGATGATTAAGCACTTTATTTATCGAACATGACCTATTCGTCAGCCGATCTCCAGCGTTTTCTCGACGTTGCCACCGAAGCGGCCTGTGCAGGTGGCGCAGTTTTACAACACTACTGGGGCAATCTCTCCAACATTCAATCCAAAGGTCGCCCCGGCGACCTGGTGACCGAAGCTGATAAAGCCGCCGAGAAAGAAGTCCTCTCCGTTCTTGGCCTACATTTTCCTGGTCATGCCATTCTCGCCGAAGAGTCCGGTAGCCTGGGCGTTGAAACGGATGGCCTGCTGTGGGCCGTAGATCCGCTAGATGGCACTACTAATTACACCCATCAATATCCTTTTTGCGGCTGCTCGGTTGGCCTGCTAATTGATGGCAACCCCGCTGTCGGGGCCATTTTTGACCCTGTACACAACCACCTTTTTCGCGCTGCGACAGGCTTGGGGGCCACCTGTAACCGCGAGCCCATTAGCGTTTCTAGCACTGCCACCTTAGCCGATAGCCTGCTTGTGACTGGATTTGGCTACGATCGCCGCGAGACGATTGATAATAATTACGCTGAGTTTTGTCACCTGAGCCATCTGACTCAGGGGGTGCGGCGGGGGGGGGCGGCTTCTATCGATCTTGCTTACGTCGCCTGCGGACGGCTAGATGGCTATTGGGAACGTGGGCTGTCGCCGTGGGATTTGGCGGCTGGGGTGGTTTTGGTGGAAGAGGCAGGGGGCAAAGTGAGCGCTTATGACCAAAGTCCGTTTGCGATTAAGTCGGGGCGACTGTTGGCGACGAACGGAAAGATACATCGCGAGTTGAGTAAGGTGCTAGGGAAGGTGAAACCGCTGGGACGGTTTGCTCCGGTCTAGACTTTTTTGAAGGGCTGACGGAGAGAGTCTGTGCAGGGCAAATTAAGCGCTGTGAATGGACTGGGATAAAGGGGGCATCTCTCGATTGTTGTTATCTCACTTGTTTAAATGAAAGCTGTACCTGTTCTTTATCCTGAGATGGTTGCCGAATGATTAGATTGTGGTCTGTTGCTGCGATCGCGGCTACTTTTGGTTTGGGCGCAGGTCTGATTACGGGGCTCAAAGTCCTGCCTGCTAGCACCACTGGCAACGAGAAATCCCAACAAGTGAATGCTTCTAGCGCGCCCACCAAACAGCCAAATTCCGACAGTGCCGATTCCGAGAGTACAGATTTGGAAAACTATAGGCGAGCGATAGAACTTTCAGACAAGGCGATCGCCGCAGCGCAATCCGCAGAAAATGCTGACGATAATTCTCGCCGATTAGAACTTATTCAACAAGCGCGAGCTTCGTGGCAAGACGCCTTAGGTAAACTTGCTGGCATTCCAAAACAATCCGATTTGTACGAACGCGCGGTGGGGAAGCGAATCGCGTACCAGCAGAACCTGATCGCCATTGAAGGCAAAATTGCTAAGGCTAATCAAACCTTCCTTGACGATGTTATTCAAGATGTCGGCTTAGACCCTGCAAAGCTGCACATCACCCTATGCCAGCTAACGTCCAATTCAAATAGTTCACTCGCTTCTGTGTTAGCCAATCGCGCTCAGCTAAACGAGTCACCCCCCCAACTAAACCCTCAACTATGCCGCGAGCATCAGGGCGACCAGCTTTTAGCCAGTCCCGCCAGCCTGATTAAGCTTCCAATTGCCGTAGCGCTAATGGCAAAAGTGAGTGCAGAGCACCTTGATCTTAACGACAAAATCTTTGTCGATCCCAACAACTTTACTGAAACTGGTGGCAGCGCCATGATTGAGGTAGGCAACACATACTCTCTGCGCCAGGTCATGGCCCAAATGATCAAAGAGAGCGATAACATTGCCACCAATCAGCTCATCGACTACCTCGGCTACGACTATATCAACCAGGCCATTAGCCAATCGGACTATCCACAGACCGTTGTCGGTCACAAACTGATGGGCGACCAAACCATGCCGGTTGATTTTGGCGATGGCAACAATCAATCGACCACTCAAGAAATCACTGCAATGATGGCGCAAGTTTACAGCCTGACAGATCCTGCGCACAAAGAGATTTTGAGAGCGCTTAGCAGTCAACAAGACCGAGAGATTGGCTACGAGGCACTTGAAGATTTGGGGCCAAAGGTGAAATGGGTAGGAGAGAAAACAGGACAAAATGACCGGGTGATTGGATCTACTTTAGCGATGGATATCAGTGAAGAACGCTATATTTTGACAGTGGCGATTGACTATGACAGCGATCTTTTCTCACTGCGGCAAATTATCTCTAAAATTGCCACATATCTTTCTAAAAATGGCCCGCTGACTACAGGTTAACCCACCGGGAAAGCTTTTCTCCAACCCTTTGTCTCTGCTCATGAAAGTTGAAAGCTAATCTAGAAAGCCCGCCGTTCAGAAAGATTGCTAAACTCTAGGTGTTGACATAGCGCTATGTTTATGAGGACAACACTCATTCAAAAGCCAGACCGGGTTGTTTTACAAAATATTAGCTGGCGTACCTATCAGTCCTTACTGAGCGATTTTGAACAAGAACCGGCAGCACGACTGACCTATGACCATGGAATGCTAGAAATTCGGATGCCGCTAGATCCCCATGAAAGCTACAAAAAAATCATTGGTCGGCTGATTGAAGCGGCAACGGAAGAGTTGGGGTTGGAGGTTAGGAGTTTGGGCAGTCGGACGTGCGATCGCGAAGATCTCGCCAACGGACTCGAACCCGACCAGTGCTATTACATCCAAAACGAGCCCCTCGTTCGCGGCGTCAGTCAGATAGATCTTGCCAAACTACCGCCGCCGGATCTCGCCGTAGAGATTGACATCACTAGCAGTTCGCTTAATCGTTTCAAGATTTATGCGCAGCTCAGGGTTCCAGAAATATGGCGCTTTGATGGCGATCGCCTCACCATTAACCTCCTTCAAAACGGCAGATACCAAACTGTTGAACGCAGCATTGCGATCGCCCCCCTCAAAGCCAGCGATATCTCGCCATTTCTAAATCAGTCTCTATCTATCGGTGAAAATACGCTGGTTCGACAGTTCCGATCGATGGTAAAAACTCAGCCATAGCACGGTAAAGGCCAGCAGAAAATCTGTTACACGACAGGCGCTACGATCCAAATTATTAAGAATTATGTCTTGAGGGATACTTTAAAAACGAGAGCCTCAAGACATAATTCCAAGAACTCTCAGGTCTTCTGTTTCAGGACTCCTTCATCGTATGTCTGCACATCGTACCTCTGCACATCGTACCTCTGCACATAATGGCGTCATGATGCAATTCTTCCACTGGTATGTGGAACCGGATGGCTCACTGTGGAACGAACTGGCTCAAAAAGCGGATGAACTGGCTGCCGCTGGTATTACCTCTGTATGGTTACCGCCTGCCTACAAAGGTTCTGAAGGGGATCACGACGTCGGCTATAGCGTTTACGACCGGTATGATTTGGGCGAGTTCGACCAAAAAGGCTCAATCCGCACAAAGTACGGCACTCGCGACGAATATATCAGCGCGGTGAAAACAGCCAAGCGCTCGGGCCTGGCAATCTATGCCGACATAGTGCTAAACCATATGATGGGCGCAGATCATCAAGAAACGTTCAAGGCCACGCCCTACGATCCCGAAGACAGGCATCAGGCCATTGGCGAAGAAGCGACCATTAAAAGCTGGACTCACTTCACCTTTCCAGGCCGTCAGGGCAAATATTCTGACCTGGAATGGCACTGGTGGCACTTCAACGCCACCGATCACAACGATTATGAGCCAGAAGGCTTTGAAGCGGTTTATCTGTTTGAAGGCAAGTCTTTTGACGACCAAGTTGACCTTGAAAAAGGCAGCTTTGACTATTTGATGGGCTGCGATCTGGATGTGAATAATCCAGAAGTCAGCGACGCTTTGAAAAAGTGGGGCGAGTGGTACGTAGACACCATCGATTTAGACGGCTTCCGATTTGATGCGGTCAAACATGTACGAGCCGGATTTTTCCCACAGTGGATGAACCATGTCCAACGCTACAGCGGTCGATTCCTCTTCGCGGTGGGTGAATATTGGTCGGGCGATATCAAGGCGCTACAGCGATTTATTGATCTGACCGATGAAACCGTCACGCTATTCGACGCGCCTCTGCACTACAACTTCAGCAAGGCCAGCGTGCGGGGCGACAATTACGATATGCGCACCATTTTTGACAAAACCTTAGTTAAAACTCATCCCGAGCTAGCGGTTACCCTGGTTGAAAACCACGATTCTCAACCCTTGCAATCGCTAGAGTCAGTTGTAGAGCCCTGGTTCAAACCGCTGGCTTACGCGCTCATTCTGCTGCGACGCGATGGCTATCCCTGCATTTTCTATGCTGATTATTACGGCGCACATTACAAAGATATGGGTGACGATGGTGAAGAACATGAAATTTTCCTGGACTGCCATCAGTGGATTATCGACAAGTTTTTAGCTGCCAGAAAGACCTATGGCTACGGCGAACAGTACGACTATTTTGACCATGTCAGTACGATTGGCTGGACACGGTTGGGCACCCAAGCGCATCCGGGTGGGATGGCGGTGGTGCTGAGCAACGGTGAAGCAGGCACAAAATGGATGAGCGTAGGGCAAGGCGATCGCACCTACATCGACATCACCGAGCATATTGACGAGCCCATCACAACCGACGCTGAAGGCTGGGCTAATTTTCGCTGCGAAGCAGGCTCCGTCTCGGTTTGGGTACCTGCTGATAACAACTGACCGGCCTAGAAAATAAATGGGGCAAGCACTTCACGTAGTCGCTTAAGGCTACCTGTCTACAGCTCATATCCAAGCGTTACCTTGTAGGATTCTGTACCTTTTTTAATAGCTCATAAAAAGGTTGCCAGTTGTCTTCTTCAGTGATGGGTGCCCAGATGGCTTCAATTTTGGGGCGCAGGAGAACCGTCATCGGGTTGGTGGCGCTCAGGCATTTTTGAACAGCGGCCATTTGTTCTGCGGGTAGTTGAGCTAGGCAGTGATGATAGACTTTGCGCCATTGCTTAAGCAGATCGGCAGCTTCGGGGTCGGAGCTTTGTGAGGTGGCGCTGAGAATGAGGGTATCGTCGGTGCGCCAGGCGGGTGTGAAGCTTTGGGTGAGGGTGGAGAAGAAGCCGGGGTAGCTGACGCGGGTGGCTTCGAGAAGATCTAGCGTTTGGGTGACAAGGCTCTGGCCTTCGGCTGCGCTGAGGCTACCGGCAGGGAAGCCGAGTTTTTGGAGGAGGCGATCGCAATAAACTGCCGCATATTTAGGCTGATATTGAGCTAACCCGGCTTCCATACTGCTTTTATCCACCACGCTCGAAAGCGCCACTGCTAGCTTTTCTAAATTCCAATAGCAGGCACCGGGTTGATTGCCGTAGCAATAAAGGCCCGAATAGTCGAAATAGGCGGCTGTGAATCTGGGGTCGTATTCGTCCATAAAGGCAAACGGCCCATAGTCAAAGCTTTCACCCGTAATCGACATATTATCGGTGTTGAGCACCGCATGACAGAAGCCCGCCGTCATCCACTGCGCCACCAGCGTCGCCAAGCGCTCGGAAAGTTCGGCATAGAACTGAGCGTATCGATCCTGCTCGGATTTGCTGGCCAGCAAGTGAGGATAGTAAACCTCAATCACATGGTTCAACAGCTTACGAATCAGCTCGGGCTGATTGAGGTAATGCAGCCGCTCGAAGGTGCCGAAGCGAATGTGTGAATGGCTGAAGCGCACCATGACCGAAGATCGAGTAGGAGAAGGTTCATCGCCTCGATAAAGCGATTCACCGGTTTCGATCAAGCTCAGCGTCCGGGAGGTATTGACACCTAAAGCATGTAAGGCTTCTGAAGCCAGGACTTCGCGGACGCCGCCTTTCAGCGTGAGCCTGCCATCGCCGCCGCGCGAGTAGGGCGTGGGGCCAGAGCCCTTGGTGCCTAAGTCGTAAAGTCTGCCATCATGACCTCGTACCTGGGCGTACAGAAAGCCGCGTCCGTCGCCCAGGTTAGGGTTGTAGCTGCGAAACTGGTAGCCGTGGTAGCGCAGGGCTAAAAAGGTATCGTGATTCTCAAATTTGCCAAAGGTTTCGATGAAATCGCGATCGCGCACATCCTCCGGCAATAGGCCAATCTGTTTGAGCAAATCATCATTGCGAAAGCGCAGACTATGCTTTGGGAAGGTTGCAGGTTTGACGAGGTCAAAATAGTCGCCACCCAGGTCGGCTAAGGGCGATTCGTAGGGAAGAGTAGAAAAGGGATTGGAACTAGGCAAGGGAACTAAGCAAGGGTAGTAGGGCTTCGACGCTGATCAGAGAACCTAATCGACAGCCGTAATGCGCTTGAGATTTAAGACATCAGAGAGCTTACGAATTTGACAAAAGGTTTGGTTCAAGTGTGCATGATCGCGAATATCTATACCGAGATCAATTTCTGCAATTTGATCCGGATAGGTTTTGACACCTGCTTTATGCACATTAATTTGCAGATCAGATAGGCGGGTCAAAATATCTTTAAGCACCCCGACGCGGTCAATCACTTCAATTCTAAGCTGAATCGGATAGGTGTCTTGTTGACCTTTGGGACTGTCGGGCTGGTTCCAGCGTAGCGGAATGAGTCGTTCGCCAGGAATGTTTTCGACGTTGGGGCAGTCTTGACGATGCACGGCAATGCCTCGGCCACCGGTAGAAACAATGCCCAAAATAGACTCACCCGGAATAGGGTGGCAGCAGCCAGCAATGTAATGCAGCAGCCCTTCTAAACCGGCAATTGGCGCATGATGGTGGTTTTTGTTGCGGTTGACCGGCGCTTTAACCGTTGGAATTTCGTCTTCTAGCGTCGTCGCTTCTTCTGTGACCACCGGCTGCGCTTCTTTGACTGCCTCTTGCAAACGGTTGACCACCGCGTTTAGTGTGACCTCGCCATAGCCCAAGCCCGCTAGCAAAGCATCTACAGATGAGTAGTTACAGCGCTCGGCAGTGGCTTGAGCTGGGTCAGATTTTAATAGGGCGTCAAGGCCGCTTTTGCCCATTACCTTTTCGAGCATTTCGTGGCCGCGATCGCGATTCTCATCATAGTGAAACTTCTTGTACCACTGCCGAATCCGGTTACGCGCGCCCGTACTCACCACAAAGTTCAGCCAGTCCAAACTCGGGTGGCTATTCTTTTGGGTAATAATTTCAACAATGTCACCATTTTGCAGCTCAGTATCTAACGTCACAATCCGGCCACTGACCTTTGCGCCCGCACAGTGATTGCCCACTTCGGTATGGATGCGATAGGCAAAGTCTACTGGCGTTGCGCCTCTGCTCAGGGGGATGACGTCGCCACCAGGGGTAAAGACATACACCTCTTCATCGAACAAGTTATTCTTGACGCCAGAGAGATATTCTTGAGCGTCCTTAAGTTCGTTTTGCCAGTCGAGTAGCTGCCGCAGCCAGGTAAACTTTTCCTCATTGCCGCTGACGGCAGTGTGGCTGTTGCCAACTTCCTTGTACTTCCAGTGGGCAGCAATCCCGTATTCGGCAATGTGGTGCATTTCCACGGTGCGAATTTGAATTTCTATGGGGCGGCCATGACTGCCGATTACGACCGTATGTAGTGACTGATAGCGGTTGGGCTTTGGCAATCCAATGTAGTCTTTAAAGCGGCCAGGAATCGGGCGAAAAAGGTCATGAGCCACCGCCAAGGCGCGATAGCATTCATCCTTGGTGTTAACGATGAGACGAATGGCAGCGATGTCGAAAATTTCGGTGAATTCCTTTTGCTGCCGCTGCATTTTGCGATAAATGCTGTAGAGATGCTTGGGCCGACTGCTGATGTCTTCGCACCGGATGCCCAGCTCGCTCATGCCTTCTTTTAATACGTCACTCGCCTGCAACAGGCGAGCCTCACGATCGGTGCGCTTTTCGACAATGAGCTGCTTTAATTCACTGTAGGCATCGGGCTCTAAATATTTGAAGCAGAGGTCTTCGAGTTCCCACTTAAAGCGTCCTATCCCTAAGCGGTTCGCCAGCGGCGCAAAAATCTCTAGCGTCTCACGGGCAATCCGCACCTGTTTTTCGGGCCTCAGATGCTCTAGCGTGCGCATATTGTGCAGGCGGTCGGCCAGCTTGACGACAATCACGCGAATGTCTTTGGCCATCGCCAAAAACATGCGGCGAAAGTTCTCGGCCTGCTGCTCGGTTTTACTGTCAAAGTTAAATTTAGACAGCTTCGTCACCCCTTCTACCAGGTGGCGAACTTCCGCCCCA
This sequence comes from Phormidesmis sp., assembly GCA_049791095.1. GTDB lineage: Bacteria > Cyanobacteriota > Cyanobacteriia > Phormidesmidales > Phormidesmidaceae > Phormidesmis. The sequence continues at coordinate 28,600 of JBAQZP010000064.1, forward strand.
AAGATAGTTTCAATTTCGTCAGCCGTGACGTCAGTATCTTCTACCACATCATGCAAAAAGCCCGCTGCGATCATGGCGCTGTCACCCCCAAGGCTGCGCAGTAACCCAGCTACTGCTACCGGATGGGCAATGTAGTCTTCACCCGAGGCGCGCTTTTGACCTTTGTGTAACTGGTAGGCAAACTCGAAGGCGCGGCAGACGAGCGGTTCGCCATCTAAGGGGGGGGGGGCGATCGCCGCTGTTACTGCTGCTATCTCTTTTGGCGCTGTCGCATCGATCGCCGCGATCGCCGCAGAAACATCGGTTCTTCCACCATGGGCGAGCAGACAGGAAGACAACCAGGCGGGCAGCGAACAATCTTCAGGAACGGTGAGTGTTGCAGTCATGGCTGGCAAATGTTTTATTAAGCGAGAGGTTTGCAAAAAAGCGGGTAAAAAGGCGTTCGAGCGGAACGATGCAACGACACAATCAAGCAGTGGGTGCAAGAGAAGTGCTACATAAAGAGGAAATTAACTACCTTCGGATAAAAATATGAACTAGAACAGTCAAACCAAATGAACCCCCTGGCTTTGTTTTTGAAAGCGTCAGTAACGATTAGAAAACCCGTAAAGCAAGGTTCGATTATGTGCAGATTGCCCGAGACATCAGGCTCGCAAATTACGTGAACTTTACTAATTTTGTGACTGGTTTTGAATGACCATCAGGTCTGCTTAGCGGTTGACAAATGGCTTGCTCTAAAGAGCGTTTTCTGGAGGTTGTCAGTGGGCCTTTAAGGGGCCTTTAAGGGGCCTTTAAGGGAGCAGCAGGCGCTTTCAGGGGGGCTTTTCAAAGATTTTCTTACTAAAAATTTTCTTACTTTTGTCGGAAAACGGGTATAAAAACGTTGATTAGCTCATGATAGACAAAACTGTCCCCTTTGAGAGAAGATCTTCGGAGAATTAAGGAGCGGGCAGGATGGTTAAGTCCTTTTTTTGCCCTTTAAAACGTTTGGATGATTTCTCTCACGATCCATTATGCGCTCAGATCCAATTGCTTCTACAGATGCTGCGATCGCAAGATGACATGATTGCCCGCCCGCCCGGCCCAAAGAAGCCGCCAGAGGCGATCGCCTTGCAGCAACAGGTCGCCCGCTTTCAATCGCAGTTTCAAAAAACTTTAGCGGCGATCGCCGAAACTGACTTTCCCCCGACGGTAGAGCAGCGTTTGCGCCCGCTTCAAACTGAGGCACATAGACGCTCGCGCCTGCTGGGGATCGAGGCTATGAAGCTTAAAACAGCGCGATCGCCAGAGACTTTGACGACGGTGCGATCGCAAATTAAAGCCCACTTGCAGCCATTGCGGCAGTTTGTTCAGGCGATCGCCGACGAAGTTTGCGCCTAACCTGGGCCATGAGTCTTTACAATTGACCTTTGCTGCGCTGGTAACCTGTGATCGCCTTATGGCCCTTCCCCTTTCCCCAAGCTCACTCACGCCCCCAACAGCGGCCAGCACTGCGCCGTTGTTTGCGGTAGAAAACTTTCGGGTGTCTTACCCTGGTGAGTCGGCCTGGGCGGTAGACCAGGTCTCTTTTTCTCTGAAACCCGGTGAAAAGCTAGGGCTGGTCGGCGAGTCGGGCTGTGGCAAAAGCACCCTGGGCCGAGCGGCGATGCGACTATTGCCAGCGGCAACTCGAATTGAAGGCCAGGCAAAGTTTGAAGGCCAGTCCATTCTCGACTTTTCACCGCCAGCGCTGCGCCGCTTTCGAGGCGAGGCCGTTTCGCTGGTTTTTCAAGATCCGATGACGCGGCTAGATCCGCTGATGACCATCGGGGATCACTGTGTAGAGACGCTGCGGGCTCATCGGCCTGATTTGAGCCAAAAGGCGGCGAAAGAAATTGCGATCGCAACGCTAGAGTCGGTCAAAATTCCGGCGACGCGGTGGCGGCAATATCCGCATGAATTTAGCGGCGGTATGCGGCAGCGGGTGGCGATCGCCCTTGCCCTAGTACTGAATCCTAAACTGATTGTGGCCGATGAGCCCACCACGAGTTTAGATGTCACTGTGTCAGCACAAATTCTAGACCAGCTCACGGCGCTATGCTCTGAGCGAAATATGGGCCTGATTATGATTTCACATGATCTGGCGCTGGTGGGAGAGTATTGCGATCGCATTGCCGTGATGTACCAGGGCAAACTCGTTGAAATTGGCGCTACTCAAGATGTCTTTTACCGCCCTCAGGCCGAATACACCCAGTCACTCCTCAAAGCCGCTCACCAGTTGCAATCTGCGGGTGCTCAAAATTCGGCCCTGGGCGCAGGCGTCGGCGAACCCATCCTCAGCCTGAAAAACGTCACCAAACACTACGCATTAGAACAGAGCTTTCTGGGCAAAATTCTTCGGCAAGCCCCGCCCGACCCGATTAAAGCCGTAGATGGCGTTTCTATTGACCTCTATGCGGGTGAAATTCTTGGGCTCGTCGGCGAATCAGGCTGTGGAAAAAGCACCCTTTCTCGCACGCTGCTACGCATTGTAGAACCGACTTCTGGCCAAATCCAATTTCAGGGCGCTGACTTTACCGCCCTATCGCGCTCAGCGCTACAAACCAAACGCCGCGATATTCAAATGATCTTTCAAGATCCGCACGCTTGCCTTAACCCGATGATGACCCTGGGGCGAGGCATCGCTGATCCACTGTTGATTCACGGCCTCGCTACCCAGGCGGAAGCCAAGAGCCAGGTAAAAGCGATGATGGAGCGGGTGGGACTGACGCCAGCAGCAGACTTTTATGACCGGTATCCGGGAGATATTTCTGGCGGTCAGCAGCAGCGGGTGGCGATCGCCCGCGCCCTGATCACCCGGCCCAAGCTCGTAATTTGCGATGAGCCGGTTAGTATGCTCGATGCCAGCGTGCAGGCGCAGGTATTAGAGCTAATGCTGGATTTAAAGGATGAGTTGGAGCTGACTTATCTGTTTATTACGCATGATTTGTGGGTGGCGAAATACTTGTGCGATCGCATCGCCGTCATGAACAACGGCAAACTGGTCGAAATCGGCTCCACCGAACAAATCTTCAGCGCCCCCGCCCATCCCTACACAAAAACCTTGCTCAAGGCCGCACCCTTGCTTGCAAAAAACTAGCCCAGCTCCGATTTCGCTTTGTCGAACGCCGTTTGCAGTTCGCTCCAGGCAGACTCCATCCCAATTTTCATTTCTCCCCAAGCGCTTTCTGTAGAACTTTGCATCTGCTCAAACTTCAGCTTCGCTTCTGACTGTTTAGTTTTGAGCGTGGCCAGTTGCTCTTGATACTTGACCTTGGCTTCGGCCTTTGCCAACTCTGCTTTTACCTGTAGCTCCTGCACCTGAGCTTCTAGTTTCTCCATCTGGGCCTTGGCTTTGGCTTCGTATGCTTTCTTTTCTGATGAGTCAACCATAAGGTCTCCTACGTAAAACATTGTGATGCTCAAATTTTACGCGCATGAGCCCATCTCTCGCTGCGTCTGAGGAATTTTCCCTCTTTAGGCATAGAAAATAGACGCAAAAATCTGCCCGACGTATTTGACAGATTGCACGTTGCAGATTTACCTGAGCGCTGCTATTTCGCTGACGCTCAAGCCGGTTTTTTGGCTGATAGTTTCGATGTCGAGCACGTCCAACAGGGCGGTTGCGATCGCCTCTGCCTTTTGCCTTTTTCCTCGCTCAATGCCCTGTTCAATGCCTTTTAAGACCGCATTTTGGCTATCTTCTAAAAAGAACTGCTTACGCTGGAAAATATCTAATTCTTCACGAGTCAAGTTGCTCAGCTCTGCAATTTGAAAAGCTTTGTTTAATTCTGGGGTATCTTGCCAAGCAAACGGCACTGTCTGCAAGCTATCAGCTCGTTTCAGAAAATAAATCCATCGGTCAGCTACCGTGGTTAGCTCGTCTAACGATTTATTGAACTTCGGTAGCTCGACAAAAACAAGCTCAATATCGTCCGAATAGGTTGTTAGCGCTTCCTTTTCCTTCAGGCCATAATGGGACACAACTTTAGGACTATCAGGGAACATTTCAAAGTCTGTAATCGTGAGCGCAATCACCGGGTTCAGCCTGGTGTAGCTCTGGCCACTGTCTAACTGAATAGAAAAAGCCTTCGCCGCATTGTATAAAACTCGCTTCTCAAAGCCTAAAATATTTAAGACCTGCATTTCAATAATCACTGTCTTAGCGCTTTTGAGTGATGCTTTTACATCTAAGAAAGTATCTTTCATCCCTTTAAGCTGTGGAGCCTGATAAGGGTCAATAACTTCTAGATCTTCGATCACCGGTTGCCCTTCGTAGAGCAGTGCATTCAGAAAGCTGATCAGCACGTCTTTGCTTTGACTCGACCCAAAGATTTTCTTAAAGGCAAAGTCTGTTCTAGGGTTCAGAAAACGCATGGACAAAGGCCAAATGAAAAGGGTGCCTTCAGTATATTAAAGAAGTTATAACAGGCGTCCACCCATTTGCAGCAGAGTATCTGTAACGGACTGCGCCTGGTCGGCAGACGCTGCTGTTACTTTCAGCTTATAGTATGTAAAATCTGCTTCTTCGGGATTAGCGCCTGATAGTAAAGCCAACAAACTGCTGGCCAAAGCACCTAAAACGGCACCACCTAAAGGCACTAATATGAATAACTCTGCGGTGCTGCCCTCCACAGAAGGCAAATTGGGTACATTCAGCGATATAGCAGCAATTAGCACTCCTAACAGCGCTCCCGAAACGCCACCGATAGCAGCGGCATAGGGCAAACCTGACTGGGTTTTGGGTCGGCGCTGTTGGGGAACATTTCCATTGGTTGAAACAGGCGCTTCTACTTTAAAGGTAGAGAATCCCTTGCCCTTCAAAGCTTGTTCAGCCTGAGCTAGTGCCTGAGGGGTTGTGAAGCCGACTGTGATCTGTTGAGTCTTCTCATCCATAGAATCTTTTGCTCTTAGCGAGGAGTGTGTGCGCGTAGTGTGTGTGAGGAGTGTTTTTCGCAAAGCATAAACAAAATACCTCTACTTTCCGTCCTCCTACAGACACGATCAACCTACTCGATAAATCAACCCTAAAGCACCGGAACGCTCAATTTCGTCTTGCCCTGATGGGAACGGTGCGTCAAATCCATTAGCAGTTGAGAATAAACGCCTTCATTCATACCAGGGGCAGTTTCTGTGCCAGCGTCAATGCAATTTACCCAGTGGTTCACAACGCGCACAAACGGAGCCGTCCGGCCATCAGCAAACAGTTTTGGGAAAGCCAATCTCTCAGGTGTGGGCATTTCAGTTAGCTTGCCACCGGGCTCGCTAGCGAACACCTTAAATCCGTTTACATAGTCAGTTTGACTGGGGTTGCCAATCACCAGCGTACCTTTGTCACCATATACTTCTATCCAATGTCCGCGTCCTGCATAGCTCACTGCGCTCAGCGTGATTTGGCAGAGCGTCCCGTCGGTCATCGTCAGCGAAATTGAGCAAACATCGTCAGAATCCACCGGCTTCATTTCGCCTGAATCTGGATCGGGGCGATCGCGAATAGCAGTGCTAAGCGTTGCCCCAATTTCAGCGGCAGGGCCGAATAGCCAGTTTACATAGTCGAAGGTATGCGAACCGATAGAACCCAGAGCGCCGCCGCCTAGCTGCTTTTGGGCGTACCAGTTCCAGGCACGCTGTGGGTTGGCGCGGCTAGAGGCCAACCAGTCAATCTTGATCAGGCGCTTTTGACCGACGATACCGCTGGCGAGCAGCTCGGCAAAATGCTGCCAGGCAGGGATAAAGCGAAACTCAAAGTCGGGTACGACAACAACCTTGTTTGCTTCAGCGAGCTGCTGCAGGTGCTTGGCTTCACCGACAGAAAGGGTAACGGGCTTTTCTAATAACAAATGCTTGCCCGCTGTGATAATTTCCTTGGCCATGTCGTAATGGGCAAAGGGCGGGGTGGCGAGGGTAACGGCTTGGACGGTGTCGCTGGTGAGGATGTCAGCGAGGCGATTGGAGGCCAGCTCAATGCCACAGTCATTGGCTACTTTTTGGGCTGTGGCGCGATCGCGATTCCAAACCGCTACCACCTCAGTGCGATGATGCGCCTGCAAGCCTGGAATATGCACCTTTTGCCCAAAGCCCGTCCCGACGACCGCTACCCCAATCTGCGCCATGTTTCAACTCCATCTCAACCCGTGGCCAACTAGAAGCATACAGGAATGGCCACCCTGTATAGCCCGCAGAGCTTAATTGCGATCGTTAGAAAGGGCACTGCACAGTTACTGCACAGTAACTGTGCAGTTAAAGTGTCGTTAATCTGCTGAAAATGGAGCTGAAAATTCCTTACACTAAAGTCATGAGCAAAACCGAACAAATTCTCTCGCGCATTCCTGGTAATCCTTTGACAGGGCTGAAGAAAGCCGACAAGCTTTGGCATTCCTATCAGGGGGGCGATCGCCCCGTACCCAACGTAGTTGTGGAAGATTCTCAGTCTCTTTCAGCCGTGACGTATGACTTAGCCATTTGCGGCGGTACGTTAGGCATATTGCTGGGGGCCGCGCTGGCTGCAAGGGGCTGGAAGGTAGCTTTATTAGAGCGCGGAGAGTTGCGAGGACGCGAGCAGGAGTGGAATATTTCGCGGCGTGAGCTGAACGCTTTTGTGCGGTTGGAGTTGTTGAGTGAAGCGGAATTGGAAGAGGCGATCGCAACCCAATACAACCCTGCCCGGATCACCTTTAACGGCGGCAAAGAATTCTGGGTCACTGACGTCCTTAACAATGGCGTAGATCCGCAGTACCTGCTTGAAGCGCTCAAGCAAAAGTTTCTCGCCAGCGGCGGTATCCTTTTAGAAAACACACCTTTTCAATCGGCAACCATTCACCCCAATGGAGTAAGCATTCAAACGGCAGAAGACCCGGTGACCGCTCGCCTGCTGATCGACGCCATGGGGCATTTCTCTCCTATTGTGCAGCAAGCTCGTCAGGGCAAAACACCAGACGCTGTATGTATGGTCGTCGGCACCTGTGCAAAGGGCTATGACCACAACAAAACCGGTGACCTAATCGCCTCTTTCACCCCGATCAAAAATCACTGCCAATACTTTTGGGAAGCCTTTCCAGCTCGCGATGGCCGGACAACATATCTGTTCACCTACCTGGATACGCATCCTAGTCGGCCTAGTCTAGAAGACTTATTTGAAGACTATTTCTCTCTTTTGCCCGAATATCAGAACATTTCACTCGATCAACTCGACTTTGTTCGCGCCCTTTTTGGTTTCTTTCCCTGCTACAAAGATAGCCCCCTGCAATACCCCTGGAACCGCACCCTTCCCGTCGGCGACAGCAGCGGCAGTCAATCCCCCCTCAGCTTTGGCGGCTTTGGGGCAATGGTGCGCCACCTAGAGCGCTTAACCCAGGGCATTCACGAGGCCCTCGCAGCAGACTTACTAGATAGCAAATCGCTGGGACGCCTTCAGCCTTATCAGCCAAACCTCTCCGTTACCTGGCTCTTTCAAAAGTCTATGAGCGTCGGCGTCGAGCAAACCATTCCACCTAACAAAATCAATGATGTGCTCTCCGCCATTTTTGACGACATGGCAGCGCTAGGCGACGACGTGCTCAAGCCCTTTTTGCAGGACGTTGTTCAGTTTCCACCACTGGCAAAGACCATGTTGAGAACTTCCACTCGTCATCCGTTGCTAGTTGCAAGCATTTTGCCGCAAGTTGGCGTAGGTTCAGTCATTGACTGGATGCAACATTTTATTCGTTTAGGGGGATACAACATGCTGAATGCGGCTGAACAATCTGTAGACAGATCGCCTAAAAGCTCTGCAAAAAAACAGTATGCCGCGAACCGCTGGCTGGATGCTTTGAAATATGGCTCTGGTGGTGACTACACATAAATTCTCTGCCCAACAGATTTCTTTGCCAATAATTTTTTGGTGAACGAATAAGAAGGCATAATTGATAGCTGTTATTAGCTGTTGACAGGCTGTTAAAACTCAGCGTAAAAGCTGATGTAAAAGACAGAGTTAGACGCATTCAACAGGGCCAGCAGTTATCAGGCACTCACTCGTGTTCATGTTACTTGACAATACCGTGAGCTATGGTAATCTTACGTCATAGCCTGAATAATCTTTTTTTCAAAAAAACTATTGGTACTGCTCATCCGCCGGAAAATCGTCACTCGCTAGGCGGCAGGGCAGTTTGAATCATTTGATACAAGTGACTATGGACTTAGACACAGTAGTCTCCATAGTTGCCAAGCCATCAACCTCTCAGCGTCAAAGAGAGACTCTTTGAGCAGACCTTGTGCGCGTGCCTCTACGATGCGTTAGTCTTTTGTCTAAATTTTAAGGAGACCCATGAGAAAAGTTCTCGACCACATTCAGCAAAAGAAACAAGCCTACGAACAGCTTCCCTTTTTTAATTTTGTTCGCGACAGCAGCGTGAATCCTTTGCGCAGGCTGGCCTGGGCACCTTACGCGGCTCCTTTCATCATGAGCTTTGTCGATTTAAATAAGTATGTTTTTCGAGTAGAGCCGACGGAAGATCCGCTGCAAGAAATTATTAATCGACATACTCATGAGGACGATCGCCACTGGGTATGGTTTCTAGAAGATCTGCAAAAGCTGGGATTTGATCAATCCTTGGGGTTTAATGACGCGCTTCAGTTTTTTTGGGGCGAGCAGACAAAATATTCTCGCGAGCTAACCTATCAGCTTTGTCGCTACGGGTTGGGCGCTACGCCAATTCAAAAGGCGATCGCGATCGAAACCGTAGAAGCCGCCGGGAATGCGCAGTTTGTTGCCGCCACTGAGGCCGCTCGCGATTTACAGGCCATGACGGGCCAACAGTATAAGTATTTTGGCGATGTGCATCTATCGGTAGAAACAGGCCGAACCTTTGGCTCTATCAGCGCCGAACAGTACATCGAAAACATTCAGCTAACGCCCGCAGACAGACAAATTGCCTTTGAGCTGGTTGATACCATTTTTGCTGTGCTAACCGACTGGAAGGCCGATTTGTTAGTTCGCGCTCAGGCTCATCCCATTGACCAGTTTGAACCATCCACCGTAGGTGCTCGCTAACCTTACAAAACATAGTTCTCAAAACATAGCTCTCAAAACATAGTTCTCAAAGCATTTCTACATAGGTTGGAATGAAAAATGGTGCAACAAAGAATACAGTCTTCTCCTGCTAAGGAAAAGACGACAGGTTCATTTGCCCTTAAGTCAAAACGCTTATCGACCAGACAGATCGATCAACAGCTTCTCGAACGCTACGATCCATTCGGTGTCAATCGCGCGGTTGCAAAAGCGCTGGAAAAGCCTGCCTGGTGGCGCGTGGCCGTAGCAAGACTGATCGATTGGTCAGTCTTGTTCTGGGCGCTATTGCCGCTTCCTTTGGCTGTAATGTCCGGTATCGCGATCTTTAGTGACGGGGTTTCGCTCTGGCTGAAGCTGGGCGGTGGGGTATTTTTACTTTGGGTAGGGCTGTTTGTTAGCGACCAGGTTCGCCATCTGTTCTTTGCTCGATCGGATCTCTCCATGAATCCCACCGCCGATCGCCCTGGACAGCGGGGGTCTGTGATTGTAATTGGGGCTGGCCCGGTGGGGCTGGCGACGGTGAAAGAATGCCTGGCAGAAGGTCTTGATGTTCAATGTTTTGACCGGCAGGATGGGATTGGCGGCGTGTTCCGTTATAACCGCGACTTTCCCGGCGGATGCTGGCCAACTGTCAGACTGACCTCTTCGCCCTGGGTGACCGCCTACTCCGACTTCCCCCCAGACAGCCCATCTTCTAAGCACTATACAACCCACCAATATGTGGCGTATCTAGAGCGCTATGTGCGTCACTTTGAGCTGAGCGATCGCCTGCATTTTGGTCAAAGTGTCACCGACGTCACACAAGCCGATGACGGCGGGTGGATTGTGGTTACGGTCGATCGGAAAACGGGTGAGCGCTGTTCTCATCATTGCGATCGCGTCGCCATCTCCGTTGGGCTTCATCTCAATCCTAAGCCGGTTGATCTACCGGGAAAGGAGACATTTGCCGGAGAGATTCGCCATTCATCGACTTATGTGGGTGCTGAAGGACTGGCCGGAAAGCGGGTCGTTGTGGTCGGTGCCGGAGAATCGGGCGTTGACATTGCTACAGAACTTTCCCATACGGCCAGGGAAACCTACCTGAGCTTGCGCAGTGGCAAGTTCGTGATTCCTCGCATCAATCCACTTAATGGCGTTGCTAATGACTACGACACTAACCGCATTCGCAATGCTTCCCCGGTGCCGCTGCGCAATCGGTTCATGACCTTCAAACGCCAAATTTGCTTTCATACTGGCGACCACACCCCCGAAGCTGCGTTTCGAGCCCAGTTGCTAGCAGCCTCAGATGTTGGGCCAGGCTCTCAGACCGTGACAAAATCTGACGACTTTGTTCATCGGGTGCTAGCAGGCAAGTTAGCCCTGCGCAAAAATGTAGTGGGCTTTGATCAACAGGACGTTATTTTTGCCGATGGTGTTCGCCAGCGTGCCGATGTGATAATTTTTTCTCACGGCTATCTTCCTGTTTTCCCCTTCCTCGGGCATCCTGAAGGCGTAGCGGTGCGTCATCCTGGCGAAATGTTTTTGAACATGTTTCATCCTGAGCTAGGTGATTCGATCGGATTTTGTGGATTTGTTCGCCCGGCGATTGGCGCGATTCCACCCGCCGGCGAGCTACAAGCCCGTCTGTTTGCGCAAGTCGCTGCTGGGAAGCGGGTTTTGCCAGAGCCCCCGAAAATGTTGAAGGCAATAGCGGCTGCTCAAAAAGAGAATGCGGCTAGTTTTCCGACCCAACCGCAGCCTAATGCCGTAATTAACTGGATTCCTTATATGGATAAGGTCGCTCGCCTGATTGGCTGTAAACCCCAGCCGCTGCGGCTATTGACACAGCCGCGTCTGTTGTGGAGTCTGGGCGCTGGGCCGATGACAGGAGCCTACTATCGGCTACATGGCCCTGGTGAGTCGGCGATCGCCCTGCAAACCCTCAAAACGCTGCCCAGAATGCACAAACTGAGTGAGATTTTCACCTATCTTGGCTTTCACTTCTGGACTTGGCCCCTGCAAGTACTTCATCCGCATCCTCGCTGGCGCTCTTCCGTCACCATTCTTTAGCCCTTTTTGTCACTCTTCTCTAGTACCAATATTCTATATATTGAACCACTCATCATGACAGCAATCATCTCTAAACCATCTAATAGTAAATCCCCCCAGCCTCAGCTTCCCAATCATCCATCGCCAGACACGCTCGCTCACCAGTCTGCTCTGATCAAAATGGCTAGCGCCACCTGGGTTTCAAAAACAATCTATGCCGCCGCCAAATTAGGCATTGCCGACTGCTTGAAAGATGAATCAAGGCACTATGTAGAGCTAGCCACTTTAACGCAGACAAATGCCGATGCCCTGTACCGCCTTTTGCGAGCGCTCGCTAGCCTGGGCGTGTTGACAGAAACAGAACCGGGCGCTTTTGGGCTGACGCCTACAGGTCATTTTTTGCGCAGCGATATTCCCGATTCTTTGCAAGCGCTTGCGATTATGCATGGCGAAGATGACTATAAAGCCTGGGACTGTTTAATCCATAGCGTGAAAACAGGAGAAAGTGCTTTTGAAAAGCTGTATGGTATGCCGGTTTTTGAATACTTAAAACAGAATGCCGAATCGGCAAAGACGTTTGACGCGGCGATGACCAGCTACTCTAGTACGGCGATTCCTGCCATTATTGCAGGCTATGACTTCTCGGATATCAACGTTTTGGTGGATGTGGCGGGCGGTGTCGGCAGTCTGTTGACCGCAATTCTTGGCGCGAACTCTCATTTAGAAGGAATCCTTTACGAGCTGCCCGCTGTGATTGCAAGGGCAGATGCTCTTGTTAAAAACTCTGAAGTGGCCGATCGCTGTCAGTTAATTGCGGGAGATTTCTTTGATGCTATCCCCAGCGGTGGAGACGCCTGTTTGCTGAAACATATTATTCATAATTGGGATGATGAGCAGGCGATCGCAATTCTGACACAATGCCGCAAGGCTTTGCCAGTAAATGGCAAAGTGTTACTGGTTGAGCATGTTATTTTACCAGGAGATACCCCCTGCTTTGGCAAGCTATTTGATGTCAGTATGCTGCTGTGGTGCAAGGGCGGCAAAGAACGCACCGAAACAGAATATCGCGATTTGCTACGCCGCGCAGGCTTCAAAATGACTCAGGTGATTCCTACCATGACCCCTTTGAGCCTGATTGAAGCGGTGCCGATGTAGCGCCGATATAGAAAGTGTTGAACCTCTTGTAAGTCCACTCTGGCCGTACTAAATCTGACAGGAGGGTTCAGCTAGTCCTTCGCGACCGCTTTGGCTATGACAGGCAGGGTGATAACAAATTCTGTTTTCTCACCCTGCTGTGACTTTACAGACAGCGTTCCCTGATGCTGTTGGGTAATCGAGTAGCTGATAAACAGACCTAACCCGGTGCCTTTGCCAACAGGTTTTGTGGTAAAAAAGGGCTCGAAGATTTGGTCTTGAATATCTGCGGCAATAGGGCTTCCGTTGTTGGCGATCGCAATCCGTACGCGATCACCCTTAATCGCTTGAGTACAAATATAAATTTCAGGGTCGCAATCGCTTATTGGACTCTCTCGAATAGCATCAACGGCGTTGTTGAAAATATTCAAAAAGACCTGATTTAACTGACTCGGATCGCAAGTTACCTGAGGCAGGTCGCCATACGATTTAACAATTTTTATCTTGCGCAGATTTCCTTCTGTCTGCAACCGATTATTGAGAATTAACAACGAGCTTTCTAGGCCGCTATGCAAATCGACTGCTTTGACGCTGGCCTCGTCGAGTCGAGAAAAATTACGCAGGCCCAGCACGATTTGTTTAATGCGCTCGCTGCCCGCTGTCATCGAATCTAAAACTTTATCAGCATCTTCTCTTAAAAAGTCAAGTTCGATATCGTCGCGCAGTTCCTGAATTTCTAGACCTGGCTGAGGATACTTTTGCTCGTAGAGGGCGATCAAACTAAACAAGTCTGCCAGCGTGCGCTGAGTATAGCTAAGATTGCCTTTAATAAAATTGATCGGATTGTTAATTTCATGCGCCACGCCCGCCACCATCTGACCCAAGGACGACATCTTGGCGGTATGAACGAGCTGGGCTTGAGTTTTTTTGAGATGTTTGAGAGCTTCTTCTAAGTCTTGAGCTTTCTGATTTAGCGCTTGGGTTTTATGCGCGACTTCGATCTCTAGCGTTTGCGAGTAGTTTGCCGTTTGCTGATACAGGCGAGCGTTTTCTAGCGAGATCGCCGCCTGAGCGGTGAGCAGATGCAGAATTTCAATGCGATCGCGCGTAAAAGCGCCCACCGCCAGGTTGTTCTCTAAATACAAAATCCCTACAAGCTGGCCCTGCTGGCTGACGGGCAAGCATAGAACAGATTTGGGCTGACGGATACTGACATAGCGATCGCCCGCAAACTGGGCCACGGTATTTAAATTTTCAAAAACAGCCGTCTCTCGGGTTCGCGCCACCGAATAGACTACGCTGTGAGGAATATTCGCATAGCCATCGAGCAAAACGTTCAGCGAATTTGACTGATTCTGATCGGCCTGAGCCATCACGACCCACTGGTTGTCTTGATAGAGCATAAAGTGGCCCGTCTGTGCGCCAGCATTCGCGATCGCAATCTGCATCAACGTGGCCAGCAGTTTCTCTAACCCAATTTCTTGGGAAATTGCCTGGGCTGCTTTCATCACCGCTGGCAAATCTAGCCATGCTGTCTCGGTAGTGCTCGTGCCTTTAACGCTGCCCATCGCGGCCATTGTGATGGTTCCTGGTGCCGCCAAAAAAGAGCCAGGAGTCTGGGCAATTGTGCCTAGCAACTGCGGGTAGGTTTTCTCTAAATGAGCAATTTTTGCAGTTGCCCCCCAGCGGAGGTAACCGTAGTAAGCCTCTTGCAGATAGCCTGCGGCGACTTTATCTTTATTCCATGCCAAGAAAAACTTAGCAGCAAGTTCGTTAGCCAGCGCCTCTTCTTGACTGTAGCCATTGATTTTTGCAGAGGCGATCGCCCGATCGTATCGCTCAATCGCCTCTGCTCTACGCCCTAGCACTCGGCACTTTTCAGCTTCTACTAAATCCACCTTATGTTGATAGTTCATGGGCGCGTGGCCAGCCCAATACTGCTTGAGCTGCATCTGGTTTTGTTCTACCTGCGCCAAAACTTCCGCTTTAGCAGACTCAAGGGTTGCAAGCGCGGCCAGCGAATCATAAAAATAAAAAACAGCTTCTTCGACAATGCCAGGCACTACGCCTAAATATCGCCTCACCTCAATTGCTTGCAGTTGCGCAGACTCAAACTCTTCAAATAAATAAGACAGCATGAGCTTATTCAGATAGAAGAAATGCATTGCCACTAAATCCTGTCCAGATTGTAGCCTAGCCAGGAAATCGGCTTCGACAAAAGCTTCTCCCGAAAGCACATGTGGCTGTTCTATTTCTACCGTTAAAAGGTTTAATATCGCCTGCTGATAAACAAGACACCAGTTAGCGGTGGTTAACTGATTTAGCTTCTCTAACTCAAAATAATAGGCAGAAGTCTCTCGTTCTAATCCTGGCAAAGGCTGAGCACACCAAAAAGCATTCGAGCAAAACAGCGCGGCGGCATAGCCCGTACATCCTAAATTACCAACATCTACTGCTGCTGTATAAGCCTCCTGCAAAATAGGTAAAGTGTCTTTGATATGAGCCTCTCGGTGCGCCACAAACATCCCCACAACCATCAGCGCCTCTGGCTTAGAAACCTTGGCATCTAGCTTCAATATAAGCTGTTGAGCAAGCTTCCCATAGGCGACGCCCGCACTGACATCTTTTGCGAAATTACAGGCCATCATGCCATAGCAAGCATAGCTATGAACCGAACGCTCTGCATTCCCATACTTAATAGAGAGCTTCACCGCCAGCGCAATCAACAGAGGATACAGCAGCGACCCCGAGAGATAAGCAGCGGGCGCAACGCCCATGACCATATTGATAATTGCGATTTGTTCACTATCCACCATCTGTGGCAAGTCAGTTAGCGATTCAATCTCTCGGCTGCTGGTGAGTTCTCCTACTTCTACCATGGCCTGTTGAATGTCTTGATAAGTTGGCACTTGAGGGAACGTAATCCCCAGCAGCGCCAAGATCTCTTGGCCGATTGTCATCGCTTCAACAAGCTTGTTCTGAGAGGTTTTAAACAGCGTTTTGATGCGGTAAACGTCAATCTGTTCTAAGGGGCTATGAGTTTGCGCAATCACAGTTTCAATGGCGCGTTCCATGCTGGGGGTATCGCCACAAAACGAGGCTAGTTCGGCAGCCAAGTTGTAGAAAGCAAAGGCCATCTCGTATTGGTTTTGCCAAGCCTGCTGACCTAGCAGTTGTAAACCCGTTCGTGCGTATTCCTGACCCGCTCGATAAGCAATAGAAGCTCTGGCTTTACGGCAGGCGATCAGGTTTAGCTGTGCTAATTTATCTCTTTCTGTTTGCTCGGTAATCAGCGCAATGCCGTAATTGAGCTGGTTGGTCAGCTCAAAAATGCGGCTTTCTTGGGCGGTTGGCGAGATCTGGTTGAGCAATAGCTGACCAATGCTGTAGTGAGTGGCCTGTTTTTGCTCGTCGGGAATGAGAGAATAGGCGGCTTGTTGAACGCGGTCATGTAAGAAACGGTAGGTGATGTTTTTGGTTGCTTTGGCATCAGCATCAAGTCCGCGTTGGTCGGGCTGCTTCGAGAGAGATTCGTTATTTTCTAAGTTTCTTTCTGGGCCATTTTCTGGATTATCTTCTAGGGTCTGCTCATAATAAAACTTGTACATTTCGCCCTGGGGCACAATCAGACCTTCTTGCAGGGCCGCCCACAGCGCTTTACTAGCAAGAGCCTTTGACTGTTTACAGACAATCGCCAGCGTCGCCAAATCAAACTGGTTTCCTATGCAGGCGGCTAGTTTGAGAATTTGCTGGGTGGGCTGCGGCAGTTTTTGCAACTGCTGCGCCATAAAGGTCACTACATCTTCGCTCAAAGACATTTCGCTGACCTTAGCGAGGTTGCACTCCCAGTGACCTTGCACAGGGCTAAAGCTGACGGCACCGCCTTCGTGAAGGGCTTTGAGAAACTGCGTGGTGAAAAAGGGATTACCTTGCGTTTTGCGGAGAATGAGTTCGGTTAAAGGTTGCGATCGCGCAACCGAACAATGCAACGTATCGGCTACGAGCTGATTGACTTCAGTGAAGGTGAGCGGCGCTAACGTAACGGTCGTAACCGTAGTCGCGTTTGCTTTCAACGCTTCTACAACCAGCATCAGGGGATGAGCAAAAGAGACTTCGTTATCTCGGTAAGCCCCAAGTAACAGCAAGTGTTTCGTATCTTCCATCAGCAGCTTAATCAGCTCTAAAGACGCAGCATCTGCCCATTGCAAGTCGTCTAGAAATATCACCAGCGGATGCTGTAGGGTGGTGAATACGGCGATGAACTTCTGAAAGAGCCGGTTAAACCTATTTTGTGCGGCTGCGCCAGAAAGGTCGGGGGCTGGCGGCTGCGGGCCAATAACTTTCTCTAAATCTGGGATGACTTCAACTAAAACCTGGCTGTTGTCACCCAGGGCCGCTAAGACTTTGCTGCGCCATTGAGATAGCTGCTGGTCAGATTCTGATAGGAGCTGGTTGATCAGATTTTGCAGCGCTTGGACAAAGGCAGAAAGCGGGATACTGCGGTTGAACTGATCGAATTTTCCCTGGATAAAGTAGCCGTGCTGTCGGGTAATCGGCTTGTGGACTTCGTTGATGACGGCGGTTTTACCCATACCAGAAAAGCCAGCCACCAGCATGATTTCGGCGCTGCTGCTAGCTGGTGAATTGACTGGCGGCTGCGAGATTCTACTAAAAGCGTCGAGCAATGCCTGCACTTCAAGATGGCGACCATATAGCTTTTCGGGAATGAGAAAGCGATCGCTGACATCTTGTTGCCCTAGCTCAAAATCAGCGATCGTTTGCGTTTCATTCCACTGACTGAGGCAGTGGGCCAAATCGCGTTTGAGCCCAAGTGCGCTTTGATAGCGATCTTCAGCATTTTTGGCCATGAGTTTCAGCACAATGGCTGATAGGACTGGCGGCAAGGCAGAATTAATCTTATGGGGATTGATTGGGGTTCGCGCAATATGACAATGCACCAGCTCCATCGGATCGGTTGCCTGAAAGGGCAGCACGCCTGTCAAAAGTTCGTAGAGCGTAACGCCCAGGCCGTAGAAATCGGTGCGATAGTCTATCCCTCGGTTCATCCGACCAGTCTGTTCGGGCGATAGGTAAGCAAGCGTGCCTTCTAGTCCGCTCGGGTTTTGCACACCTTGAGTTTCTTTGGGCAAAACCGAGGCAATGCTAAAGTCAATGAGTTGAATTTGCTTGCTGTTGGGTTCGATGATAATGTTAGCGGGTTTAATATCTTTGTGGATGACATGATGCTGACAAAGATCGTTGAGAATGTCGGCCATTTGTAGGGCGATCGCGAGCGTTTCTGACAGCGTTAGCGATTGTTTGAGCGCGTATTGCTGAAGCGAAACACCGCCAAAGTCTTCCATGACTAAAGCATAGCTATTTTGCCAAGATTCCAAGCTTAAAGGCCGAGCGATGCCCGCAATAGGCAGGGCTTTAGTAATCGTATACTGGTTGCGAAACTGCCCCAAGTCGTGGAAGCTTGGACAGGCTGGCTGCAAGGTTTTAATGATCACCCGCTGCTGTGACTTTAGCTGCACTGCCCGGTAAACCGCCGTTCGAGAGCCTTTATAGATCTGTTTGGTGATACTGTATCCAGAAATGCAGAAGGCAGTGCTAGAGTCGATGCTCGCGATCAGGGCCATGGCTTAAATAGGTAGTGCAGTTAATAGCTTTTGCTCCTATAATTCCCTGGAATCATGAGTCTTTGGCATGGTGATATCTAGATTTTGTCACCGGTTGCGATCGCGACCGTTCTCATCTCTTTCCCGTCATGAATTTATGTCATGAACATCCTAGCTTTAGCGGCCATTATCCCTACATAGAGAGATTTTATTTCTCAGAAATCGTGTAAATCTGCAGGTAGAACATTACAAAACTTAATCACACAGACTTCTCTATGACGACGGATACGCAGTACGACATTATTATCATTGGCACGGGCGCAGGCGGTGGTACGCTAGCCCGTCATCTGGCACCCTCGGGTAAGCGTATCTTGATTCTAGAGCGCGGTGGATTTTTACCCAGAGAAAAAGAAAACTGGGATCCCAAAGAGGTTTACCAAAAGGGCCGGTACTACACTGACGCCGAAAAGTGGATTGACAAAGAAGGAGAAGCCTTTGACCCACAGACTTGCTACTGGGTAGGTGGCAATACCAAAGTGTATGGGGCCGCGCTGCTGAGAATGCGAGAAAAAGATTTTGATACCGTTCAGCATAAGGACGGGATTTCGCCTGCTTGGCCTCTGAAGTACGACGATTTTGAACCCTACTATACTCAAGCCGAGCATCTGTTCGATGTGTGCGGCCAGCGAGGAGAGGATCCGACTGAACCGCCTGCAAGCGGCGAATATTCCTATCCGCCAGCATCTCATGAGCCCGCGATGCAAAACATCGCAAATAAGTTAAGCGAGCAAGGACTTCAGCCGTTCCATTTACCGGTAGGGCTAAAGCTGAACGAGCATGACATGAGCCGGTCGCAGTGCATCCGCTGCGACACCTGCGACGGCTTCCCCTGCCTGGTACATGCCAAAGGTGACAGCGACGTTAACTGCATTCGGCCCATCCGAGATCAAGAGAACGTTACGCTACTCACAGGCGCGCTCGTGAAACAGCTACATACTAGCGAATCAGGACGACAGATCACTGCCGTCAGCGCGGAGGTAAATGGCGAAGAGCAACTCTTTTCTGCTGGTGTCGTGGTAGTTTCTTGTGGCGCAATTAACTCTGCGGCTTTGCTGCTTCGCTCCGCCAACGATCAGCATCCTCAGGGGCTAGCCAACAGTTCTGGCCAAGTCGGTCGCAACCTGATGAAGCATTTAGCAACGACAATGGTTTCTCTTAGCGCCGAACCTAATCTGGCCGTTCACCAAAAGACAATTGCCGTCAGTGATTTCTATTGGGGAGAAGAAGACTTTCCATACCCGATGGGTTTGGTGCAGAGCACTGGCAATGTGAAAGGCGGAATGCTGCCTGCCCAGGCACCTGATTTGATTGCGCCCTATGTCAAAGCTACGCCAGGGCCTGTTTTGGACGTGATTGCAAACCATGCAACAGGCTGGTGGTTACAAACTGAGGATCTACCTGAGGCCAATAATAGAGTGAGCGTTGTCGATGGCCAAATTCATGTGGACTATACGCCTAATAATATTGAGGCGCGCGATCGCCTCATTCAACGCTGGACTGACATGCTCAAAAGCGTTGACCAGTCTACCCAACACGTGATCCCCTTCGCCATCTATCCACGTAGCATACAGCCTTTGCCTGCCGTCTCTCACCAATGTGGCACCTGTCGCTTTGGCGAAGATCCCACAGATTCTGTGCTAAATCTCAATTGCCAGACTCATGATGTTGATAATCTCTATGTTGTAGACAGTAGCTTCTTTCCTTCAAACTCCGGGGTCAATCCCACATTGACCATTATTGCTAATGCCATCCGTGTTGCTGACCATTTGAAAGAGCGGCTTGAAGCGACCGCCGTTGCTGCAAAAGATCGTCAAGAGGTAGCTGTAGGCTAAACAGCTTTCTTAAATGGCTTTCATCGGCAGGGAATCTCCTGTTTGTGGACATAGGCTGTTTGTGGACATAGGAGATTCTCTTAGCTGATCTTAACGTTGCTAATCACAAAACCGCTTTTGGGGCGGGCAGGCATCTGCGAAAGGCTAAAAGCTAAATCCTGTGGGGGGACATTATATGTAATTGAGCGGGTGAGAAACTTTAGCGTCACCTTGACTAGCTCAATTGTGATCCATTCTCCGGGGCAGCGGTGGTTGAGGTAAAAGTCGCCCCCGCCTTGCGGAATTAAAGAAAAGCGACTTTCATTCCAATTGCGAAATCGCTCTGGATGAAAAGTCTCCGGATTTTCCCATAGCCGGGCATCGTGATTTGTGCCATAAAGGTCTAGTAAGACTCTTCTGCCCGCTGGGAAATGATAGCCTTGCCAGTCGAAAGGTTGTTTCACTCGCGCCGCTGCAAAAGGAAAGAAAGGATAATATCTGCGGACTTCCTGCACGAATAGCGTGATGTATTCGTCGTCACCGTTTTTTATATTCTGTTGGTATTTGGGATGCTCATGCAGGGCGAGGGCGGCGAAGGTGGCATAGCGGGCGATCGCGACCGTAGGCCGCAACACATTTATAATCTCAACTGCCGCAATCTGGGAATCTAACAAGTTTCCCTCCAGATCGCGATGTAAGGCTATTACAGAAAATGCCCCTTCTTCGGGCACCTGCAACTGACCGTCACGCACCTGCTCGACCAATCCTTTAATCCATGCTTCTGTTCGCTGACGCGATCGCCTGCCTTGCCAATGCTGAGGGCCAACCGCACCTGAGCCATCAATCATCGCACCCAAGTCTTTAGTTCGCAAATCAACCTCCGACTCAGGCAGCGGCACCCCAGCCCAGGCACAAACAGCCCGGCACAATACCTCTCTTGCTGCCGGGAAAACCGTCACCTGCGCCATTGACGCCCATTTTTTAGCGGCTGCTTGCCACTGCTCGTGGGTCAGCTCCGCCAAATCTGCCAACCGCTTGGACGACATCAGGCTCATAAACATCTGCTTTCGATGCCTGTGAGCGGGGCCATCCAAGCCCTGCACACCGCCTTCACCAAACAGCGTTTTCTGGACTCGCTTAGGCGCAGACTTCTGACGAGTAAATTTGTCAGTGTCATAAAAGACCTTGGCAGCCTCTACGCCTTGAAAGCAGATTGTTTTTTCTAGTACCAAGCGAGTTTGAAAGATATCAGACTGGTAGCGCTGACACCGTTTAGAAATAAACTCATAGCCGTCTAGCGCCAGCGCCAGGGTGCTGTCTAAACCCAAGCCGGTAGGAATCTGGGACATAGTCTATTTCACTCGCTAGGTTTGCTAGAGGCTACGACTCTTTATCCGAATAGCTATCTTCTGGGTTACGAGGAATATTAGCTGACGGCAGGTCGGTTGCTTCTGGATTGTCGCTGCCTTTCACGTAGTCTTCTACGGTAGAAGGAACGCCTTCGCCTGCGGCGTTTGGGCTTTTTCCCTCGACTGCGTTTTGGGCCTCTTCGTCAGTGACTTCAGGGTTTTGATGCGTAGCCGTCATCCTAGCGCCTGGGTTCTGCGCTACTTCATCAGTTAGTATAGTTTCGTCTTTTGATGAATCTTGTGACATGTTTGTTCCTCTTATTCTGCTCGAAGATTAAAGTATCAGTCGTCGCTTTCCATATTTTCAAGGTCGCTTTTAGAGAAGTCTTTTCCAATTCTTTTGGGCAACACTTCATTCAAAGGCGACTCTCGCTCGTAACTGTTTTGCGCTGTAGGTTTGCTGTCGGGGGTATTGACGTTATTTTTAGTGGCCTCTTCCACAATTTCGCGAATGCCCTCACCATAATGCTCGACGGTCTTCTCTTTACGGGCCCTGTCCATTTCTAAGTCAATGTCATAAGCTAAAATTGCCGATGAGTTAGCAGCTTCCATGCTTATTCTTGTTGTTGCGAGAGCAGCAGGCGAGAATGCCATTAAGCTAACGGCGATCGCCGCACTCAACCACCAAACCTGACGAAGCGATGGCATTAAAAAAGTTAATAGTCTTGACATAAGTTAGTCCCTACTGGGCTTCACTAGAGTGATCTCCTGAGCGAAGCCCTAAACATGAGATTAGACGGCTTTAGGTTTGGGGAGTGGTTAGATCCGCTGTGCCGTCATGCTGGATGAAGGCATAGTAGGCGGCGATCGCCCCTGTAATCGCATTGAACCAAACGTTGTTACCAAAGATAGGCATAACCCCAAACAGCGTGTTGCTAAAGGGAAGTAAACCCAGGACAGCCAGAGCTACGTAGCTGATGGCAAAAAAGCGGTTGTAGTTAAATGCGCCGCGATCGCCCGTGGAAGAATAAATTCCAAATAGACCAACCGCGAGATGAGTAATGTTGTGCAACAAGTTAGTAGGGAACAAGCCAAACAAATAGCCGAAACCTCTGAGGTAAGCAGCGGCATAATTAGCGCCAGCAGTTGCCGGAACCTCATCGGCAGTAACAGGGGCCGCATTGCTCACCGCGTCAGCAGGCAAGCTTACCAAATCTGGAATAAACCCAGCAATCCCTATGACTGTAAAGATAATTCCCAGTGCTAATGCACATTTCCGTTCGCCAGACATGTTCGTACTCCAAAATTTAATTGACCTCCTTATCTTGGGAAGTCTGCATTTGTATTTCCTCTGTCTAAATTCAGAAGTTGGTTAGCGTGGCCTATCCCCATAGTTGTACAGGGCTTTGTTGTACAGGGCTTTGGGCAAATTAAAACGACTATGGAGCATCGAGCGATCGCGCCACATCCTTCTCATCAGCCCCCGTATACCAATAAGCCCAGGCAATTAAAACAAACTGAAAAGGCAGGCGAATGCCATGAAACCACCAGCTATCAGGAATGCCTGAAAGCTTGATATGGTTGAACGCCATATTGAGATTGGCCGGATAAACGGCAATGAATAAGGCAACCAGCCCCCAAGCAGCGAGCTGACGAGTCGCCGGAAAAAACAGCCCAGCGCCCAACGCGATTTCACAGATGCCACTGATGTAAACCAGCACCGCCGGGTAAGGTAAAAAGCCAGGCACAATTTTGATAAAAGGCTGAGGAATCACAAAATGCAGAACTCCAGCGGCAATGATCAAAACTGCCAGCAGATTCCGCAAGGTCACTTTGTTCTGCTGAATAATATTCTTTAAAAAGCCCATATGGATTCCAACTTTCTTCTAAAGGTATCGACAACTCACTGGAGATAAGTCCCGCTTATTCAGGCGACCACACCAACACCTGCGCCTCATACTCAGGTAAATCCATCGTCAGTTTCCCCTCTCTAACTTCCACATCAAAGTTCTGTGTCCATTCGTGCCAGATGCCATCTTCGGGCAAATCGCTGATCTCATAGTCGGCAATATAATTGTCCGAGCAGTTAGCGATTACTGCAACTCTCGCCCCTTGGTCATGCCAGCGCATGTACCCCAGCACCAAATTATCAGTATTCTCGTGAAAAACAGCGATGTTGTTAGAACGTAAAGCGGCATTCTCTTTTCGCAAACTAATCAAGCCTTGATAATACTTCAACAAACCTGCATTTGCTTCGTTATCTAACAAAGACCAGTCCAACGGCGCAGGGTCAAGCGTCTTCTGTTTGTACTCACCCATTTCTTCTCCCATCCAAATCATCGGGATACCCAGCGCTGTCATTACTAGCGCCGCACCAAATTTAGCTCGCTTAAAGGCCGCTTCGTCAAAAATATTGGCGTCCGCTAAATTCGCCATCAGCCGATCTTGATCGTGACTAATCAGATAGTTGATAACTTCCGAAGTACCCTGAAAGCCTTGTTGAGTTGGATCTATCAACGTCTTGGCAAGCTCTAAATCATCTTGATCTTGTAAGATTAAATCTAAAAAGTTGTAGTGAAAACTCACTCGCCAACTGCTGTCTACCGGGCCTTCTAGGCCAGAAATTTCTGGCTTCTCGGGAATATGTTCTCCGGCTGTAAAGAGAGGTCTTGGCTTAGCGGCCAATCCCGCCTGGCCAACCACCCACTTTAAGAAGTCTGGCCGATCAAGCTGCTTGACCGCATCAAAGCGCAGCCCGTCAAAACGATACTCCGAGAGCCAAAAGCTCACCATCGCCGCCATAAAATCACGCGCCGGATAGCAATCGTAATTCTCATCGTAATGGTCGTAATTAAATTCCGGCCCCCAGCTCTGATCGGGGTCTTTGGCCTCACGATGATACCAGTAGTCGAAGTCAATTTTGGTAAGCGGGGCTTCTGACTCAGAATGGTTAAGCACCACATCCAAAAGGACAACAATGCCGCGAGCATGGCATTCGTCAATTAGCTGCTTTAAATCAACAGACTTTCCGTAGCTCGACCTTAACGCAAAATAGTGACGCAAATTGTAACCCCAGCCAATTTCCATCGGGCAAGACTGTACGGGCATCAGTTCGAGGGCGTTGACACCCAGGCTTTCAATGTAATCAAGCTTGTCAATGATGCTTTTAAAGCTGCCGTTGTCCCCGTCAGAATTAAAGTCTTGAACCAGCATTTCGTAAATAACAAACTCGTCTGGCTTTGGCAGCTCTGCCTGCTCATGCTTCCAAACATAGGCATCAACAATTTTTTCGCCGTCTTTGATATGTGCGATCGCCACCTGCTGCGATTCATCCACCTCAGTGGCATAAGGATCAATCACCTCCACCCACTCATCTTCTTCTAAAAAAAAGCTTTTAGAGCGCACCTTGAACTTATAGGCATACCGGCCATCTTCTAGCTCAACTGTCGTGCGAAAGTAGCCATCCTTTCCCTTCTCCATATCGACAGAACCATCCTTCACAAAATCTCCTACCAAAGAAGCTTTGGCGTTGTAAGGAGCCAATAATTTGAATTCGACAGCGTTAGTCATAGGATTTTAGCCTTTGTGTGAAAAGACGAATTTTTGATCTTGAAGGACTGGTCTGGTGTTGCTAAACTCTGGTGTTTGCTAAATCAGACTCTCCTCTTAACGTATATGGCGGCTGATGATGGCAAAATATAGACATTTAAGCCTAATATTGTTTAGCAGCAATCCCTCACTATCCCTTCTATCTATAGGCAGGCATATAGGCAGGCATAGCTGGCTGTAATGCGTTTACTTTTTCGGGGAATGAAGGAATTGCCCAAAGCTAACGACACTATCAAAATTCGGGATGGAAAGATCGGCGATGCAGAGGCGATCGCCTGCTTGCTCGCTCAACTTGATATCCTAGGACAGAAAACTTTATTGAAGAGAGACTGCGTCAGCTAATCGCTCGTCCTGATGCATTGTTACTCGTTGCGACCCACGAAGCCGGTGACCTCGTTGGGCTTGTTTCACTTCACTTTATTCCGCAGCTAGGTTTAGCAAAAGACTTTTGCCGAATTAGCTATTTCTGCGTCTCTCAGCAGAGTCGATCGCTGGGCATGGGCCGAATGCTAGAAGAAAGGGTGGTGGAAAGGGCTAAGGCAAAGGGTTGCGATCGCATTGAAGTTCACTGTCACAGCAGACGCGATCGCGCTCACAAGTTTTACTTTCGACAAGGCTATGTCGAAGACCCTAAATATCTGCTGAAGAATATCTGCTGAAGGCAGGCTGTTAAACGGTTACTTTTTTGGCCACGCCTTGGCCACTTTGTAGTCTGTGTAAGATGCTGGCACTGTTAGAAACATTAGAAAACATCAGAAAAATTTGACTTAAGTTGTAACTTGGCGGCCCTGAAATCTCAAAATCGATCTACGGTATTGTATTAACCAATTTCTTTTGAGCAGGCTATAGGTACCTGCGATCGCCCATGAAGCTCGCAAAGCGTATCCGTCAAGTGTCGCCCTCTATGACCCTGGCCATTTCTGCCAAGGCCAAGGCGATGAAAAAAGACGGGCTAGATGTCTGTAGCTTTAGCGCGGGTGAACCCGACTTTGACACGCCTACCTACATTCGCGCGGCAGCAAAAGCAGCCCTAGATCAGGGCAAAACTCGCTATGGCCCAGCCGCAGGCGAACCGGCATTAAGGGAGGCGATCGCCCAAAAGCTGCAAACCGACAATCAGCTCGCCTACCGCCCGGAAAACATCATGGTGACCAACGGCGGCAAGCACTCGCTGCATAACCTGATGATGACCCTCATTGAGGCAGGCGATGAGGTAATTATCCCCGCGCCTTATTGGGTGAGCTATCCCGATATGGTGACACTCGCCGAAGGGACGCCTGTAATTGTACAAACCACCGCCGAGACGGGCTATAAAATCACGCCCGAGCAGTTGCGCCAGGCGATCACGCCCAAAACAAAATTATTTGTCCTTAATTCGCCTTCCAATCCCACCGGAATGGTGTACACCCCGGATGAAATTCGGGCAATAGCAGCCGTGATTGTCGAAGCTGACATCTGGGTAGTTTCTGACGAAATTTACGAAAAAATTCTCTATGATGGCGCAGAGCACTTGAGCATTGGCGCGGTAGGGTCGGAGATATTTAAGCGCACGATTACCAGCAACGGATTTGCTAAAGCCTATGCGATGACAGGCTGGCGGTTAGGATACTTGGCCGCGCCCGAGGAAATCATTCGAGGGGCAACGACGCTGCAAAGTCACAGCACCTCTAACGTCTGTACGTTTGCGCAATATGGTGCGATCGCCGCCCTTTCCACCCCTTCCGATAGCATCGGTGCGATGCTCACCGCCTTTACCAAACGCCGCAGTGCCATCATGAAAATGATCGCTGGCATCGACGGCCTCAGCTATGTAGAACCCCAAGGCGCTTTTTATCTGCTGATAGACATCACTCAGCTAGGAATAAACTCTATCGACTTTTGTCAAAAGCTACTCGATGAAAAATACGTAGCCACCATTCCAGGCGTCGCCTTTGGCGCAGAAGGTACCATTCGGATCTCTTACGCCACCGATTTAGATACTATCGAGCGGGGCATGGAGCGGCTAGAAGGGTTCGTTAGCGCCATGCTGTAATTGTCCAATCGGCCCTACAGCGTTTCGACCGTTTCGACCACTGGCAAAGAACTGTAATCGCGCTTTTCTGGCTCGCCAATAGACGCCAGCGCCTGCCGTAGTGCTTCTGTGCGTTCGGGCAAAAAGCGCTCAGCCGGAATTAGCTTGAGCAGACCCAGCTTAGTCAGACGCTTGTAGGTTTGGCCTTTAGCCCCCACGATGTAAACATCGCGACCGCCTTCTACTGCCTCTTTAATTGCATTTTCTAAAGACAGCGATGTGGTCACGCCCAAATGCGGCACTTCGCTAATGTCT
The DNA here is from genome assembly GCA_049791095.1 of Phormidesmis sp. Classification (GTDB taxonomy): domain Bacteria; phylum Cyanobacteriota; class Cyanobacteriia; order Phormidesmidales; family Phormidesmidaceae; genus Phormidesmis. Next base: position 55,602 of record JBAQZP010000064.1, read on the forward strand.
AGCACCATTGCCTGAGAGTTCTGTACCGCTTCACGCTGCCGGGCTATAGCCTTCGCCACCCCAAAAATCATTGGCCCACTCAGGCTAAATAGCAAAAGGCGGCCACCGGCTCGATCCAGCAGCGCTTTTTCCTCAGCGGTTAACGCGATCGTATCGTCATCATCCGTAATTGCCGTCACGCCCTTATCCGAGCGGAGCTTACTGAGCTTTTCAATCGTCAAAATGTTGGCGACAAAAACGCCCACGCCCACAGCCACGACCAAATCGACAAACACCGTCAGAAAAATCACCCCATACATAATCACCGCCGACTTACGCGAAATGTAGTGAGCCCGCTTCAAAAAGCCCCAGTCAATAATGTCAATGCCCACCTTAATGATGATGCCAGCCAGCACCGACAGCGGAATATTTTGCGTCAGGCCACTTGCCCCCAACACCACAACCAGCAAAATCACCGCTCGCGATAGACCCGACAGCGCCGTCCGTCCGCCCGCCTTAATATTAACCACCGTTCCCATCGTTGCCCCGGCCCCTGGCAGTCCGCCAAACAGCCCAGACACAATATTGCCAATACCTTGACCAACCAGCTCTTTATTAGAATCATGCTCGGTGCGAGTCAAACTGTCAGCCACCACTGACGTTAGCAAAGCATCAATACAGCCCAACGTCCCCAGCACAATCGAGTTAACCAGCATATTGCGCATCTGGGCGCTCGTGAATACCGGCAGTTGCAGCTCCGGTACGGCCAGCGGAATTTCTCCAATGCGAGCCATGTCAGCACTGTTCAGCACGCTCAAAGAGAGGAGCGTGCCAATAATCATGGCGATTAGCTGAGGGGGCGCAAATTTCCTTAACCCTTTGGGAAAGAAGAGGATAATTAACACCGTCAGGACTGCTAGTATCAGGTCGCTCGGCTGAACCGCACTGAGCAAATCAGGCAAATTTTGCAGCGTGCCCAATACGCCACCTTTAGGAGCAGATTCCCCTAACATGGGGCCAATCTGCAAAATAATTAAAATTAGTCCAATCCCTGACATAAAGCCAGAAATCACGTTGTAAGGCATCAGGGTGACGTACTTCCCTAGCTTCAGCACACCCAGCACAATTTGAAAGACTCCAGCCATCATCACCACGGTGAAGGCCATCGCCATGCCATTGTCTGGATCTGCTGCCACTAGTGAGGCAATGACGCTGGTAATGACTACTGTCATCGGGCCAGTTGGTTCAGAAATCAGGGTAGGGGTACCGCCAAACAGCGCGGCAAAAAAGCCAACTAATATAGCGCCGTATAGTCCAGCCGTTGGCCCAGCACCAGAAGCTACACCAAAGGCCAGGGCCATTGGTAAGGCGATCACCGCTGCTGTTAAGCCGCCGAATAGGTCGCCGCGTAAGTGATCAAAGCTAATTTTATTGGTAATTTTATAAAGTCGTAGCATGGGGTGAAGCAGCCCTAAATGTCATCGCTAAGCTTAGTGTCTCACGTCTCTTTATCGTTTAGCGACGACATTATAAGAAAAGGCTATAGGAATAGAGCGTAATTTTCTTTCAAAGAGGGCAAACAGCATGATCTTTGCCTATGCTTCACCGCTGGGCTATTAGCAGAATTACTCACCTCATCTGCAAAAAACGATTCACCTTTTTAGTTTTCTTAAGCCACCATCTAAAACAGCCACCATCTAAACCAACATGAGCGAAACAACTCACATCTCAGCAGACTGGTTCAACCGCTCCTCCCTATCCGTCGCAGAAGAGTTAATCGGCTGCATTTTAGTTCGAGAGATCAATGGCGAGACTATACGCGGCCAAATTGTAGAAACCGAGGCTTATCAGGAAGGCGATCCGGCCATGTACGCTTACCAAACTAAGACAAAGCACAACGCTGTGGTTTTTGGCCCTGCTGGCATCGCCTACGTCTACCGCATTTACCGCCAGTACCATTGCTTTAACATTGTCACCGACCGCGATGGCTTTCCTAGCACTATTTTGATCAGGGCCGTAGACCTAGAAACTTTGCCAAGCTGGGTAGATCCCAAAAAAGATAAACTTCCCCGCGTTGCCGCTGGCCCAGGAAAGCTTTGTCGCTCACTGCAAATAGACGAGTCGCTTAAAGGCATCCCCATTCAGCCGCAGTCGGGACTATGGGTAGAGCACCGACCAAAAGCCGTAGCTGAATGGATGAAGGCAGGCGTCATGGCCATCACTCAAACGACCCGTATTGGCCTTTCTAAAGGTGCCGATATTCCCTGGCGCTGGTATCTAAGCGATTCTCCTGCCGTTTCAAAGAAAGCAAAGGCTTAGAAGATAGCTTTCTCACATTGTTAGCGTTCGTCGTAGCAAATTGCCGTGGCTTACTACCGAACTCATCAGCCCCCAACGCACCGGATTCGACGTGCGGCCAAATAGGACTAGCATCGCCTGGACAATCTCTGGCAGGGTAGAGGTATCTGCCAAAAAACCTGCCCACTGGGACTGTTCTAGCTCAAAAAAGGTGGTGAAAAACTGTTGCAGATCTCGCGTTTTAAACGCCATTAAATTCTCTAGGCCAAAGGTATAAAGATAGTGTTTACGGAGTCGATCTTCGGGCCAAAGCGCTTTCCAGGCGGATTGAGCAACTTGGGTGGGGGAAGAATGAACGCCTTCTAGAGATTGTGCGATCGCCCTGACCAAATCTGGCCCCCTTCTTAGCAGCGACCCCACCATATATCCCGTCGCCGGATGCACCATACTCGCCGCCCCGCCGAAGCCCACCACCGCCTGCGTCAAATCTGGCAGCGGCATATTCATTGGAAACAAACACTTTTCTACATGATGCGTTTCTACCACTGTCACCCCCCGCTGCGCCAGCCGCTGATTCAGCCGCCGCGCCAGCGTCTCAAACCGAACCGGTGGCGTATGCGCCAAAGAGGTCTCTTCTACAAAGTAAACGTCATCGCCCAAATCCATCGCATACAAAAACGTCGGCGGCAACCGCTGCTCCGGCGCTGGCAAGTGATCATCCCGATAGTCCATCAGCACCATTTGCCCCGGCTCAATTGGCGGCGCAGAAAACCGCCCCATAATCCCATAAGCCGCCTGATACGCAATCGGCTTCTCTTGCGCCAGCTTCCTTACCAGCGCCGGATCATGCCCGCTCGTATCAATCACCAGCCGAGCGCTATATGTCTTCCCTGTCTCATCTGTCACCTCAGAGCGCTTCGCCCCATGGCTTACCTCAACTGCCTTGCCCTCATGCCACTTAATCCCATGATGCTGGCTCTGCTTTAGCCAATGCCCCTGCAACTTCTGCCGATCAATCAGCCCATAATCTCGCCGCAAAGGAATCGCCTGCCGCCCCATATGCACAACGGTATCCTGCCAGCGATGCGCCAAAAAATCACCCATTCCCAGCGCTTCTAGCTCATCTGCCCAAATGCCATACGTATTCGGCCAGGGCTTTGTCGGGTCAATCGCCGTCAGCCCTTCCACCTTTAGTCCTCGCTGCTCTAGCGACGTCGCCAAAGACAGCCCCGCTGGCCCCGACCCAATTACCAATACGTCAGCCATTCAAACACTTACAAAGATATCTACTTATTTTACCGGGTGAGGCTATCCCACCAATATTTAAGTTATTAGATGTTTAAGAAAAGGTCTTAGTCAATCGTTGGCGACTATCTTATGATTCATTTTCTGATTTTTCGGGTTTTAGAAGGGGGAAGGCGATCGCATCCCTAATACTCGCCGCATCCGTCAACACCATCACTAACCGGTCAATCCCAATCCCCATGCCCACCGTCGGCGGCATCCCATATTCCAGCGCGGTAATAAAGTCCTCATCTACGCTGTGAGCTTCTAAATCGCCAGCCGCTTTCTTCGCTGCCTGCAACTCCAACCGCTCGCGCTGATCAACCGGATCGGTCAACTCCGAGAAGCCATTAGCGGTCTCACGTCCCACCATAAACAGCTCAAAGCGTTCGACCAAGCCCGGCTTACTGCGATGTGGCTTAGAAAGCGGCGAAATTTCTACCGGATAATCGATCACAAAAGTAGGCTGGATCAGTGTTTCCTCTACCTTTTGTTCAAAAGCCTCATTCAGCACATGACCGATGCTTTCGCAGTCATCGACATTATCCACACCTGCCCCTTTCGCGGCCTGTTTCGCTTCAGCCAAATCGCTCAGCTCGCTAAAGTTGATGCCAGTTTTCTCTTTCACCGCGTCATGCATCGTAATGCGCTGCCATGGCTTTGCAAAGCTAATCTCTTGGCCCTGGTAGCTAACCGTTTTACTGCCCGTGACGTCTTCAACGATCTGTTCTAACATCGTTTCGGTGAGGGCCATCATGTCCTGATAGTCACCGTATGCCTGGTACATTTCGATGGTGGTGAACTCTGGGTTGTGACGGGTAGAAACGCCTTCATTGCGAAAGACTCTGCCCAGTTCAAACACTTTTTCAAAGCCGCCGACGACCATGCGCTTCAAGTGCAGCTCCGTGGCAATCCGCAAATACAGCTCCATATCCAGCGTATTGTGATAAGTGACGAAGGGGCGAGCCTCTGCGCCACCAGGTTCGGACTGGAGAACGGGCGTTTCTACTTCCAGGTAGCCAAGTTCGTCAAGATGGCGGCGAATGGCGGCGGTGATTTGGGCGCGCTTGCGGAAGGTTTGTCGGACATCGGGGTTGACGATTAAATCGACATAGCGCTGACGGTAGCGTTTGGCAACGTCGGTCAGGCCGTGGAACTTGTCGGGCAGGGGCAGTAGCGATTTGGTCAGCATGGCGTATTGCTGAACTTTGACAGACAGTTCACCCTTGTCGGTGCGCTTGATAGTGCCGCGTGCGCCCAAAATATCGCCTGCGTCAGTGAGCTGCTTCAGGTGATTAAAAGCCTGCGCGTCAGCTTCGCCCATTTCGGCTTGAATAGTCTTCTTTTCTAAGTAAAGCTGAATGGTGCCGGTTTCGTCTTGCAAGGTGAAAAAGGCCAGCTTGCCGAAGACCCGCCGCGCCATGATGCGACCAGCGACAGAAACTTCAAAGTCTGCTTCTGCGCCCGCTTCCAGATCGGTAAATTTGGCCTGAAGCTCAGATACGGGATGCGTTACGTTCCATTTGTAAGCATAGGGCGTCATGCCGACTGCTTGTAGCTCTTTTACCTTTTGCAGGCGAGTCGCGCGAATGCCTTCGATCCCAGAATCGCTACTGTCATTGGAGCTGGAAGTATTAGCAGACTTATCTTGAGCCATTACAAAAGGAGCTGTGTATTTGCCAGTCCTTATTGTATCGGCATGTTGAATGATTTAGCTGAACATCTGGGGGGGTGCAAAGCAGCCACGCTTATAGTATGTCTGTATTTAACTAATCGGCGGGAAGTCCCGCGCTCTAATCTTTGATTGAGCGTCGGGATGAAAGCCAGGTGAGTGACAGCGAACAGTCTTGACTCCATGCTAGTATGTATATATATCAACTGCTTAGCAAGGTTTTCC
>JBAQZP010000065.1:0-15457 GCA_049791095.1 Phormidesmis sp.
CAATAAGGGGATATCATCAACTCGTTCGTTCGCGATTAGCTCTGCCATAGATGCCTACTCTGCTGCGGGTTACACTCTCATTATGGCAATTTGCTTTTTCACGAATTATTTCAGCGAACCGTGAGTACCCTGCTTGTAAAGGCCAGATTTGCTTCAATAGCTTTTGCCAAGCATCTGATTTGCTAGCTTATTCCATCAGCCTATGGATTTGCCGGAGCTGTGGAAAACGAGAACAGCAAGGCTACGCCTTCCTTCCCATCGTTTACCACAGCTCCTTGGATAACTCTAAGCCTACCGGCTCTTAACGAGCTACCCACAACTCCACAGGCTCAACAGCAGGTTACTAAATAATTATTTGATGATAGAAACTAGATTGTTTTTACCTTTTTTTGACACAAAATTTTATTTTTTGCTCGCCTTGTATGTTGTATTAAACAACAACATAACAAAAGATACTTTTAGGAGTCATTCATAAAGCATTGAATTTTCTATGAAATCCTCGTCCAAAGGTCTACGTGTTCGGGGGTAAGGTCTACGTGTTCGGGGAGAGTCGCTCTAAGTGATTGATTTATATAGATTATTGATATCCAAAGGTCTACGCATTCGGGGGGTAAGGTCTACGTGTTCGGGGAACGTCTTTGCAAGCCATTGATATAGCTATATTTAGAAAAGAGAGTAAATTACGATAGGTCTACGTGTTCGGGGAGTAAGGTCTACGTGTTCGGGGAGTAAGGTCTACGTGTTCGGGGACACGAATGTCACACTAGAACCCTAGCAGTCTTGAAAGGTGACAATAATACTTTTTAGCTGCGACCTTTTGTGTTAAGCCAAGAACGTGTAATCATGCAAAACATTGGCCTTCAACAATACTTAAATAAGCCAACTGCGGCTGTTCATATTAGAAATAGTTTCACTGCTACGGAAAGGAAATTAGTCAATATTTGTCTGCATGAAGGTCTTAAAGATAATTTCTCTCAAGCCCAATATGCAATCGACGTTTGGGAGACCTTAGGGCTTTTAGGCTGTGATAAAAGTAAAAATAGTGCTTGGTTAAAAGACGAATTATTCAATACACTTTTATCAAAACCAATTAAGTGGAATGTCCTAAAGAAAGATAGTAAGTTGCAAGAATGGACATGTACTTTTCTGAGTGGTTATGTATATGAGCCGGAGGATGGCAAGCTGGCGTTTCGGTTTAATCCTATTGCCATAGAGCAATTTCTACAGCGACGCCTGTACTCAAGGCTTATGCTACAAATTCAGGCTCCCATCAAAAGCGGACATGCGTTAACGCTGTACGAATATTTGAATGATGAGTTGCAACGGCATAATGACAGACTTCAAAATATGCCGCTTGCAATAACCGATCTGCGATCACTTCTAGATATTGGCGATGATCAATACCCAGCATTTAAGTATTTTAATCAAAGAGCTATTAAACCAGCATTTAAGGAGATTAATAAACACACTGACATTGAAGCTAGCTATGAATTCATCCGTGAGAAGCGGTGTATTACAGCGCTTTGCATCACCGCAACAAGGCAAAGTAATTTTCAACCCTCATTGAACTTGAACTCTACAGTTTTGCCGAGTGAAAACCTAGAAACGCTAGAGGATACGTGTGCTCAACTTTTAATAGCTTACGGAATAACCCAGAACAAAGCTGCTGAGATAGCTAGCACCATATCTCCAGAGCAAATAGCAGTAAATCTGAAGTACACACTCAACCGGCACAAAGAAAATAAGGTTAAAAACTTTCCTTCTTATCTTATTAAGGCGATTAACGAAAAATATGATTCCGCCCCTACTACAGATGAACAGTGTGAAACGCTCAAGACAATTTGGACATCACATAAGCACAACCGCTCTTTAAAACTATTTGAAGCGCTTTCGCTCAGCCAGCAAAAAGCCCTAAGAACTTCTTACCTACAATCTATTGAGCACGATGATAGCTACAAGATTGCTAGGGATAAGTTTAGATATGATAGTGGTTGGAATAGTCGCTATATTCAAAATGACTTTCATAACAGGGTCATAATAGGTCTTCTAAAAGCACCTACTGATGTAGATTTTGAAGCCTTCAAACAGTGGTGGCCACAGGAAGAAATAAGGTATCTACTAGCGGAAGCACGAAAACAATCTAACTAATGGATGAAATTTTATTCAGTCAAATCATCGAGCAATGCTAGTAGTGAAGGTAACTGCTCTAAAAGTTCTTGATTTTTTTTATTTTTAGGGGCTTTCTGTTCCCACTGCTTTAGAGCTTTGCTAGCTTTGCTTAGGAAAACTCTGACATCTGTCGCAGTTTTTTCCTTTCTGGGTTCGCTAAGATACCGATGTATAGTACGTCTATTTTTGCCAATAACGACACTCAATGCAGGCATGAGTGCTTTCTCGCCTTTTTTGGGTCGGCCTCCACTATCTCTATAGCCTGCTTTTCGTAAGTGATCAGCTATATTCCTAACTTCGGATGGAGTGTAATCCCGCCGATGTTCATTTTCGGCGACCTCAACTTGTAATGCTCTTTCTGGATCAGTAGACGCCACAAACGACATAATCCGGACAGGAACCTTGCCATCAGGAAAGTGCTTGTCAAAATTTTCTGGGTCGGTTTCTTGGAGCAATAGGATAGCAGCTAATCTATGACCGCCAGCTAGTAGAACTTTTTCTTTATCGACTGCCAGTGGCTCAATCAACCCCAGGATAGCTATAGATTCCATCAAGCTGGCAACATGCTTTTCATTCAGCGGCCTGGTATCAGACGTTCGATGCTTTATACGTTCTATGTGTAAGGAATTAAGATCCCCACGTTCTTCCTCACGGCGTTCATTAACTTCACGGTCTTGAGCAGTTATTCTTTCCGTAGCCTTTTTTCTATTACTAAGAACATCTGCAGATCTACTTTTGGCCATCATTTAATCCTTTCGTTACCGTCTTTAGAAAAACCCATCGAGCTAGTGTCTCAATATCTGCTATTGATTTCTTATTTGGATTAGTATCCATGAAAGGAGTTTCAGAAGCAGTAGCCCAAGCTAAGTCGCTATTCTGGCCAATACTAAATAACGGTATGTCAGGATAATCTTTAGCAAGGCTTCCTGGTGTTCCCTTATCTAAAGCTCGTGACTTATTAACCTGGGTCAAGACAAAAGCATAATGTCTCGGCCCGACTTGATTGCGCATCTGACGGTATTTAATATCTGCTATAACGCGATCTGCTCCCAAAAGACCAAGTGGGTGGGCGTTAGTACAGACAAGAGCAATATTAGCGGCTATCAATGCCTGTCTCTCCAAGGTATCTATACCTGGGGGGCAGTCAAAGATAATTACTTCGAAAGAATTAAGCTCTTTGATTGCAAAAGATAACTCTTCTGGGTCAGCTTGCTCCACAACACGATCCTGTAAAGCGGCTCCACCAGGTAATACATATAGATTCTCAGAAGCTTTCAAAGGAGTAGGAGACTCCTTTTTAATTAGTTCAGCAGTGCCTGGGGCTACCGGGTCAACACCTAAAACAAAACCAGCATTACTCTGAGGGTCTAGGTCAATCACTAGAACTTTAGTTCCATGAGAGGCGAGGAAAGATGCAAGTGCTGTAGCTGTCGTTGTTTTACCAACACCACCTTTGCGTCCACATACTGCAATTTTGAAAATACTCATCCGATTTACAGTAGTACCTTGTCTGAGTGCGGATGCAAGAATCATACTTGAAAAATGTTTTGTTTTTACTTCTCTTCATCAAGACCAAAGTATGATATTTAACTCATTTACTTGAGCAGTTCATTGTGAAACCTTCATTTATCAAGCCTTTCAAGTCTTCGGCGTTGTGAAGAGTACTCTCTTTCTATTTGGGAATCGATTGCCTTCGTACGGCGGGTCTGATCAACTTCAACGGCTTCCGCATCACCAAGACCAGGAGCATCCAGCACACCAGTCTGCGGATCTATATAAGAACGCGATCGCGCTTCAATAATCTCCGCCATTGTCGGGGCAGGAGAGGGGAGATGGCGTACAAAATCGTTACCGGCTTCTGGCGACTGATTCCACAAATCAAGTGCCGACGCTAGCGATTCTTTGGAGAGCGGCCTGCCAAACTTCTGGTCTGCCTGCGCCTGAATTCTTTTCTCTGCCTCGCGCAGTCTGACAAGCTGACGACGGTCGGCAGCTTCCGGCGACGGTGCTCCGTGTTGATAGGAGAACGTCCCCAAATTATTGGCACCATTACCGGGGTCGATATGACCGTTGTAATAGCGGTTTGGCTGGCAATCACTATTACGCGTCCCTTCTGCTGCGCCAATGCTGCAAGTCAGCTCGCGATCACTCAGCAGCGGCAGGGACGGTTTGCCTGTTAGAAACGGTTCAACATCTTCCTTCGTCGGCTCGGTCTTATCCATGCGCCGAACGTCCAGATGTGCCCCGGTACCCAGGCCACTGCTACCGGTTCTGGCAAACGTAATGCCCTGCGGGAAACTCCCCCCCAAACAGCTCGACAGATGCAGCAATTGGAACTGCTGGCCGTCACGCATAGTAATAGTAGCGACCTCGCCGCCGCCCTGCGCATCCCACCAGCAAACTACGCTGATCTGTTCGGGCGATAGTATTTTTGTACCAGTTGGTGTCGCCAGATCAATACCGTAATGCGGTTCCACTGTTCCCTTCACCGGATGAACACGCTCCAGGTTATAGCCGCTACTGACCACGTAGCCTGCAACGGTATCGCCTTCGCTTAGATAGGTTTCAGCTTCACTGCTGATTTCCGTTCGGGGGGTGTAGTGGGCAATTAGGCGGTCTGCCGCCGCATTCCCGGTTGGCCACAAGATTAGCAGCAGTGGCAGCAGCCGATAGAGATTGAGGCTGGTATCAATCGTCAGGCGCATGGGTGGCCACCTTCCACAGTGCTGTAACTTCGGTAGTAACCACCCTGGCCGTGTCACTCGCATCGACTTCTCTGAAGCCTAGATGGAACCGCAGATAGCCGGGGGCGCAGAGGTCGGAGACCAGCGCCGCCCATATCATCCAGGTCAGCAGCGTGATTCTGCGCAGGAAGCGCTTTAGGGCATAAATCCGACGTCGCCCGTAACGGGAGGCAGCACTCAACATGATGATTTCCTATGATCAGATGCGGTAGTTCGCGCCACGCCGGACGCCTTGCTCTTCCGCCTGCTGCATCAACTCTTCTCTAAAGGCTTTGGCCTCGGTGACGCGGGCATCCAGAATGGCTTGCTGATTCTCTAGGTCAGGAATGCGGCGCTTTAGGGAGGCTTTGTTGTCATCCGCCATCACATTGATCAGCTCATCGCCGAAGCACAGCAATGTGGCAAAGAAGAAGGCAGTCAAATTGGCGATCCAGCCCCAGTCCGGAACACCGGGCACCGAGAAGGCGATCGCGCCCAGGCCACGTCCATCCACCCCAATCATGTTGGTGCCGACATTCAGCGCGTAGACGGCAACGACGATAACCACCAGAAAACCCCACCGGAACCACTCACTCACCGTGATCTGGCCATCTCTGTCTCTATCAGGTGTTAGAAAGCCGCCTATGCGACGGTTGAAGATAGCGATATTGACCTGCCATTGGGTGGCGGCAATCAGCAGCGTCAGCCCTAACGCCATCTGTGGCGAACTGCCAAACGTATTCAAAACATCAAAACTAAACCAGCTATCCAGTCCCAGAATGACCAAAGAAACGGCATAACATAGCCGGTGCAGCCGAAGTTGTCGTTTGGCAGAATCCAGGCTTTTGGTCACCCGGTCATAGTCATTGAGCAAATAATTGACCCGCTCGTCGGCGGTGTTGCCGCGCCGGGTGGTTGAAGTCGTCTCTTGTTTTGTTCGCATGGCTTGTTGTTGGGTGCGAGGAGTATTGAAAAGAGGAGGCATTGAGGAACATGTTTGGACGCTGTGGCGGGATGCCACAGCAATTTTCAACAATGACCACACAGGCTGAAATCCCCGCCATCACTAGCGCCACAGCCGCCACAGAGATTATCAGTGTGGTCAGCCCTGGGCAGTCGTAGTCAGGTGGTGGGCAGTAGCTTGGCTCTTTAGACAGGTGGTTATTCCAAAACAAAGAAGGTATCGGGTGCGGTCTGCGACAGCCAGCCTTTCATAATCGACTTGTCACAAAGGCTTAGGTAACTGGCTTCCGAACGCGCGACTTTCTCCCGAAAAATGCGCGCATTTTTGAACATTTGCAGGGTGATGGTTTCACCCACCTTTTTATCTAGCCAGTCTCGAAATAACTGCAGCTCCGTCGAGAGCGGCAAGGTAGCGGGTAGGGTGGACGGCTCGCGATCAGTGGCTGTTCCGGCGACTACAACCGATGTTCCCGTCTGTGCCTCTACGAGTGCCCGTGTTCCCAACGGTCGCCATTCGCCATTGATAAAGGCAATGCGGGCGCATGTAATATCTTCGGGCGGCGGCGACAGAACACCGGGATAGTTGCGGCTGACCTGACTGTACAGCTCCCAGCTAAAGGTGAACTCCTGGCCGTCCCACTGCGTGATGTGTCCAGGGGCGATCGCCACCAGACAGACCGATAGCTTTTTAACCGCCTTGCCAAATTCGTCCATCGTGCCTGCCACCATCTCGGAAGCAATGGTGTAAATAGCCTTGCGCCGTTTCATGCCGCTGGACGATAGGCCCGTGATCTTGTTGGCTAGACTTCTGATTAGCGGTTCCAACAGCGCAATAAAAGCGCTATGGCTGGCTGTCATCGGTGCCCACTCGTCCACCGTCAAAATGGCGGGGCCGGGTTCAGCCATAAAATCATCGACCAGGGCAATGGCATCGTTAATAAGCCGCTGGGCTTCCTCGGCGTCCTTAATACGGAGAAGGTCGCCGCGCACCGAGCGGATGTCCTTCCAGTAGGCAGCATCTTCATTGCCATAACTGCTGAGGTTGAGCGAGAACACCCTAATCCCACGCGCTGCTAGCTGTTGCATGACGGAAGCAACAAGGTTAGTCTTGCCGGTGCGCTGAAAGCCATAGATGGCACGGGAAACAAAGGGAGAGGCGAGCAATACCTCTAGGGCAGAACGCTCTTGCTCTATGACAAGACGGGATGCTTGCAGCTCTTGCTGACTAATCCGGTCGGGCAGCGCGTCGGCAGCGGGTAATAACGACGCAGAAGTTCTGGCTCCCCTGTGTAATTGAGGGCGATCTCGTGGGGTTGTACCGGCAAAAGCCAGAGACGGGGAGACGGTGGGTTCTCCCATCAATCGCCGCGCCCAGGGTCTATCCTCAAAGCGCTCCAGCAGCCACATACCGCCTGCGGCCAGCAGGGCGGTAAAAATGACAGCGGCAGCGCCAGCATCACTGTCGTTCGTGTTGTTGGGTGCGTTCTTTAGCTGCTCGACATTGCGCTCCAGGGGTGAGCGCTGACTGTCAGCCGCTAGGTTAGCCATGCTGTCAATCGCTTGCCATGGCACCACTTCGCCGCCTTTGACACATAATCCCAAAGCGTCCAGCTCGGTAATCGCCTTGGTAATCGCCATGCCGGTCGGCAGGCCGTACCAGCTCTGGTGTTCACCGCCAATGACTGGCCCCCAGGCCGTAAACTTCGGATTTGTAGGACTTAACTGCGGAATAAGCTGTAGGCAGCTAGGCCGATAGGGATAGGTATCTGCAAGCGTCGCTGGCGGAAGCTGTTGCTTTGTTGGAATAGACTGCGCCCATACCGGTGATAACCAAGTTGGCAACACCGCCAGGGCGATGGGAAGCGAGAAAGCCGTCAATCGTAAGAAGTGTTTCATGGCGGGAGGGACGCGCAAGCGTGTCTGTTGGGAATGGGGTGCAACTATTTGTTAGATCAGGGTTCGATAACCTCAAAGCCTTCCAGCCAACTTGACCAGTCTTTGTCGGTTATCGTTAGAACGACGCCATAGCCCATCAGAAAACGGTCTCTATTGGTCAGTGTGGTGCCGTCCTGATAGCGGGCAGCGACCTCGTCCCAACCCTGGCAATCGGCCATAAATTCTTGTGCTTCCGATTGATCAATCACGGCTTCACGACGCGCTGCGCCTATATCCAGCGCATTGATGTCGCGATTGTCATCACCATCCTGTTCAACAGTCAGCGTAATTATTGGTGCCATAATGGTTTAATCCTTTGATGGTTTGGTAAGAGATTCGGTCGGGGATAGAGGTAGGGCATGGGTGTTGACGCACCCGATAAGCCCTACCTTGCTAAGCACTGGTGTTAGAAACATTAATGTTAAAAACACTAATGTCGGCATCAGCCTCGGTTGCAGCCGGAGCAGCGGTTTCCGGATCAAGGCTTGTTAGAAAATTGATCGCATTGGATTCGGCATCGCTGGGGAGTTTGAAACCATCCTTACAGCGATAGGCATCGGCAAATACATCGCCGCAGGACTCCCAGTAAAAGAGACCGTACAGCGGATAAATCATAAAATCGCGCTGCAGCGCCGGTTGATAGTTCAGGTCGGGCAGTGCTAGCGTAGCCAGCTCTTTAAAGGCATGAGCGCGAGCATTGTCCAGCGTTTGCTCGCCTTCACTGCTCTCCCACTGGGCATAATCGCCTAACCCTTCCCAGTGCCAGGGGTAGGGGCCGTTGCCTATCTGTTTAACCTCAAAATCCACACCTTCAATCAGGCCGTTAGGCGGTATCGGTGGGATTGTTGCCTGTTCAGTTGTCTGTTGCATATCAAATTCTCATTAGGAATAGTTTAGAAACGGTGGTCGGAGATCAGTCCAAGACTGTTTACGGGCGACGTCGGCAATCAGGATAATGTTGTTGTATCCTTACCAGCTATCAATTTCGGCGGCTTTATAGGGGTCGGGCAGTTGCGGTCTACTAGCATCGGGGTTCTGCACAAAATGTTGTCCGGTATTTTGGGACAACTGATTAAAGGGGGCGGGTGGGGACACGCCCGTGGCAAATGCCGCACAGATGCCGTAAGGCCGTAAGCTTTGCAACAGAATGGCATTGACCACATCGGCGACGGCAACATCGTCTTCTTCTGCCAGCCTTTGTAAGCGTGGCCACAGCCCGGATAGAACGGTGATGCGGCGATCATTACTGGTCTGTTTTGCTTTAACCATCAATAAACTCCTCCATCCGTCTGGCGTATTCCAGCAGTCCCTGGCTTTCAAGCTGCTGCGGGTTGTCGGCTTTGACGAACCCGCCAGATGGGGAGGTAGGCAGAGAAGCCATTAATCCTGGTAGGTTGGCTCCGCCGCCACAAACGACCTTGACGGCAGAGCGATCGAGAATATCTCCGGCTTTTGCTTGTATCTCGCTGAGTCGCGAGCTGAGCCATTGGGGCAGGGCGCTGTCATAGATATCGCGAAAATCCGTCGCCCCGTAACCGTTGAGCTTAAAGGTGCCGAGTTCGACGCCCAGTCGAACGGCATCATCGGTCGGGGCAATGCCACCCTGGGAAGCAGCCACAGTACTGGCGATATCGGCATAAAGTGCCAGAACACCCGGAGTGGTTTGCGCAAAGCCAGCAACCTTGCCATGTTCATCCAGGCCAACAATAGAACAGTTGCCACCGCCAAAATCTAGCGCGGCAAAGCTTGGCACAGTCTGTAGGCTACGTCGTGCTTTTAGTTCGCGCATGCGGGTTGCAGCACCCAGTCCTTCGGGCTTAAAGCTAATCGCGTGGATGGAGAAGGTTTTGCGCTGGTTGTTGATAATCAGTTCGTGATGGCCCATCAGCGGCTCGATCAGTGGCTGCATCTGGCTGGTAGGCAGGCTGACGGCCAGATTGATCGTAGCGTTGTCATCTACAACGGCGGCGATCGCCAACAGCGCATAGCGGGCATATAGCTCGCCTTTTAGGCCATAAGCCAGTGTCTGTACCCCGTTATAGGTATCGATGCCGGTGCCAATGGCGAGCTTACCCTCAAAGAGCGGTGTGCTTAAGGCTTCGCCCAGTAGCAAGGTGTCAGAGCCTGCCAGCAAGTCAGGGTGATAGGGCAGTGACTGGGAGCGCACGATTAGGTCGCCGTTTTCAGTGCTGACTTTAATGGCATGGTTACCAACGGCCACACCAACCGCTGCTATCCGTTTCTGTCCAGGGGTCTGGAAGTGTTGTGTAGGCGCAAAAGGCCGTTCAATGCTTTGTATCATCGCGGTTTCACCTTCTTTGAGAAGAACAATGGTTGTCTGGAGGGATGTTTATAGCGCGGATAATTCAGGTGCTGGCGACCGAACACAACCTTTTTCATCCCTGCTTGCAGCCACATTAACACAATTTATGGTAAATTAACTCAATAAGTAATTGTGTAGACAATCATTTATGACGGATGACCATAAAACAGATAGGATAGACAGCATTAATGATGGTGTTGATGCTGTGTATATCGACCTGCCCCTCAGTTATATCCATGTAGAACAAGAGACTTGGGAAAATTATTACCTTGCCTCGGTGTCTTATTTGGGATGGAACAAGAAGGGGCTTCTGACCCAAATTGCCAGCGCCTTTTGCAGTCGACATCGTGACTTCCTATTGAAGTGTGCCGATATCGAGGCTGAGGCCAGAGGATTGGATGCAGATTCGAAGGCGTTCTTCGATCTCTATGCTGACTGGACAACAGTTTTACCGGCTTACACCGATGGACAATATCCTGAATTCCCGGCATCGCCGCTGGCCAATGTTATTGACCCTGACAAGACCGGTAAGAATCGGCGCGGTTTTGCCAACATCAGAATTGGCAAACTCAATGCCGTTTTGCTGCGAGTACTCAGTAGCGCTAGCCGGGGGGCAGAGTCACCCGAATTGCTTAGCCGTTTAACCAAATATCATTTTGCCGCCTATAAGGATGGCTACTTTTATCAGTTTGCTGCCGATGATCAACAGTCCATTCGTCCTGATTTAGATAAGTAAGAGGTTTGAAACCATGACGATTACAACCTTTCCATCGCCTGATGTTGCCTCTCACCCACAAACCACTTGGGATGGGCAACAGATAGTGGAGGCATTACTGGCAGAATTGCCGGAAGCCACTTCTGATTTACAGCGGCAGGCGCTGGGCGCTTTGCAGGGCAACAAGTATAGTCAATGCAAAGTCTATCCCTGCCTAGCGCTGGATGATGCCTATATCAAGGCTATTGGCTATATGAGCAGCATCCCTTCAATCGTCGAGAAGAAGATGCCGACGTTACCTACGCTGGTAGCAGAAGGGTGTCGTGCGATCGCCGATGCTTGGCAACAACGCTCTTTGGCAACGGACACTATGTATGCCGACGGAGGTGCCAATATAGCGAATACGCTACGGCTAGAGAAGCTTGCCAAACTGGAAAAGATCAACACACAAGTTTTCGCAAAAGTTTTGGAAGGATGACATCGTGCCACCGGTCAAGCCTAGTTTATTGGAACTTTGGCCGATATCAGCGTAAAATCCCCTAGTTAGCCTTGTACATATGTTCTGGAGCCGTTATGAGTCCCTAAATCCTATATGAGAAAAAGGCTTTAAATAGCCGAAACCCCTCGCCTTGCAGGGCAAGAGGTTTCTAATTGATGTTTGACCACCAGGTGGGACGACACTAACGACTGAGGTTTGGCGACCGAGTTAGTCCGTCCACAGAGCTACTATGTGCAATTTTAGGCGATAGCTTGTTCTTCGACAAGTCGTAGAAGCAACTATTTCCATAAGTATTTTAAATACGGGTGTTTTCGCGGATCTGCCCTGGTTGAACGACAACCGGCTAAACGCTGCCCAAATGCGGCATAGTCTCTACGTCTGGTGGGTTTGTACCTTACCCACCCAGAGACATGAATCCTCTATCGCGCATAAGACAGCTAACGGCTAAAGCCAGCGCTGTCTTTCGACCGGTTGAAGAAGACAATTCTTTTCTAAAAATCTGGAATCACCGCTTCGACTATCTTTACGCCGAGCATCCTAAACCCGGCGATCGCCCGGACTGGATGACCGAGTCGCGTCATCCCTTAGCAGACCGGCTCATTCTGCAAAGCAGCCATCTCTACGGCGTTCGCTTTGGCCCGGAGACCAATTACGGTTTGCTGGACATTGATAAAGGCAGTCCCTATCATCCACGTCGCGACCCTCACTACCTGGAGCGCATCATTACGGCGCTGGAACCATTGGGTTTGGTCGAACATCTTGTTATTACCAGTTCAGCCAGTGGCGGCTTGCACCTCTACTTTCCCTTTGAGAAAGCATTGCCGTCATGGAAGCTAGCTGTCGGTATCTGTGCTCTATTAGAGAAAGCAGGCTTCAAAATCATGGCCGGTTGGCTGGAAGTGTTTCCAAACCAAAAACCATTTTCGATAGACGGCACGATCAGTCTTTATAACGGTCATCGCCTACCGATGCAGCAAGGGTCATACCTTTTGGATCAATCACTACAACCCGTCGCCAGTAGTGAGCGAATGTTCACTCGTCGCTGGGAAGCTGCATCCAGGCGCAATGATATCTGCGAGCAAACGCTCACTCATATCATCAAACTCTACCGGCGCAGACAGTATCGTATTACCGGCAAGGCCGATAAATTTCTCAATGACTTGAATGCTGAGATTGAACCGGGCTGGTCAGGCGCAGGGCAGACAAATTATTTGCTGGGTCGCATTGCCATGCGCTCTTACATCTTTGGGCATGTGTTGCATGCGCCAGCGCCGCTGATCGGTAGAGCGCTCATCGATGATATTGTGCGCATCGCAATCAACCTTCCTGGCTATACCGATTATTGTGGCCACCAGCACGAGATTGAAGCAAGGGCGACGGACTGGGCGCATGCTGTTGAGAAGAGCCACTACTTTCCTTATGGCAGTGGAAAGCCAACAGCGCCAAAGAATGAAGTTAGCTGGAATGAGCAGCAGCGGCTCGCGGCTCGCGATCGCATTCGGGATGCGGTGATAGCGCTGCTCAAATCTGATAATTGGCCGGAGGGAGTTACCGCTAGGTTTGACGCTATTCGCACTAACAGCATTTCTGGCACTACTCTCTACCGGAACAAGGATTTATGGCATCCGGCGCACATCCTGGCAGCAATACGGGAGGCAGAAGGGGCAGTAAAGCAACAGCAGTCGGTGCAATCTTCAAAAATGGCTGTGGAAAACCCCCCGCACCCCCCAATTTCTCAAAGGGAGGCGGAAAGGGAAGAAACCCTTCCGCCCATCCCCCCAAACTTATTAGAGGGGGTAGGGTGTAATCTCTCTGGTAGCAAAGGTTCTAGCGTGGCCGAGCCATCTAGTAACCCTATTGCTGATGGGGGGGTGCGGAATGAAACTGTAGGCCATAGCGCTATGGAACAAAATGATGCATCTGTGATCGCAGATGCTGCGCAGAGCCATTGTCCTCAACAACTGGTTTTAGATATTCAGGCTACTTTGCAGCGAGCCAGGATAGCAGATGCCTTATTAAAAGCGCAGCAGGCGGAGAAGTATCGGCAGCAACGGCAGCGGCAGGCTCAGGCGGTGCATCGGGCACAACTTGAGGCATGGCTGAATTCGGGTGATCCAGTGCTAGAGGCGGAGGCGCAGCGACAGCTCCAACGATTGGAAGGCCAAGAGTCAAGACAAGGGGAGACTGACAAATAGATGACACCTCCAAACCTCAGCCAGCGGAAAGAATAGGTGGTGGTGGTGTCTTAGACATCCCCTGTAAGTATGCCGATTAGGGTCGCCAGAGATAGCGATGCCTAATGTCAGAATGCTAATAGATATTAGAAACTTGGATGGACTTCTCTTGGTTTTGAGGCGTTAGCAGATAGTTTATACAGAAATATCAAGGTTCTTAGTTACAAACACGTCTTAAAAGGTCATATAAAATCGTAATCTTAGCAGTGCTGCTTGATAAAAGTATAGATATCAGCGTTTTCCGACCTTAGGGGTGTTTTGTGCCATTAAACTGAGAAGGGGGCTATCAGTAATAATAGTGACCCATCATTGAAGCACTACCAGATATTTCTATGCGCACTAAACAACGAAGAGCTTTAGTAATTGGCCTATGTTTAGCCTTCGTTATGTTACTGGGCAAAGGTGTTTCAATGATATCTACACCTACAACTAGACCGGTCATAGCATTCAATGAAGAACAGAAGAATGGGTTGATAAATAAGCCTCCTACTCAAGAAAACCTTAATGAGCTTGTTTTTAGATATGACTGGGAGAAAGGTAATCATACCAACAATGTTAGATTTTCTAATTTACCCACTGAATCGGTAGCTAATCGGTTAGAAGCACTTAACAATCTAAAAACCAGACTGCAAGAGGATCTGGTTGAAATATCAGTGCAAGAAAACCCAACCGCAGACAATGAGCGCGAGAAGGTTCGCATTCAAGGGCAGGTTTTACTTATTAACACAGAGATAGACGAGATCATCAGTAGGGATAGCTCTTTAGAAAATGAATCGTCACCTGAACTAGAGCGTAATGCTCCGGTAGAACCGTCAACGCTACCTCGCTCTGGCTTCCAGGAACCTGTGATATGGCCTAGCAGCGATACCACAGGCTCACCATTATCCGTATTTTCTACTCAATCTTCTCCTTTAATGCAGGTAGCAAAATGGTTATGCTATTTTATTGCAACAATCGTAGGTATATTTTTCAAAGCGATGTGGGACTCTTCGGACTTTAAAGCATTGTTGAAGTTCAGCAATATGAAACCAATCCTGATAGCGCCTATTGTTTTCTACGGTGTTTATGCCACTATCAACACTATCAACGATAGCTTGCTGGCTGTTCTCATTGCTTTTCAGAACGGATTCTTTTGGCAGAGTATCCTCAAAACAGAGCAACATAAACTTGAAGTCGATCTGGCCTCGCAAAGTCGGTTAGTTGAGGCTGACATTAAAACCATTGAAACTGTCGCTGATTATCGAAAATAAGTTGGCTAATAGACTGCTTTATGAATACCGCTGATAGATGTCGAGTCTAGCTTCCCTGATGCTGGCGTCGGTAGTCCCAGGGCTTTTGGCTGACTGATTTTTTCCATACGCCTGCGGCGTTCTTCCGAGCGGTTTCTTCAGCGTTTTGGATAATCGTAGCATTTGGGCAACCGCTGACATATTGCGGATAAACATAGGCCATGCCGTCGCGCACCATTCGAGAGTTCAAATGAATTTCTTCCTCCCCGTTGCCTGTTGGGACAAATACATCGGCGATTGTTCGACCATACTGATCTGTCTCAACAGTTACCAGCGTTACATGGCCACTACCTTTAGCTATCAGCGTTCGAAGGTGGTCTCTGGACGCAACACCACTGTCCTGCTCTAACTCGGGCGCATCAATACCGCACAGGCGCACTTTAATCTGGCGATCGCCGTCGCTTACACGAAAAGTATCGCCATCATGAACGCTACCTGAGACTAGCTCGAAATGTTGACTGGTCTGGGTAGCCGGTTGAACGGCATCCGCTAGTTTGTTTATAGTCTGGGGCGATAGTGACCCCTGGCCGAGATACGTGTAATTCCGCTCACATCGGCTTGAAAGCATTGGTACGAAAGGGTTTTAAATCTGGCATCACGAGTAGTA